>NZ_JAPEVI010000003.1:4332500-4632500 GCF_026240905.1 Roseibium salinum
TTGGGCGCTTTACGAAGTCGGCGAGAAGCTGGTGGACCTGGAAGACTATTTCCGCCGCTGGCGCTTCAACCACGTGACCACGGTCGAGCGCGTGATCGGTTTCAAGCGGGGCACCGGCGGCACCGGCGGCGTCTCCTATCTGAAGCGCATGCTGGAGGTCGAATTGTTTCCCGAACTGTGGCACGTCAGAACGGCGCTTTAGGGTACGGGCCAGATGCAGGTTCCACATCCGCGAATGTGCCGATAGAGTGTCCTGAAGGCTTCAACAGAAAGCCTTGGCGGATCGGCCTTGCTTCTGCGCCGGCAGGTGCAGGCAGACAGGCTGATCGGTTCTGAAAACTTGGAACATCCTGTCCGGATTCACCTGAATGCGGGGATGCTCCGGGAGATTGAAAAGAGGGGAGAATCCAATGTTGAAAAGTCTTGCTGCAGCAGCAAGCCTGGTGGCGATCCTGTCCGCAAATGCGGTCGCCGAGCCGGTGAAGGTCGGCATGATCACGACGTTGTCGGGCGGCGGCGCCGGTCTCGGCATCGACGTGCGCGACGGCTTCATGCTGGCGGTGAAGCAATCGGGCATTAAAGAGATCGAGGTGATCATCGAGGACGATCAGCGCAAGCCCGATGTCGCCGTCCAGCTTGCCGACAAGATGGTGCAGGCGGAGAAGGTCGACGTGCTGACCGGCATCATCTGGTCGAACCTGGCCATGGCCGTCATTCCTTCGGTCACCGCGCAGGGCAAGTTCTACCTGTCGCCGAATGCCGGTCCGTCCCAGCTTGCCGGCAAGGGCTGCCATCCCGACTATTTCAACGTCGCCTGGCAGAATGACAACCTGCATGAGGCGGCCGGCGCCTATGCCAAGGAGGCGGGCTTCGAGAAGAGCTTCATCCTGGCGCCGAACTACCCGGCGGGCCAGGACGCCCTGACCGGTTACAAGCGCTTCTACGACGGCGAACTTGCCGGCGAGATCTACACCAAGCTCGGCCAGACCGACTATGCCGCCGAACTTGCCCAGATCCGGGCCTCTGGCGCCGACAGCGTGTTCTTCTTCCTGCCCGGCGGCATGGGGATTTCCTTCCTGAAGCAATATGCCGACAGCGGCATCGACCTTCCGGTGGTCGGCCCGGCCTTCTCCTTCGACCAGGGCATCCTGCAGGCGGTCGGCGATGCGGCGCTCGGGGTGAAGAACACCAGCCAGTGGAGCAAGGACATCGACAACGAAACCAACAAGGCCTTTGTCGAAAGCTTCCAGGCCGAATACGGCCGCCTGCCGTCGCTCTATGCGTCGCAGGGCTTCGACACCGCCAACCTGCTGCTCTCCGCCATGGCGAAGGCGGACGTGAACGACGCGGACGCCTTCCGGGCGGCGCTGGAAGAGGCCGACTTCAAGTCGACCCGCGGCAATTTCAGGTTCGGTCCGAACCACCATCCGATCCAGGACATCTATGTCCGCGAAGTGATCAAGGAGGGTGACGTCTACACCAACAAGATCATCGGCACCGCACTCACCGATCATGCAGATGCCTATGCAGCCGAGTGCGAGATGTAGTTGGCTCTGCCGGGTGCGGCCTCATCGCCGCACCCGGCCTGCAGGGCACATGGCCCTCCAAACCGCTCCGGCGCCACCCCAAGTCTGCTCATCACTTTCGTTTTGCGCTGCAAACGAACCTTGGTGGAAGGCCCGGCCGATAAAAAATGAAAGACTCGAAACTCCTTTTCTGATACATTCATGGTCTAATTTCTGCCACAGTCAGCAGCGCTGACGCGATCAAATCGGGAGGGCGGTCCACCGTCCGGTTGAATGATTGCCGCGATAATGTTTTTTAAATCAATAGTTTAATCTGATTTTGAGTTGGCAGGAAAACCTACTAAAAATTTAGTTTGACAACGTGGCAACGCTGTGTCCAAGTATGTGTAGCCGGATAAACACGGCTCATACTATCTCACGGGAGGAGATGCAGATGCGTAAGTATCTACTCTCCGCAGTTGCAGCTGGTGCTGTACTTGCGGGAGCAGGGTCCGCTTTTGCCGACGAAGCAGCGGCACAGAAGTGGATCGACCAAGAATTCCAGCCATCCGTTCTGTCGAAAGACGGCCAGCTTGCCGAGATGAAGTGGTTCATCGAGGCGGCCGAACCGTTCCAGGGCCTGGAAATCAACGTCCTGTCCGAAGGCATTCCGACGCACTCGTATGAGTCGGAAGTGCTGACCAAGGCGTTCGAGGAAATCACAGGGATCAAGGTCAATCACCAGATCCTCGGCGAGGGCGAAGTCGTCCAGGCCGTCCAGACCCAGATGCAGACCGGCCGGAACCTCTATGACGCCTATGTCAACGACTCCGACCTGATCGGCACCCATTCCCGCCTTCAGCTCGCCTACAATCTGACCGATTGGATGGCCGGCCCGGGCAAGGATGTGACCAATCCGGATCTGGACCTCGAAGACTTCATGGGCACCCAGTTCACCACCGGTCCGGACGGGGATCTCTATCAGCTTCCCGACCAGCAGTTCGCGAACCTCTACTGGTTCCGCAAGGACTGGTTCGACCGGGAAGACCTGAAGACGGCCTTCAAGGAGAAATACGGCTATGAACTCGGCGTACCGGTCAACTGGTCCGCTTATGAAGACATCGCCGAATTCTTCACCAACGACGTCAAGGAAGTCGATGGCGTCCAGATCTTTGGCCACATGGACTACGGCAAGCGCGCACCGGATCTCGGCTGGCGCATGACCGACGCCTGGCTTTCCATGGCCGGTGCCGGTGACAAGGGCGAGCCGAACGGCATCCCGGTCGACGAGTGGGGCATCCGCATGGAGGAGGGGACCTGTAACCCGGTGGGTGCATCCGTCTCCCGTGGTGGTGCCGCCAATGGCCCGGCAGCGGTTTACGCCATCCGCAAATGGGACGAGTGGCTGCGCAACTATGCCCCTCCGGGTGCTGCGAGCTTCGACTTCTATCAGTCCCTGCCGGCGCTCAGCCAGGGTAACGTTGCCCAGCAGATCTTCTGGTACACCGCCTTCACCGCGGACATGGTGAAGCCGCGTTCGGAAGGCAACAACACGGTGGACGAGGAAGGCACGCCGCTGTGGCGCATGGCGCCGAGTCCGCACGGCCCTTACTGGGAAGAAGGCCAGAAGGTCGGTTACCAGGATGTGGGATCCTGGACCATCCTGAAGTCCACCCCGGAAGACCGCGCGAAAGCGGCCTGGCTCTATGCCCAGTTCGTGGTTTCCAAGACTGTTGACGTGAAGAAGAGCCATGTCGGTCTCACCTTCATTCGCGACAGCACCGTTCGCCACGAATCCTTCTCCGAACGCGCTCCGCGTCTCGGCGGTCTGGTCGAGTTCTACCGGTCTCCTGACCGTGTGGCCTGGTCCCCGACCGGCATCAACGTTCCGGACTATCCGAAGCTGGCCCAGATCTGGTGGCAGCAGATCGGTGACGTCAACTCCGGTGCGTTCACGCCGCAGGAAGCCATGGACCGTCTGGCGGAAGAAATGGACATCGTCATGGCCCGCATGCAGCAGGCTGACGAGCGTGCCAACGTTTACGGCGGTTGCGGTCCGAGGCTCAACGAGCCGAAGGATCCGGAATACTGGCTGTCCCAGCCGGGTGCTCCCAAGGCCAAGCTCGAAAACGAGAAGCCTCAGGGCCAGACCGTGAACTACGACGAACTGGTTGCCCGCTGGGCGGAAAAATAAGCCGGAACGTCGCTTTAACCCAACATCCGGACCGGGGCTTGTCCCCGGTCCATCACCGATCCGAATGTGACAGGCCGCGAAACCGAGGTTTCGCCTCCAGGCCCAGTCCGGACGCGGGCGAGCATACATGTCTCTAGAACTCAAGAATGTCAGCAAGCGTGTGCGGGGTGTCACCCACATCAAGAACACGAGCCTGACCCTGCATACCGGCCACTTTAACGTTCTCCTCGGGGAGACGGGCTCGGGCAAGACCTCGCTGATCAAGCTGATGGCCGGACTGGACAGTCTGGCGTCCGGGCAGGTCATCCTCAACGGCAAGGACGTTTCCGGCCTGTCGGCGCAAAAGCGCAACATCAGCCTGGTGCACCAGTTTTTCGTCAACTATCCGCATATGTCGGTGTTCGACAATATCGCCTCGCCGCTGAAAGTGGCGGGCGTTGCAAAGTCGGAGATCGAAGGACGGGTGGAAGAGGCGGCCCGCCTCCTCAGGCTGAACCCCTATCTTTACCGCAAGCCGCACGAGCTTTCCGGCGGACAGCAGCAGCGCACCGCTCTGGCGCGCGCCATCGTGAAGGAAAGCGATGCCGTCTTCCTGGACGAGCCGCTGGCGAACCTGGACTACAAGCTGCGCGAGGAAATGCGCGACCAGCTTCCGGAGCTCTTCGCCGGCCGCGGCGCGGTCGTCGTCTATGCGACCTCGGAGCCGGAAGAAGCGCTTCTGCTCGGCGGCCAGACGGCCCTGATGAGCGACGGCAATGTCGTCCAGTTCGGTCCGACGGCCGAGATCTTCCGCAAGCCGAAGGATCTGGAGGCGGCCAAGGTCTTTTCCAATCCGCCGATCAATGTCGCGCCGGTCACGAAAAAGGGCGATACGGTCATCCTGAGCGAGACCACGCGCTGGACCGTCTCGGGGGCCGCGGCAAGCCTGTCCGACGGTACCTACACGCTGGCGATCCGGCCGCACCATGTGATGCCGATTGAGACGCCGGAGCATCCGGTCAGGCTTTCAGGCCGTGTCCTGGTGACGGAACTCAGCGGCTCGGAAAGCAGCGCCCATTTCGATATGGACGGCCAGGCCTGGGTGTCCCTGGCACCCGGCGTGCATCCCTATCTTGTCGGCGAAGTCCACTCGTTCTACCTGGACCCGCGCCATTGCTTCTTCTTTGCGCCCGACGGCCAGCTTGTGGCTTAGGGAGAGGACTTCATGGCTCAAATCAAACTCTCCAATCTGCGTCACAGCTACAGCTCCAGCCCTGCGGGCGACGCTGACTATGCGCTGAAGAAAATCGACCTGACCTGGGAAGACGGCGGCGCCTATGCGCTTCTCGGGCCTTCCGGTTGCGGCAAGTCCACGCTGCTCAACATCATCTCGGGCCTGCTCATTCCGTCCGAAGGCAAGGTGCTCTTCGACGACCAGGACGTGACCGCGCTGCCGCCGGCAAGGCGCAACATCGCGCAGGTGTTCCAGTTTCCGGTCATCTACGACACGATGACGGTCTACGACAATCTGGCCTTCCCGCTGCGCAACCGCGGCCGGGACGAGGAGACCGTCAAACGCCGCGTCACCGCAATCGCCGAGATGCTGGAAGTCACCACCATGCTCACGACGCGAGCGGCGAACCTGTCTCCGGACAACAAGCAGAAGATTTCCATGGGCCGCGGGCTGGTGCGCGAGGACGTGAACGTCGTCATGTTCGACGAACCGCTGACCGTGATCGACCCGCACCTCAAATGGAAGCTGCGCTCGAAGCTGAAGGAACTGCACCAGCGGGTCAAGGCGACCATGATCTACGTGACCCATGACCAGACCGAAGCGCTCACCTTCGCCGATCAGGTGGTGGTGATGCAGGATGGCGAGGTCGTTCAGATCGGCACGCCGGTGGACCTGTTCGAGCGGCCCGCGCACACATTCGTCGGCCATTTCATCGGCTCGCCGGGCATGAACGTGCTGCCTTGCGAGGTCAGGGGCGGGGCCGCCTTCTTCGGCGGCGAACGGATCGCCCTGGAAGGACCGGTGAGCGGCGCCGGCGACGGCATGGCCGAAATCGGCATCCGGCCGGAATTCGTCTCCGTTTCCAAAACCGGCGAGGGCATTGCCGCCCATATCCGCAAGGTGGCGGATATCGGCCGTCACAAGGTGGTCGAGGCCATCGCCCATGACAGCCGCATCCACGCGATCATGGACGGGGAGGCGCCCGACGCCGGCGATGCCGTGACGCTTGAATTCAACCGATCCCAGACCCGGCTCTACAAGGACGGATGGCTGGCAAGCTCGCCCGAGGGAGGAGCCCGATGAAAACGGTAAACCAACGCGCCTGGCTGTTCGTCCTGCCGGTGCTGCTCCTGGTGGCGTTCAACGCACTCATCCCCATGATGACCGTGGTGAACTATTCGGTCCAGGAAACCTTCGGCGACAACCTGTTCTTCTGGGAAGGACTGGGTTGGTTCGAGCAGATCCTGCGCTCAAGCCGCTTCCACGCCGCACTCGGGCGGCAGTTGTTCTTCACGCTCACGATCCTTGCCATCGAAGTGCCTCTCGGCGTCGCGATTGCGCTCGCCATGCCGAGGAAGGGCTTCTGGGTGCCTGTCTGCCTGGTGACCATGGCCCTGCCGATGCTGATCCCGTGGAACGTGGTCGGCGCCATGTGGAACATCTTCACCCTGCCGGATATCGGGCTGCTCGGCTATTTCATGAACCACACCCTGGGCATTTCCTACGACATGACCCAGGACCCGGTTGCCGCCTGGGTGACGATCATCGTCATGGATGTCTGGCACTGGACGTCGCTGGTGGTGCTGCTTGCCTATGCGGGTCTCGTGTCGATCCCGAACGCCTATTACCAGGCCGCGGAAATCGACGGGGCGTCCAACTGGGCGATCTTCCGCTACATTCAGCTGCCGAAGATGAAAACGGTGCTGACCATCGCGATCCTTCTGCGCTTCATGGACAGCTTCAACATCTATACCGAGCCGTTCGTTCTGACCGGTGGCGGACCGGGCAACTCCACCACGCTCCTGTCCATCGACCTGGTGAAGATTGCTCTCGGTCAGTTCGACCTCGGCCCGGCAGCTGCCATGTCCCTCGTCTACTTCGCCATCACGCTGCTGGCCTCCTGGCTGTTCTACACGCTGATGACGATGAACGACAAGAAAACCTGAGGAGGAGAACCGTCATGCGCCTGAAAAGCCTGGTTCCCATGCTGTACATTCTCTTCCTGATGCTGCCGATCTACTGGCTCGTCGCGATGAGTTTCAAGACCACGAACGAAATCCTTGCCGGGTTCACCCTGTTTCCGCAGACCTGGACGCTGGCGAACTATGCCACCATCTTCACCGATCCGACCTGGTACTGGGGGTATATCAACTCCATCATCTACGTCACCATGAACACGGTGATCTCGGTGCTGGTAGCGCTGCCCGCGGCCTATGCGTTTTCCCGCTACTCGTTCGTGGGAGACAAGCATCTGTTCTTCTGGCTGCTCACCAACCGTATGGCGCCGGCGGCGGTGTTCGCGCTGCCCTTCTTCCAGCTCTATTCCGCCGTCGGCCTGTTCGACACGCATATCGCGGTGGCGCTGGCGCACTGCCTGTTCAATGTGCCGCTGGCGGTCTGGATCCTGGAAGGCTTCATGTCCGGTGTGCCGAAGGAACTGGACGAAACCGCCTATGTGGACGGTTATTCCTTCCCGCGGTTCTTCGTGACGATCTTCCTGCCTGCGATCAAGTCGGGCGTCGGTGTGGCCGCGTTCTTCTGCTTCATGTTCTCATGGGTGGAACTGCTGCTTGCCAAGACCCTGACGGCCGTCGCCGCCAAACCAATTGCCGCCGTGATGACCCGGACCGCCTCCTCCGCGGGATATGAACTCGGGCTGCTGGCGGCAGCCGGGACCCTGACCATCATTCCCGGCGCCATCGTCATCTATTTTGTCCGTAACTATATTGCCAAGGGCTTCGCCCTGGGGAGGGTGTGATGCTGGGTTGGATGGCCTGGACCTGGCCGACGGCATTGCTGTTCGCCGGTATCTTCGCAGCAATCGGATTCCTGGTCATTCTGGAAGTCCGCTATCCTGGCGGCAACGCCCGCCGGGGCGTGCTGGGACTGGAGACGACGCGCGGGGACCGTCTGTTCATCACGCTTCTTGGGTCGGCCTATATCTTTCTGGCCTGGCTCGGGCTGATGGGGCATCCGCTCTGGTGGCCGCTGGCGTTCAGCATCGCATGGGGGAGTTTCTGCTTCTGGAAAGTGTGACGGCCGAACCGACTAAAGGAATAGTATTTTCCGGGATATTCGTGCAAGAATGGGAGCTGTAAGCCACATCCATTCCGCAACTGGCGCAGGAAAATAATGAGAAAGCGTAAAAGCAATGAGTTTCTGACCGAAGTCGAACTGGAGTTCATGACCGAACTCTGGAAGATCGGCGAAGGCAGCGTGCGGGACATCCTGGCATGCCTGCCGCCGGAAAGAAAACTCGCTTATACGTCCGGCGCCACCATCATGCGGATCCTGGATGACAAGGGCTTCGTGGACAGCCGAAAAGAAGGCAAGACATTCATCTATTCCCCCCGGCTGACCAAGGATACCTACCAGTCCCGTTCGCTTCGAAACCTGTCGGAGAAACTGTTCGACGGCACGCCGGCCTCTTTGGTGGCCCGGCTCGTCGACGAATACGAACTCTCGAAGAACGATCTGGAGGAGATTAGAGCGTTGCTGGACGGGAGGAGGACAGATGACGCTACTTAGCCTGTTGTTCGATATCTATGTCGATCTGAATGTCACATTGGCCATTACGGCTCTGGTTTGGCTGACGGCCAAGCTTTTGATGGGACGATTTGCGAACAGACTTGCGTTCACGCTCCAACTCGGGCTCCTGAACGGTCTCTTCGCCATCATCATCGTGTCCCCGGCCATCGTGGCCGCGTATCAGCATATGCTCGCGGCGCAGGTGGTTCCGGCCACGCTGTCCGTGAACCTTGCCGATTACGCGGTCTCGCAATACCTGCGGGGCGGCATTGCGCTTCCGGCGCAGGATTTTCAGGCGCTGCTCGGGCTGCGCAGCCGCATGACCGAGAGCATTCTGACAATGGCGCCGGGTTTCGGTGCCGGTGTCGTTCTGTTTCTGGCCGCCGGGTTCTCTTATTTCGCCGTCAAGCTGATCGTCAGCCTGGTGCGGCTCGACCGGATGCTCTCCGCCTGCCACCTGTGGCGGCGCAACGGGCGTGTCCGGTTGCTGCTGTCGGACCATGCGCTGGTGCCGTTTTCCGCCCGCGGGCTGATCCATCACTACGTGGTGATTCCGTCCGATCTGCTGGCGGAGCCGGACGATCTGAGGCTCGTTCTGAAACACGAGTTCCAGCATCTGCGCCAGGGCGATGTTGCCTGGGAAGTCGGGCTTGAGCTTCTGCGCCCCTTCTTCTTCTGGAATCCGTTCTTCTACTACTGGAAATCGGAAGTCGAACGGCTGCGCGAACTCGCCTGCGACCAGAAGGTGGCCGAGGACGCTCATGTCGATCTGAGATCCTATTGCCTGTGCCTCTTGCGCGCCGCGCAGGCAGGCCTTCGCAAACGGCAGGAACTGATCGCACGGGACAGCACCGGCAGTGTTGCCGCGGTGGCCCTGCTTGAGGTTCACGAGAGGCTGCTGCGCCGCTCGCCGGCCCAGAAGCTCCGCCGCAGGGTGGAAGCGCTGATGGAGCCTGGCCGGGTCCGCCCGCATTGGGGGCTCACGGCTCTTGCCGTCCTGCCCATGGTGGCGGTCATCTTCCTGACGGCCCTGTCGATCCAGAAACCGGCGGACTGGAGCCAGGACCGGCTGATGCTTTCGGCGATCGTCAATCTGGAACGGCTGCAGGTCATCAACACCTTCAGTCAGCGTCCGCAATAGCGGCTTGGGCGGGCTGGCTTGTGTCCGCTTGACATTGCGCATGCAGGACACGCATGTCCGGGACGGGCCCGACGCCCGCTTGTCGGCCGGGCATGCTGTGCTGTACGGCGTTGCGTGAAAACGGCCGTCCGGAGTGTGATCGTCCATGTCTGAAATTCCGCCCCTGCCGCCCGTCGACCAAACGGTCCGGGAGATGGAGACCCCGAGCGAGGCGTGGCGGAAGGCTGCCTTGCAGGGCGAGCCGACACCGGAACGTCACGCGGCCTTGCGACAGCAGGCGGCCTGTCTCAACACGGTTCGGCTGGTACCGGCGGACGCGCCCGCGCTCCGGGCGGAGAGGCCGCGCGTGGTTGCCTGGAACCTGGAACGCTGCAAGCACGTGGAGGAAACGGCCGCCGTATTGCGTCGCGAGCAGGCGGATATCTGCCTCCTGACGGAAATGGATCTCGGCATGGCCCGCTCCGGCAACCGGGACACCACCGGCGACCTTGCCCGTCTTCTCGGCATGGGGCACGTCTACGGCACGGAGTTCATCGAACTCGGCCACGGCGATTTCCGGGAGCAGGCACTGCACGGCGGGACGCCGAACAGGGACGGCCTTCACGGAAACGCGGTGCTCGCCCGATTTCCGATCGACAGGGCGCTGGTCTTGCCTCTCGACAATGACGGCTTCTGGTTCTGGAACAAGGATGCGGGCGACCAGCGGCGCATCGGCGGACGGATCGCGATCGCGGTCCGGCTTCTTCTGCCGCAGCCGGTCTGGGTCGTATCGGTCCACTACGAAAGCCGTCTGGGCCCGCCCGAGCGCAGCGAGGAAACGAAGGTTCTACTGGCCCATCTGGACAGGCTCACCGGCAGCGAGCCGGTCCTGATCGGCGGCGACTTCAATTGCAAGGGGCTGCAGGAGGAAGGTGTCGAAGGGGAGGCGCTTCTCACCAGGCCGGAAACGGTGGAGCCCATGTTCGCCAGGCTCCGCGAAGCCGGTTTCGACTGGCGCACGTGCAATACCAGCAATCTCACCACCCGCAATCACGCCTGGACGATCGAAGAGTACAGGGCGTTCAAGAAGATCGACTGGTTCTTCGCGCGCGGCGTTGAGTGCCGGGCGCCGGCTGTCATTCCGGCGGTCGACGCGAAGGGCCGGAACATTTCCGATCACGAGGCGATCGCGGTAACACTCGCGCTGCCCGCCACGTGAAAGCGGCCGCCAGGATCGCAAATTCATCCGCCTTCGCTGGCGCTTCTCCGCTCAGATGTCCGGTCCCGCCGGGCGGTCCTCGGTCGAGGGGTCCACTTTGTTGCGCAAGGCTTCCAGGGCGCGCATGCGTTCCTGGGCCCGCTGCTGGTTCTCTCGCGTAACCCCGGCGATCAGCACCTCGGCGATCGCCATCAGCGCCAGGGAGGAATCCCAGGGGGAGGGCACCGCCACGCGCGCCGGCAGGACGTAGCTTGCGAAGCGGCCGATCGGCGACATCCAGCTGTCGGTGATGAGCGCCACCGTGGCGCCCTGTTTGGCGGCCGCCTCGGCGAACTGGATGATCTCGGTCTGGTAGCGCCGGATATCGAACACCAGGACGACATCCTTCGAGCCGATCCCGAGAAGCTGATCCAGCCAGTTGCCCTGCTGACCGGCGACATGGGTGACATTGGAGCGGACGATCCTGAGATGGGCTGCCATGTAGCGGGCAAGGCCGTCGGTGAAGCGCCCGCCGATCAGGTGGACGGTCTTGCGCTCGTCCGCGAGCAGCCTGATGAGACCGGTCAGTTCCGCCTTCGGCAGGTGGGCGAAGGTCTCGCGCACATTCTCCAGAAGCTGATTGACATGCGGGTCGCCGACCGGGTCTTCCGACAGGTTCGCGGTGCGCGCCAGCGGTGAATTCAACTGGCTTTCCAACTCGCTGCGCAGCTTTTTCTGAAACTCCGCAAAGCCCGGAAATCCCAGTCTGGCGACGAAGCGCAGGATGGTCGGCGAGCTGACCCCGGCTGCATCGGCAAACTGGGCGACGGTGCCAAGGCCCTGCATCGGATAATTGGCCATGAGGGCATGCGCCGCCTTTTTCTCCGTCGCGGTGAATTCGTCCAGACGCTCGCGGATGTCATCCAGAAGAGGGCGTTCCATGGCGGGTACCATTTTGGTGCGTGACCGGTCTGATCGCGGTTTCGATTTGTCCGGCACGTGTAAATTTTACTGCCGAATTGAATTGACAGCAGCCGTATTCTGCGTATCAAATATTACAGAAGTTAGCCAACTCGGCAATCCTGTAATAAACATTACAAAGGTTGTCGTTGATTTTGGCGGTGATTTCCTGGGGGAGACGCGCATGGGAGTTGGGAATGGGAGCTGATCCACAGTCAGGTGGAATGTCCCGGGCCGTCGCGGTGGAAAATGCGGAGGGCAGGAGCCCGTTCGTCTTCGTCTGCGATCACGCCTCCAACTTCTTCCCGCCGCCTTACGACCAGTCGCTCGCCATCACGGAAGCCGACAAATCGGCTCACATCGCCTGGGACCCGGGCGCGCTTGGCGTTGCCAAGGGCCTGTCCCAAAGCCTCGATGCGCCGCTCGTCTACACCACCGTTTCCCGCCTGATCATCGATTGCAACCGGGAAGAAAGCCGCGAGGACCTGATCCCCTGTCTCAGCGAGACGACGGAGATCGCGGGCAATCGCGACCTTCCGGCCTCCGAAAAAGCGTTCCGGGTGGACCTGGTGCACAGGCCGTTCCACGAAGCGATCGACAAGCTGCTCAACCAGCGCAAGGAAGAAGGGCTGCCGACGGCTGTCGTGTCCATCCATTCCTTCACGCCTGTCTACAAGGGCAGGTCCAGGCCCTGGGAAATCGGCCTGATCTCCGACACCGACCGCCGCCTCGCGGATCCTGTGCTGGCGGCACTCATCAGCCGGGGCGACCTGAGCGTCGGTGACAACGAACCCTACGCGCCGTCCGACGGCGTGTACTACACCATCCGCCGTCATGGCGAGGACCGCGGACTGCCGTGTCTGATGATCGAGATCCGCAATGACGAGTTGAAGAGCGCTGCCGAGGAAGAGCGCTGGTCCGGGATGCTCGGCCCCATGCTGGAGAAGGCGGCGCAAGTTGTGATGCGTGACGTGCAAGGAGAGGCCGATGCTTAAGGCTGCGCGCGTCTATATCCGGGTCGTCGACGGTTTCAACCGGGGCATCGGCAGGATCATGATGTGGGGTGTCTTCGTGATGGCCGGCATCCTGCTCTGGTCGTCGATTTCCAAGACCTTCTTCAATCCCTCGCTGTGGACCCTGGAAGTCGCCCAGTTCGCCATGGTGGCCTATTACATCCTCGGCGGGCCTTACTCGATCCAGCTCGGCTCCAACGTGCGCATGGATCTTTTCTATGCGGACTGGAGCTTGAAGAAGAAGGCCTGGTTCGATGCCTTCACGGTGCTGCTGCTGATGTTCTATCTCGGCGTGCTGCTTTACGGGGCGCTGAATTCCACCGCCTATTCCCTCGGCTATTTCGGCAAGGATTCCCTGAGTTTCTGGTGGGACCTGATCACCACTTTCGTGACAAGGGGGCCGCAGGCCGCCAGTGAGAAGCTCGGCTATATCGAGCGCAGCCCGACGGCCTGGCGGCCCTATCTCTGGCCGGTCAAGATGGTCATGATTCTCGGCTTCTTCCTGATGCTGTTGCAGGTGTTCTCCGAATTCCTGAAGGATATTGCCCGGATCAAGGGAGAGACGATCTGATGTCGTATGAGATGATCGCTCTTCTCATGTTCTCGTCGATGATGCTGATGCTCCTCACGGGGCAGCGCGTCTTCGGCGCCATCGGCGGCATCGCGGCCATTGCGGCGCTCGCGCTCTGGGGCACCGGCGGTGGCGACATTCCGTTCTCGGCTGCCATGAAACTGATGAAATGGTATCCGCTGCTGACGCTGCCGATGTTCATCTTCATGGGCTACATCCTGTCGGAAACCAAGATCGCCGACGACCTCTACAAGATGTTCCACGTCTGGATGGGGCCGTTGAACGGCGGACTTGCCATCGGCACGATCCTGCTGATGGTGCTGATCTCGGCCATGAACGGCCTGTCGGTGGCCGGCATGGCCATCGGCGCGACCATTGCGCTGCCGGAGCTTTTGAAACGCAAATACGACAAGCGCATGGTGACGGGGGTCATCCAGGCCGGGTCGTCGCTTGGAATTCTCGTGCCACCCTCCGTGGTGCTGGTGCTCTACGCCATGATCGCACGGGCGCCGGTCGGCCAGCTGTGGCTCGCGGGCGTTGTCCCCGGCCTGATGATGGCGGCCATGTTCATCGTCTACATCGCGACGCGCTGCAAGTTTCAGCCGCATCTCGGTCCTGCGCTGACGCAGGAGGAAAGGGACGCATCGCAAGGCGAAAAGTACCGGCTGCTGCTTGCCGGCCTCCTGCCGCTGGTGATCTTCGCGACCATGATGGTGCCGTTCGTCAACGGCTGGACAAGCCTGGTGGAAAGCTCGGCCATCGGGGCGATGACAGCCCTGCTTGCGGCCTTCGTCCGCCGCCGCATGTCCTGGCACATCCTCATTCTGTGCATGAAGAACACGCTCGGCATCTCGTGCATGTTCATGTGGATCATTCTGGCGGCGCTCGGCTTCGGGGCCGTGTTCGACGGGCTGGGCGCGGTCAAGGCGATCGAGAGCCTTTTCACCGAACAGCTCGGACTGTCGCCGTGGCTGATCCTGATCCTGATGCAGCTGTCCTTCCTGGTGATGGGAACCTTTCTCGACGACACGGCCATGCTGGTGATCGTCGCACCGCTCTACGTGCCGCTGGTGGCAACGCTTGATCTCGGCATGCCCGCCGGCGACGTGCTGATCTGGTACGGCGTTCTTTATACGATCACCACACAGATCGCCTACATGACGCCGCCCTTCGGCTACAATCTCTTTCTGATGCGGGCCATGGCGCCGCCGGAAATCTCCATGCGCGACATATACGGCTCGATCACGCCGTTCGTCCTGGTGATGATCCTGGCGCTGGTGCTCGTGATGGCTTTCCCGCAAATCGCGCTGTGGCTGCCGGATATGATTTACGGCAAGTAGGTGCGGCATGCAGGGCAAAAATGAGTGGGAGGCGCGCTATTTGAATGGTGTAATGGCTGGAAGCAGCAGCACTTGCCTCCTGCTCCGAACAACATCCGGAGGAAGCGGAGTTGGTTGGACAAGATCCGGAAAACGGACGGACTGCCATGAATTGGATCGAAACTAGGGGAACTGAAGATGACAAACAGACGTGACTTTCTGAAAAAAGCCGGTATCGGCACAGTTGCCGCCGCCGGAGCCACTTCGCTTGCGGCTCCCGCCGTTCACGGCCAGTCGCCGATCAAGTGGCGCCTGCAGACCTATGCGGGCCCGGCCCTGGCCGAGCACGTGATCAAGCCGCATATCGATGCCTTCAACAAGGCGGCCAACGGCGAGATGGAAATCGAGCTCTACACCGCGGACCAGCTGGTCCCGACCGGCGAGCTGTTCCGCGCCATGCAGCAGGGCACCATCGATGCCGTGCAGTCCGACGACGACTCCATGGCCTCGCCGACCGAAGTCACCGTGTTCGGCGGCTACTTCCCGTTTGCGTCCCGCTATTCCCTCGACGTGCCGGTGCTGTTCAACCAGTACGGACTGAAGGAAATCTGGGAAGAGGAATATGCCAAGGTCGGCGTGAAGCACATTTCCGCCGGTGCCTGGGATCCGTGCCACTTTGCCACCAAGGATCCGATCCGCTCGCTGAAGGACCTGGAAGGCAAGCGCGTCTTCACCTTCCCGACGGCCGGTCGTTTCATGGCCCAGTTCGGCGTCGTGCCGGTCACCCTGCCGTGGGAAGACATCGAAGTCGCCGTTCAGACGGGCGAACTCGACGGCATTGCCTGGTCAGGCATCACCGAAGACTACACGGTCGGCTGGGCCGACGTGACCAACTACTTCCTGACCAACAACATCTCCGGTGCCTGGGCAGGATCCTTCTTTGCCAACATGGAACGCTGGAACGAGCTGCCGGATCACCTGAAGACCATGCTGCAGCTCGCCATGGACGCCTCGCATTACTATCGCCAGTGGTGGTACTGGGGCGGTGAAGCGGCGCTGCGCGTCAACGGCACCAAGATGGAACTGACCACCATTCCGGATGCCGAATGGGCAACCGTGGAAGAAGCGGCAACGGTCTTCTGGGACGAGATAGCCGCTGAATCGCCGATCAAGGCGAAGGTCGTGGAGATCTTCAAGAAGTACAACAAGGACATGCAGAAGGCAGGCCGTCCTTACCGGTACACCTGATACGTGCCCGGCCGCGCCGCCTCTCCTCCGGGTGGCGGCGCGGCCTGAATTCACCGGTCCGGAGCCAGACTTCTCCGGGCCGGTCCTTCAATGGAACATGACGCGACCCGCCCAATACGGACTGACAAATATGCCAGGCAATCTGACTTTCGATGCGCTGAAGTCTCTCGTCTCTTCCGGCGATATCGATACGGTGCTTACTTGCATTGTCGACATGCAGGGGCGGCTGATGGGCAAGCGTTTTCACGCCCAGCATTTCATCGACAGCGCCCATACCGAGACCCATTGCTGCAACTACCTGCTGGCGACCGACCTGGAGATGTACACCGTCGAGGGCTATCGGGCGACGAGCTGGTCGGGCGGCTACGGCGACTACGTGATGAAGCCGGACCTGTCGAGCCTGCGCCTGGTGCCATGGCTGGAAGGCACGGCAATGGTCATGTGCGACGTACAGGACCATCACACGCACGCGGACGTGCCGCATTCCCCGCGCGCCATGCTGAAGGCCCAGGTCGCCCGCCTGGCCGAACTCGGCCTGACGCCGATCATGGCGACCGAACTGGAATTCTTCCTGTTCGAGCGAAGCTATGACGAGATGCGCAAGACCGGCTACCGGCACATGGATCCGATTTCCGGCTACAACGAGGATTACCACATCCTGCAGACCACCAAGGAAGAGGATGTCATGCGCCCGGTGCGCAATTACCTCTTTGCCGCGGGAATTCCGGTCGAGAACACCAAGGGCGAAGCCGAAGCCGGCCAGGAAGAACTGAACATCAAATATGCTCCGGCGCTCGATACGGCCGAGTATCACACCATCGCAAAAAATGCGGTGAAGGAGATTGCCTGGGCCAAGGGACGGTCCGCTTCCTTCCTGGCCAAGTGGCGCCGGGACAGGGTCGGCTCGTCCTCCCATGTGCACCTGTCGATCTTCGACAAGGACGGCAACAACGTCTTCTGCGACGAGAAAGGCGAATACGGCATGTCGGAAACGATGCGCCACTACGTTGCCGGCCTGATCAAATACGCGCCCGACTACACCTATTTCCTGGCGCCCTACATCAACAGCTACAAGCGATTCCAGAAGGGCACCTTCGCGCCGACCAAGACCGTGTGGTCCGTCGACAACCGGACGGCCGGCTTCCGGCTGTGCGGGGAGGGCACCAAGGCGCTGCGGATCGAATGCCGGATCGGCGGTTCCGATCTCAATCCCTACCTGGCCCTCGCGGTTCTGATCGCCGCGGGTCTCAAGGGACTTGAAGAGAAACTGCCGCTCGATCCGCCGACATCCGGCGATGCTTACGACGCGGCAAAGGCACGGGAAATCCCGCAAACCCTGCGCGACGCGCGCGAGAGCATGCGCAAGTCGGAGTTCCTGCGGGAGGCCTTTTCCGATGCGGTGATCGATCATTACGCCCGGGCGGCCGAATGGGAGCTGGAAGAGTTCGACAGGGTCGTGACGGACTACGAAATCGCCCGCGGGTTCGAACGGGCCTGATGGACTGAACTGAAGGCGGGGCTCTTGCCCCGACCTCGCCTTGAGGAGGACCGTCAGCTCCCTCCCGAAGGAAACGGGCCGAAGGCACGTACCGGAACACATAAGAGCCAACCACTTTCGAAAAACCGCGCGGGCAGACGCGGCAGGAGAGGTTCCAAAATGTCAGATGTGATCAAACTGATCTCCCCCATAGACGGGTCGGTCTATGCCGAACGTCCGGCTCTCGATGAAGCGGCCGTCGCCAGGACCGTTTCGGCGGCCAGAACGGCCCAGATCGGCTGGGCGGCCGTTCCGATCAAGGAAAGGGTCGCCTATTGCCTGAAGGCGCTCGAGGCGCTGAAGGCGATGAATGACGAAGTCGTTCCGGAGCTGGCCTGGCAGATGGGCCGGCCGATCCGCTATGGCGGCGAACTGGGCGGCACGATCGAGCGCACGGAATATTGCGCCAGGACCGCCGAGGAGGCGCTGGCCGATATCGAGCGCACCGACAAGCCGGGCTTCAAGCGCTATCTGCGCCGGGTGCCGCTCGGCATCGTCATGGTGATCGCGCCGTGGAACTACCCGTTCATGACGGCGATCAACACCATCATGCCGGCGCTGATGTCCGGCAACGTGGTCATCCTGAAACATGCCGCGCAAACCCTCCTGGTCGGCGAGCGCCTGGCCAAGGCCTTCGAGATTGCCGGCCTGCCGAAGGGCGTCTTCCAGAACGTCGTCCTGACGCACCAGGGCACGGAAAAACTGCTCGGCTCGGGCGTGATCGACCATGTCAACTTCACCGGTTCCGTGGCCGGGGGCCGCGCCATCGAAAAAGCCCTGGCCGGCACCTTCGCAACGCTTGGTCTGGAACTCGGCGGCAAGGACCCGGCCTATGTGCGCGCGGATGCCGATCTCGACTATGCGGTCGGCAATCTGGTCGACGGGGCGTTCTACAATTCCGGCCAGTGCTGCTGCGGCATCGAGCGCGTCTATGTCCACGAAAGCCTCTATGACCGTTTCGTCGACGGCTTCGTCGACCTGACCAGCCAGTACAAGCTCGGCAATCCGCTGGACGAGGCGTCCACCCTCGGCCCGATGGCGCAGGCGCGCTTTGCCGCCTGGGTGCGCGAGCAGACCCAGGAGGCCCTGCGCAAGGGGGCGAAGGCCCATGTCGACATGGCCAAATTCCCGCAAGACAAGGAGGGCTCGCCCTACCTGGCACCGCAGGTGCTGACGGACGTGAACCACCAGATGTCCGTCATGCGCGAGGAAAGCTTCGGCCCGGTGGTCGGCATCATGAAGGTGAAGGACGACGAGGAAGCCCTGCAGTTCATGAATGACAGTCCCTACGGCCTCACCGCCTCGATCTGGACGGAAGATGTCGAGGCCGCCGCCGAAATCGGCGACAAGGTGGAGACGGGCACAGTGTTCATGAACCGCTGCGACTATCTCGATCCGGCTCTGGTGTGGACCGGTGTCAAGGACACCGGCAAGGGCGCCGCCCTGTCGGAAATCGGCTTCCATAACCTGACCCGGCCGAAATCCTTCCACTTCCGCGTCGAGCACTGAGGCCGGACTGCCAAATGACCGAGCGCGCCCAGCATTCCTTTGCCCGATTGGGTCAGAGCTTTTGGGCTTGCTCACCTCTCCCCCTTGCGGGGGAGATGTCTCCGCCAGGAGACAGAGGGTGGTGTCAGCCTCTCGGCAAGCGCGCAGACCAGGAATATGACGCAGCGCCCGGTCACCCCCTCTGTCCGCTGTGCGGACATCTCCCCCGCAAGGGGGGAGAGGGGAGTTCGCTGAAGCGCCCGGCAGAGAACAACAGAATGTGGTTGGGAGAGGCCCAGCCCGTTATGCAAACATTCAACTGACGAGACACCCATGAGCTCACTTCCTTCTGTCAACTGGTCCTATCCGACTTCCGTCCGCTTTGGTGCCGGGCGTATCAAGGAATTGCCGAAGGCGGTCACGGCCGCCGGCATGTCCAACCCGCTGCTGGTCACCGACCCGGGCCTGGCCGGCCTGCCGATGGTCGCCGCCGCCATTGAAAGCCTCAAGGCCGAGGGCCTTGCCGCCGCCGTCTTTTCCGACGTCAAGCCGAACCCGGTCGACAGCAACATCACCGCCGGCGTCGCGGCCTACAAGGCCGGCGGCCATGACGGCGTTATCGCCTTCGGCGGCGGTTCCGGGCTGGACGCGGGCAAGCTGATTGCCTTCATGTCCGGGCAGACCCGCCCGATCTGGGACTTCGAGGACATCGGCGACTGGTGGACCCGGGCCGATCCGGCCGGCATCGCGCCTATCGTGGCCGTTCCGACCACCGCCGGGACCGGTTCGGAAGTCGGCCGCGCGGGCGTCGTCACCAATGAGGCGACCCACACCAAGAAGGTGATCTTCCATCCGAAGATGCTGCCGGCCATCGTGATCTGCGACCCGGAACTCACCGTCGGCATGCCGCGCTTCATTACGGTCGGCACCGGCATGGACGCGCTGGCGCATTGCCTCGAAGCCTATTCGGCGCCGATGTATCACCCGATGTCCGAAGGCATCGCGCTGGAAGGCATCCGCCTCGTCCTGGAAAACCTGCCCAGGGTCGCCGCCGACGGCTCGGACCTCGCCGCCCGCGGCCACCTGATGAGCGCCGCCGCCATGGGCGCCGTCGCCTTCCAGAAGGGGCTCGGGGCGATCCACTCTCTGTCCCATCCGGTTGGCGCGCTTTACGACACGCACCACGGCATGACCAATGCCGTCTTCATGCCCTATGTGCTGCAGTTCAACCGGCCCGCCATCGAACAGAAATTCGAGCGTCTCGCCGGTTTCCTCGGCATTTCCGGCGGCTACCAGGGCGTGCTGGACACGATCCTGAAGCTGCGCGCGGATCTCGAAGTGCCGCACACCCTCGGGGGTCTCAAGGTGGACGACAGCAAACGCGACCTCATCGCCGAAATGGCGATCGTCGACCCGACCGCCGGCGGCAACCCGGTGCCGCTCACCAAGGACGGTGCCCTGGAGATCTTCGACAAGGCGCAGGCCGGAACGGTTTAAGGATCGGTGCCCTAAACCCGGGTAAACCGGGCGGGTGGGTCGTCGCCGAAGAGTTCGATCTCCACGCTCTGCGCAGGGCCGTCGGCCAGGTCTGCAAAGGTCAGCGCCGAACGGGAGCCGATCGGGGCGTTTTCGGTGACGAAGTCGAAGACCATGACCGCTCCATCCCAGGGATGGAGCGGAAACAGCATCGGCTCGGGTCCTGCGGCCAGCACGAGGCCGTTGCTCTTTGCGATCACCTCGATCGTCCCGAAATAGGGATGGGAATAGACGCCGGCGCAGTCTTCGGCCGGCGGCGGAGCTGCGGCCGCGGCCGGCGGCGTTGCGCCCGCCGCTCGGCCGCGCACGGTGTAAAAACCTTCGAACAGTCTCGAGTATCCCGCATACCAGTCGCGGGTTTCGCGCCCAAACTGCGCCAGGTCGGTGAACGATGCCGCGATGGATTCCGCAGCTCCGACCGGTGCGGCATTGGTCAGGACCACGATGCCGAGATCGAGGGATGGGATCATGGAAAAGCAGGTGCCGGCGCCCATGAGAAAGGCGCCGGAATGGCTGATCTTGACCCGTCCCGACGGTTCGACGCCGACATTGAAGCCGAAGCCATAAAAGCCCGCCCGGGCGTCCGGGCTGTGCGGCGGGCTGGAAAAACTCTGCGGGCTGACCGCGGCCAGCAGTGCTTCCGGTGCCAGGACCTGCCGGCCGTCGTGGCTGCCGTCGGCCAGCAGCATCTTCAGCCAGATCGCCATGTCATTGACGGTCGAGCTGACACCGCCTGCCGGAGATTGCGCATCCGGATTGCGCTGAAACAGCGGCGCAAAGCCGTCGCTGCCGCGGGCATGTGGCACGGCGCGGTTCTTGGCTGCCATGATGTCTTGGAACCGCGAGCTGGTGCCGGTCATGCCGAGCGGCTGGTAAAGCGCTTCCTGCGAAAGGCTGCTCCAGTCGGTGCCCGAGGCTTGGGCTACAGCTTCCGCCGCGGCGGTCAGGCCGAAATTGGTATAGGCGTAGGACGTGCGGAAAGGCGCGAGCGGCAACAGGCGAAGCCGTTCAAGGATAACCTCTCGGCCGAAGCCGAGATCCTCCAGATCGTCGCCCGCGTGATCGGGAAGGCCGGAGCGGTGGCTGTAGAGATCGCCGATGGTCAGCTTCTCGCTGCGGTCCGGGTCGGACAGGGAGAACCCCGGCAGCAGATCGCGCATGCGGCTGTCCCAGGAAACGACACCCCGGCTGACCTGACGCGCCACCACCGTCGCACCGATCGATTTCGACAGGGAGGCGAGCTGAAAGACCGTATCCGGCGTGACGCTGCCATCCGCCCCCAGGCGGCGCACGCCAAATCCCTTTGCGAAAAGCGTTTTGCCTTCATGCACCACGGCAACGGCAACGCCGGGCACCGCGCTGCGCCGCATGATATCGGCAACGATCCGGTCAAGCTCGGCGACAGCCCTATCGACCTGCCCGGGCGGCACGTCGACGCCGGGCAGTTGAGCCGGCGAAAGCTGCTGCGCGAACGCCCCGAACGGGAGACCGGCAAGCGCCGCCGTCGCGGAGCTCAGAAAAAAGCGGCGGGAGAGGTCCATCGGTGGCATGTCGCGAATCCTGTTCCAGGTTCTTCAACCGTAGCAGGAACCGGGGCGTAGGGTCATCCTACTCCATGTCCCCATGCATCGCGACCAGGTCCAGTTCGGCCGCGGGTGCCGCGATGGTGCGGAAGCTTTCCCTTACGCCGCCTTCCGTCAGGTCCCTTTGCACCGCGATCAGCGTGTTCTCATCGTGTTCGGCGCACAGGTCGGCCATGTAGGCGAGTTCCTCGGCGGCGACGCTGCGGGCCGCTTCCAGGGAGGGAGCGCCGTAGAGGTCGACGAAGTGCCGGGCGAGCCGGTCGGTCAGAACCTTGAGTTCGGCCTCTTCGATCGGCGTGACGGCAACGAAGGTCACCCGGCCGAAGGTTTCCAGGCCCAGCCAGCCGTTGGCAAAGGCCTGTCGGGCCTTGCCGGTGAGGTCGGCCTCGGTCCAGTCGGAGAATTCGAAGCCGCCCGAAAGACACCATTCGCCGGTCCGGGCGGGGGAAAAATAGACATTGAGGTCGCTGTCATCCAGGTGCACGGCACGGGCGAGTTTCATGGGGTCAGCTTTCCAGACGGGTTGAGAGGGGGATCAGCAGCGTGTTGCCTTCGGTGGTCCTGAGCAGCATGCCGAAACGTTCGTCGACGCCGACAAAGGTGCCCGCGCGGCCGCCGATCTCCAGCGGTTCGCCGAGATCCGGCACCAGGGCGCGCCAGTCTGAATGGATCCGGCGCGGGCCCTCGTCCAGCCAGCGGTTGATCCAGTAAAGGCTGTGGCGCACCCAGCTTTCCACAAGCTGCCCGGCGGACACCTCCGCGCAGCCTTCCTCGGAGAGATAGGTCGTGTCAGGGGAATTGCCGGGGTTCCGCTCCGGGCTGGCCATGTTGAGTTCCAGTCCCAGGACCAGCCAGTCCGGTATCTTGTCCGGATCACCGGTCGAGGCCTTGATCCGCATCCTGCCGCAGATGGCACCGTTGACGCGGATCGTCCCGTCCCATGCCAGATGAACCGCGACTTCCGGCGGCGCAAGGGCGCCGAGGGCGGCCTGGAAGCCCAGGCCGCAGACGGGAAGCGTGGTCATGGCTTCTTCGAGCGGCACCTCCGGGGCGAAGATGAGGCTCGCCCGCAGCTTTTCGCCGCCGAGATTGTAAACCACCATGCCCGGGTCGCTCCCGGCGATGGCCATGGCGACTGCCCGTTCGAACGGGTCGGCCTGGCCGGTCAGCGGCTCTCCCTTGAAAAGCGGCGGGAACTGGATCTCGCTCATGCCTTGCCTCCGTCGATCAGGGCCGCGGCCAGTTGCCGGAAAACCCCGGCCTCCGGCGCATCGGGGGACTTGATCGCGAGCGGCGTGCCGCTGTCGGCGGCAAGGCGGATGTTGAGGTGAAGCGGAATTTCGGCGAGCAGCGGCACGCCGATCTTTTCCGCCTCCGCGGCAACGCCGCCATGGCCGAAGACATGTTCCTCATGACCGCAATTGGAGCAGATATGGGTCGACATGTTCTCGATCATCCCGAGGATGGGCACGTTCATCTGCCGGAACATGTCGATGCCTTTGCGGGCATCGAGCAAGGCGACGTCCTGCGGGGTCGAAACGATGATTGCCCCGTCGACCACGAACTTCTGGCTGAGCGTCATCTGCACATCGCCGGTGCCGGGCGGCAGGTCGACGATCAGCACGTCCAGCGCGCCCCACTGTACCTGGGACATCATCTGCTGAAGGGCCCCCATCAGCATCGGTCCGCGCCAGGCGACCGCCTCGTCGCCGGAGGTCATCAGGCCAATGGACATCATTGTGACGCCGTGATTGCGCAGGGGCAGGATCATCCGGCCGTCCGGGGATGTCGGCCGTCCGGTGATGCCCAGCATTTTCGGCTGGGACGGACCGTAGACATCCGCATCCAGGAGACCGACCCTGCGGCCCTGGGCTGCCAGCGCACAGGCGAGATTGGCCGCTACGGTCGACTTGCCGACACCGCCCTTGCCGGAGGCAATGGCGATCACCCGTCCGATCCCCGCGACCTTCTGCGGACCGGAGGTTCCAGGCGGGGCCGGCTCCGGTCTGATCGGCTGGGGCTCTTTCGGCCGCTCGGGCGGCGTTGCCTGGTCCGAATGGGAGGTGAGGACGATCTGGACGTCGTCACAGTCTTCCAGCGACGCCAGTTTCGCTTCCGCCTCCTCCTTCAGCGCCTCCATGTCGGCAAAGCGGCGGGAGTCGATTTCCATGACGAAGCGGACGTCGCCACCCGCGACCCGCAGCCCCCGGATCATGCCGGTGGCCACGATGTCTTCACCGGTCAGCGGATCGGCAATCGTCTTCAACGTGTTCAGAACGGTCTCGCGCGTCAGCGGCACTTCAGTCGTGTCCCTGGATTTCGCCGGTCACGACGTGGTCCAGGCCAAGCTCTTCGATCGTGATCACAGCCTTGACCTTGAACGTTTTTCCGGCGGAGGGACCGCCCTCCCGGACAGCCTTTTCGATCGCCTGCTGGGACGTGACGCCGACCTGTTTCAGGAATTTGCGCATGGACATATTGAATTCGTCGTGCACCTTCATCTCCTCTTCAATGTCAAAATACGTTGACGTTCCGGTGTTTTGATCCGTACCCTACCCTGTCGGTCAGCAACGTGGGGGAGGAGCACGTGCGCTGCTTTGCCTTACTGTGTGTCATGGGCTTCATGCTTGGCGCTGCAATGGTGCCCGGCAAGGCCGAAACCCGGTCGTTCCGCTTGAGTGCGCCGGAAGACCTTGAGGCAACCGGCTTCCTCAAGTATCTGCTGCCGCGCTTTTCGCTCAAGACATCCATCCGGATCGAAATCGTTGCCGCTGACGAGGTAGCGGATGTGCGTTTCTCGGCGGCCGAAGAGGGAACGCCGGTCTTTTCGGGCCTCGGAAAGACCTGGTTCATGGACGTTGCCGATACCGGCAACGAGCATGTCGCACGCTTCAAGGACTGGCTGACCGGCGACATCGGCCGGAACACCATCGACGCCTTCCAGCCTGACGGCAAGGCGCTTTTCACGGCGGCGCTCGAAGAGGCGGAGGAGACCGGACCCGTCGTCATTTCCGGGGATGTGAGCGAAGGCGAACGGCTCTCCGTTATCCATTGCGGCCGCTGCCACATGGTCAATGAGCAGACCCGGTTCACCACCATCGGCTCAACCCCGTCCTTCGCCGTCATGCGCAGCTTTGCCGACTGGCAGGCGCGGTTCGAGGCGTTCTTCGCGCTCAATCCCCATCCCGCCTTCACCGTGATCGAAGGGGTCACCGAGCCGTTCGACATCACGCGGCCGCCGCCGATCGTGCCGGTGAAAATGTCGCTTGCGGATCTGGACGCGATCCTCGCCTTCGTTTCACGGATTCCACCGGCCGATCTCGGCCCGCCGATCCAATACGAGTAGTTCCTGTTCATGCGGGCTAGAGCATTTTTCGAGAATATTGGCTCATTTGACCGCGGCGATCTTGCCCTCTGGCCAGGCGATTTGCCCGCCGTGGTGTGACCCACCGCAAGGGCGAACCAACGACGCCAGAGGGCAAAATCGCCCGGCCCATTCACTTTGTTTTCCAATGTTTCCAGCCTTGCCAGGATGAGGAAATGTTCTCGAGAAATGCTCTATGGCCGTCAATGGTCCCGCCGCTTGCTGATATAGTCGTCGCTCGTGCGCACCCGCGGCCGCTCGCCCATGGCGAAGGGGTTGTTCTCGGAGTGGTAGACCGCGTTCACGCGGCAGTCGTCGCACATCTGGATCAGCCGCACGGCCTTCTCATTCTGGAACATGGAGTGCTTGCCGGCAAGCTTTCCGGTCAGCCGCTCCACGGTCGAGCGTACCCCGAAGGGCTTGCCGCACTCGATGCAGGAGAACGGTTCTTCTTCCTTCAGGACGATCGGGGCAAGCGCGTCGTCGCCAAGGTTCAGCCGCGGATCAAGCGTCAGCGCGTTTTCCGGGCAGATGGTCGTGCAGATGCCGCATTGCAGGCACGCGTCTTCCTGGAAGCGGAGCTGCGGCTGGTCCGGATTTTCCTTTAGCGCGCCGGAGGGGCACAGGGAGACGCAGGACAGGCAAAGCGTACACGCGTCCTGATCCAGCACCACCGCGCCATAGGGGGATCCGGCGCCAAGCGCAATGGCGGTTTCTTCCGTGTTCATCGCCTTTGCGGCCAGCCGGGTGATCTGCCGGCGCGAGCCGAGGGGCAGAATGGGATGGTCGACAAGCGGCGCAGGCGCAGCGTGGTAGAGGGCTTCCTCCAGCTGATCCGGATCGACAGGCTCGAGCAGGATCACCCGCGCGTCGCCGGCAATTGCGTTCGCCAGCTCGGTCTGGAAGGGAATGCCGTCCTTTTCCGTTTCCGGCGACAGCAGCAGCGTCACCGAACCGAAACCGCAGGCAAGCGCGCCGAGGGCCTCGGCGTGACCGAAGCTGGCAATCGCGCTCGTTTCCAGGGGGATGACGTCGGCCGGCAGGCCTTTGCCATAGCGCGCACTGAGGCGGATGATTTCAGCGCCGTGCTTGCTGTCGTGCACCAGCAGACGCGGCGTGTCCGCGCTCAGCTTTCGCCAGGTGGAGCCCAGTGTCTGGATGCGTTTGAACAGGGTCGCGACCGACGGCGCATCGTAGGAGATCGCGCCGGAGGGACAGACCGCCGAACAGGTTCCGCAGCCGGCGCAGACCATCGTGTCCACCGAAACATGGTCGCCGTCGGGCGAAATCGCCCCGGTCGGGCACAGGTCGAGGCAGCGCCGGCACCCGGTCTTTTGGGCCCGGGAATGGGCGCAAAGCTGCTGATCCAGCTTGACATAGATCGGCTTTTCGAATGTGCCGATCAACTGGGAAGCTTCCAGCAGGGCCTTCGTGCGGGCTTCCGCGTTGCCGGGATCGGCGCGCAGATAGCCTTCGCGCTTGCCGTGCGCGGGAAACAGCGGAGCCTCGCGGCTGAGATCGAGGATGAGGTCGCATTCGGTCCGGCCATCGTCGCGCGGGTCGGTCCAGTTGAACGCACCGCGCCCGCCGGGAATGCGCTCCTGCAGGGCGGCAAAGGAAAGTTTGAACTGCCCGAGGGCCCCGGTCGCGGACTTGACCCGCCCGCGAACGATGTCGAACCGCCCGTCGTGCGAAAGCGGCACGTCCGCCTGCGGGTCCAACAGCACGGTGACGCTCAGCGCGTCGCAGAGATGTTCGGCGGCGGACAGGGCGGCCTCGGCCTCGCCCAGAATGAGACAGCCGCCGCCGGAGGTCACATCCATGACCCTGGGGCCCGGCCGGGGCAGGACCGCGTCGGCAATCAGGGCGGCCATTTTTGCGGCCGCAGGCCGGGTGTCGTCACTCCAGCCGGCCCGGTCGCGGATGTCGGCAAACCCCGGTTCTTCGGCCTCGAGCTCGGCGGCGAGGTCTTCGAAGGTCTGCCGCTCCTGCTGGCAGGCGATGATCACGTTGCCGGAGCGGATCGCTTCGCCCGCGACTTCCACTTCCGACCGGCACAGCTCCGTATGCACCCTGGAACACGGAATTCCGGTTGCCCGTTCGATCTGCTCCGCGTCGATTGCCTGGCTCTTGCGGCAATCACAAAGCAGCAGCCTTGTTTCCGTCATCGCTTGCGCGTCCTCTCCCCGTGGACTGCCTGCCACCTGATTCTCGGCGCGGTTCGGCAACTGTCCGATAGCCATAACAAGGGCCAAGTCCGGTGTTCGTCAAGGCCGACTTCTGCGGGACCTGATCTTTTTACGAGGCTTGCTTCGGCATTGCGAAACTATCACACTCCGGATCGGGAACCGGTGCCGGGGGAGGATTGACACCTGTGAACATGCAAAGAACACGCGCAATGCCGGTTGGCGTCGTCGTCCGCAGGCTGCCCGGTGTGACGCGCTGGCAAAAATGGGCCTGGCGTGCGGTTTCGCTGCTGCCGGGGGCGGCACCGGCGCATTGGACGGTGCTGCGGGAGGAAGGCGATGCGGTGGAATACCACGCGGCCACCCTGGTACTCGAACTTCATCGCACGGAGACCGAAGCCTACCTGATCGCGCTCGCCGACAAGATCCCGTCGGTCTACGTGGTGATGCGGCCGGCGCCGGAACTCGAGCCCGGCATTCCGCTGGAACTGCAGCTCGTGACGGCCTCGGCGCATGAAGGCTTGAATTACACCGATTCCAGCGAGGTTATCGTCGAAAAGGTGCCGATGCCGCCGGGCCTGATCGCCTGGGTGCAGGAATTCATCGATCTCCATCATGAGGAAGAGATTTTCCTCAAGCGCAAGCGCGACGAGAAGCGCGTGGACCTTGTGGAGGAGGGCATCGGCGACCCGCGCGTCCGCCAGATGAGCGACGTCTACCGGGCGCCGGGGCAGCGGAAAAGGGCGGATGCCAGTGAGCACTGACGACGAAAAACATACGGATTTCTGGTCCCGGCGCAAAGCGGCGGTCCGCAAGGCGGAAGAGGCGGAACGGGAACTGAAGCAAGAGGCGCAGACCGCGGAAAGGCGCGCGGAGCTGGAGCAGAAATCCGACGCCGAAATCCTGGAAGAGCTCGACCTGCCCGACCCCGACACACTGGTGAAGGGGGACGATTTTTCCCGGTTTCTTTCAGAGGCTGTCCCGGAACGTCTGCGCCGCCGCGCCCTGCGAACGCTCTGGCGCTCAAATCCGGTTCTGGCCAATGTCGACGGCCTCAACGACTATGACGACGATTTCACCGATGCGGCGACGATCAGCAAGGTCGTGAAAACCGTGTATCAGGTCGGGCGGGGTTTCCTGGACAAGATCGGCGAGGACGCGGCCGAACCGGAAGGATCCGGCACAGCGGCCGAAGATCAGCACGACGTGAGCGAGCGGGCGTCTGATGCATCGCAGCAAGAAGATTCTGCTGCATTGCAAAACACTTATGACGAAAATGGAAAAACATCTATTCATTTGACGCCGGATGATAAGTGGGTGCAAACTAATACTGCTGACATTGTTGACTCTGATGAACCTGCCTTCGTTGAAACAGAAAAAGAGCGTCGTTCAACGAGGCGCCGAATGCGGTTCGACTATTGATAATACTGAAGTCGAATAACGGTTTGGTCGTCGGTCCGGTGCAGGTTTCTAGGGGGAGAGACTGTGGATGCCCGCAGTTGCGAGGGAATTCATAATCAATCCGGAAGATCAGGCCCGTTCTGAGCTTTATGATTTTCTCGGGCTTGTTCTGGCCAGGCCGGCCGATGCCGCGCTGCTCGGCCAGATCGCCGGCTTGCGCGGCGATGACACGCCCCTTGGCAACGCCCTTGACCTGCTGGCGAAGATTGCCGCGGTGACGAGAGCAGAAACTGCCGAGCGCGAATTCAATGCCCTGTTCATCGGCCTGGGGCGGGGTGAATTGCTTCCCTATGCCAGCTATTACCTCACCGGTTTCCTGAACGAAAAACCATTGGCGAGACTCCGGCAGGACATGGCGGAGCGCAGGATCGAGCGTGCCGAGGGCAAGCACGAACCGGAGGACAACATCGCCTCGCTGATGGAAATGATGGGCGGCATGATCGTCGGCCGTTTCGGCAAGGTGACGTCCGTTGCCGGGCAGAAGAGTTTTTTCAATACCCATATCGAACCCTGGGCCATTCATTTCTTCACCGATCTGGAAGCGAGCAACACGTCCGTGTTCTACGGCGCCGTCGGGTCGCTGGGTCGCCGGTTCATGGAGATCGAGGCCGAGGGCTTCGACATGCTGGGGAATTGATGCAGTCCCCATGACGGGGACCGAATACGCGGTTTAAGAACCGCGCGATGGGAGGAGGAAACCTGGGGCGATCCGATCGGTGATCGCAGATTTTGCAAGGTACGTTTGCAATTTGGGCAGCCTCGCTGCCCGTTTGGAGAGGAGGATTGCGACGATGAAACGACGCGAAACGGCGGAGGGACATGACCGCCGGGATTTCCTGAAACTGGCTGCGATATCCGCGCCTGTTGCCGTGACCGCGGTCACGAGCGGAACAGTTGCCGAGGCGGCTGAACCGGATCTCAATTCCGACAAGATGCAGGACACGGCGCATACCCGTGCCTACTACGACAGCGCCCGGTTCTGACTGGACCCTGTGAATTCGCCGGCCATGGTTGCGAGACGCCCGAGCGCCGGTTCACTGACAACCCAGCCGTATCAGCTACTGATACATGCGAGGTAGGGCAACATGCTTAGGAAAAAGACCAATGGGGTAGCGAGACGCCCCCAGGGTGCAAGTATCCTGAAAGACGCTGCATATAAATCGGTCGACCGCCGCACCTTCCTGAAAGGCTCCGGTCTGGCCGCAGGCGGACTGGCCGCCATCACCGCGACCGGGGGATCGGTCACGCGGGCTCAGGCACAATCGGCAGACCAGGCGGTGAACACCGTCAAGTCGGTGTGCACGCACTGTTCGGTAGGCTGCACCGTGATAGCGGAAGTCGCCAACGGGGTGTGGGTCGGACAGGAGCCGGGCTGGGACAGCCCGTTCAATCTCGGCGCTCACTGCGCCAAGGGGGCCTCGGTCCGCGAACACGCCCACGGCGAACGCCGCCTGAAATATCCGATGAAAATGGAAGGCGGCGAGTGGAAACGGATCAGCTGGGACGAAGCCATCAACGAGATCGGCGACAAGATGCAGCAGATCCGCGAAGAAAGCGGACCGGACAGCGTCTACTGGCTCGGTTCGGCCAAGTTCAGCAACGAACAGGCCTATCTCTTCCGCAAGTTCGCGGGCTACTGGGGGACGAACAACGTCGACCACCAGGCCCGGATCTGCCATTCGACGACGGTTGCCGGCGTGGCGAACACATGGGGCTACGGCGCCATGACCAACAGCTACAACGACATCCATAATTCCCAGGCGATCTTCATCATCGGCGGCAATCCGGCCGAAGCGCATCCGGTGTCCCTGCTGCATGTGCTGCGTGCCAAGGAACAGAACAATGCGCCGCTGATCGTCTGCGATCCGCGCTTCACCCGCACCGCGGCCCATGCGGACGAATATGTCCGCATGCGTCCGGGCTCGGACGTTGCGCTGATCTGGGGCATCCTCTGGCACATTTTCGAGAATGGCTGGGAGGACAAGGAATTCATCCGTACCCGTGTATGGGGCATGGACGAGATCCGCACCGAGGTCGCCAAGTGGAACCCGGAGGAAGTCGAGCGGGTGACGGGCACTCCGGGAAGCCAGCTGAAACGTGTGGCGATGACCCTTGCCAACAACCGTCCGGGCACCGTGATCTGGTGCATGGGCGGAACCCAGCATACCAACGGCAACAACAACACCCGCGCCTACTGCATCCTGCAGCTGGCCCTGGGCAACATGGGCGTTGCCGGCGGCGGCACCAACATCTTCCGCGGCCATGACAACGTGCAGGGCGCGACGGATCTTGGGGTCCTGGCCGACACGCTGCCGGGCTACTACGGCCTGACGGCGGGTTCCTGGGCACACTGGGCGCGCGTGTGGGAAGAAGATCTGGATTGGCTGAAGGGGCAGTTCGCGACCATGAAAGGCGCGGACGGCAAGGACAAGGCCATGATGAACCTGACCGGCATTCCGGTCAGCCGCTGGATCGACGGTGTCCTGGAAGCCAAGGAAAACCTTGAACAGCCGGACAATACCAGGGCGATGGTGCTGTGGGGACATGCGCCCAACTCGCAGACCCGCCTGCCGGAAATGAAGAAGGCGATGGAAAAGCTCGACCTCCTGGTCGTGGTGGATCCGTTCCCGACGGTTTCGGCGATCCTGCATGACCGCACCGACGGCTGCTACCTGCTGCCGGCGACGACACAGTTCGAGACCCGCGGGTCGGTCACGGCTTCCAACCGGTCGCTGCAATGGCGTGAGAAGGTCATCGAACCCTTGTTCGAGTCCAAGCCGGACCACACCATCATGGCCATGTTCGCCAAGAAGTTCGGTTTCGACGACCGGATGTTCCGCAACATCGCCATGGACGGCGAGGAGCCGAATGTCGAGGACATCACCCGCGAGTTCAACCGCGGCATGTGGACGATCGGCTATACCGGGCAGTCGCCGGAACGGATGAAATCCCACATGGCGAACCAGCATACGTTCGACCGCACCACCCTCAGGGCTGTCGGCGGGCCGAATGACGGCGAGTTCTACGGCATGCCGTGGCCCTGCTGGGGAACCGCGGAAATGGGCCATCCGGGCACGGCAAATCTCTACGACATGTCGATGCCGGTTGCCGAGGGCGGCCTGTGCTTCCGCGCCCGCTTCGGGGTGGAACGGGACGGCGACAACCTGCTGGCCGAAGGCGTTTCCAACCCGGGCGCCGAAATCCAGGACGGCTATCCGGAATTCACCATGCAGATGCTGATGGATCTCGGATGGGACGGCGATCTCACGCCGGAAGAGCGGCAGTCGGTCGAGGCTGTGGCCGGAGCGCCGGACAAGCTCGGCACCGTCAACTGGAAGACCGACCTTTCAGGCGGTATCCAGCGGGTGGCGATCAAGCATGGCTGCGCCCCGTTCGGCAATGCCAAGGCCCGCGCCGTGGTGTGGACATTCCCGGATCCGGTGCCGCTGCACCGCGAACCGCTCTACACCAACCGGCGGGACCTGGTTGCCGATTATCCGACCTATGCGGACAAGACCTTCTGGCGTGTTCCGACGCTCTATGAGTCGATCCAGAAGAACGACTTTTCCAAGGACTTCCCAATCATCCTCACGTCCGGCCGTCTGGTCGAATACGAGGGCGGCGGGGACGAAACCAGGTCGAACCCCTGGCTGGCCGAGCTCCAGCAGAACATGTTCGTCGAAATCAATCCGCGGGATGCCAACAATCTCGGGGTGCGGGACGGCGCGCAGGTCTGGCTGGAAGGGCCGGAAGGCGGCAAGGTCAAGGTCATGGCGATGGTGACCGAACGGGTCGGCGAAGGCGTTGCCTTCATGCCGTTCCACTTCGGCGGTCATTTCCAGGGCGAGGACCGGAGGTCGAAATATCCCAAGGGCGCCGACCCGATCGTTCTCGGGGAAAGCTCCAACACCGCGCAGACCTACGGGTATGACTCGGTGACCCAGATGCAGGAGACCAAAGCCACTCTCTGCAGGATCTCGGCAGCGTAAGGAGAATAGACGATGGCAAGATCAAAGTTCCTTTGTGACGCCGAACGCTGCATTGAGTGCAATGCCTGCGTCACGGCATGCAAGAACGAGCATGAGGTGCCCTGGGGCATCAACCGCCGCCGGGTGGTGACCATCAGCGATGGCAAGCCGGGCGAACGGTCGATCTCGGTCGCCTGCATGCACTGCTCGGACGCGCCCTGCATGGCGGTGTGCCCGGTCGACTGTTTCTACCAGACCGAAGAAGGCGTGGTCCTCCATTCCAAGGACCTGTGCATTGGCTGCGGCTACTGCTTCTACGCCTGTCCGTTCGGCGCACCGCAATTCCCGCAGGCGGGCAATTTCGGATCGCGCGGCAAGATGGACAAGTGCACCTTCTGTGCAGGTGGTCCGGAAGAAAACAACTCCAATGCGGAGTATTCCAAATACGGACGCAACCGCATCGCGGAAGGCAAGCTGCCGCTCTGCGCGGAAATGTGTTCCACCAAGGCCCTGCTGGCGGGGGATGGCGACGTCGTGTCGGCCATTTACCGCGAGCGCGTGGTTGCCCGCGGCTTCGGCTCGGGCGCCTGGGGCTGGGGCACCGCCTACAGCCAGAAGGGCGGCTGATCGAGGGATCGGGGAGATGGTCGCGGCCAGGCCGTAGCCGTCTCTCATCCGCCGTTCGTTATCACACAGCGCGCAAGCGGGGCGGCGGTATGCCGCCCCGCTCGTCTCCAGTGACACAAGAGGATCCGGTCATGAAGCGCCTGGTATTGGCACTTGTCGTTCTCTTCACCTTCCTCGCCCCGGCTTTGGCGCAGGACCAGACCAGTGAACGTGCCGCGACCGGCGGTGCGCAGACATTGGAAGATATCCTGAAGCGCCAGCGCGGCGAGAAGGTGGATTCCGATTTCCGCCGCGGAAATACGGGCGATCCGGATTCGGCCGCGGCAATCTCATCGCAGCTTGGCACCCTCGGCGGCGTGTCCGATCCCGAACTCTGGCGGGCCCTGCGCTACGGATCCGCCGACATCACGGTGTCCGCCGGCGGCGAGCCGGCAACGGTGCTCATCCAGGACGGCGGCATGCGCTGGCTGGCCTGGCGCAAGGGGCCGCTGGCAACCTACGGCGCCTATCTGCTCGGTGGGACGATCGTGCTTCTGGCGCTGTTCTATCTGCTGCGCGGCCGCATCCGGATCGACGGCCGCAAGACCGGCCGGACGATCACCCGCTTCAAGGCCATCGAACGGTTCGGCCACTGGCTGCTCGCCGGGTCCTTCATCGTGCTCGGGCTTACGGGGCTTCTCACCCTGTTCGGCCGCATCGCGCTGATCCCGCTCATCGGCCGGGAAGCCTTTGCGCCGGCGGCGCTGGCATCCAAGTGGATCCACAACAACGTCGCCTGGCCGTTCATGATCGGACTGGTGATGGTGTTCGTCATGTGGGTGATCCACAACATCCCCAACAAGACCGACCTCAAATGGATCGCAGTCGGCGGAGGCCTGTTCAAGAAGGGTGTCCATCCGCCGGCGAAAAAATTCAATTTCGGCCAGAAGCTGGTGTTCTGGGGCGTCATCCTGCTCGGCGTCTCGATTTCCGCGTCCGGCATTTCGCTGCTGTTTCCCTTCGAGTTCCCGATGTTCGCCGGGACCTTCGAGATGCTGAATGCCACCGGCCTGCCGCAGCTGGTCGGCCTGGGCTACCTGCCTGAGCAGCTCGCGCCGCACGAGGAAATGCAATATGCGCAGCTTTGGCACGCGATCGTCGCTTTCGTGATGATGGCGCTGATCCTGGCCCATATCTATATCGGCACGATCGGCATGGAAGGCGCCTATGACGCCATGGGCTCCGGCGAAGTGGAACTGCAATGGGCAAAAGAGCACCACGGCCTTTGGGTCGAGGAAATCGAGGAAGCCCGGAAGGACGCGGATAGCAAACACGCGGTTCCCGCCGAATAGGGCCGGCCGGACATGCCTGTGGAGCCCCTCCGGTTTCGGATCATCTCTTCGTTCTGCGTGAGCCCGGCCCGGGTTTTCGCAGGGCGGCACCTGTCCGCGTGGCGCCTCGGCCGGGTTGCCGTTGTTGCGATTTCCACACTCTGCGCGCTGCCTGCGGTCGCCGGCGACTTTCAGACCCTCAAGGGCCATGGCGGCCCGATCATGGATATCGACGTTTCACTTGAGAGCGGCGCCGTGGCAAGTGCAAGCTTCGACAATTCGGTCGGTCTCTGGCAGGGGCGGACGCCGCGCTGGCTGGAGGGGCATGCGGCGGCCGTGAATGTCGTCAAGTTCATCGACGCAAGGCGAGCCGTCTCCGCCGGAGACGACAATTCCCTCATTTTGTGGGATCTTGAGAGCGGATCCTCCAAACGCCTTGAAGGCCATACCGCCAAGGTCGTGGGACTGGCGGTCTCACCGGACAGGTCGGTCATCGCCAGCGCAAGCTGGGACGCGCGCGTGGGCCTGTGGCCCGCCGGCGGCGGCGATCCCGTCTTCCTCGGCGGCCACACGGCAGGCGTCAATGCGGTGGCGTTTTCCCGCGATGGCGGGCGGCTCTTTTCGGCATCCGTGGATGGCTCCATCAAGCTCTGGGACCTGAGCAAACGATCCGAGCAACGGGTCATCGACAGGAACGGCTTCGGCATCAACGTGATGGCCATCGGCGGTGAGGGCGACACGGACACCTGGCTTGCCTACGGATCGCAGGACGGTGTCACCCGTATTGTCGATATCGGCAGCGGCGACCGGCTGCACGATTTTGCCTTCGAGCGGCGGCCGATCCTGGCCCTCGCCGTCAGCCCGGACGGTTCCAGGCTGGCGACCGGTGACGGTCATGGTTTCATCACCGTCGTCAAAACCGGCTCCTGGGAAATCGAAACCGATTTTCGTGCTGCCCTGAAGGGGCCGATCTGGGCGCTGGCCTTCTCGAGGGACGGCACCGTGCTTCATGCCGGCGGTATCGAAAACATCGTCTATTCCTGGCCGCTGGCGGATCTGGCCGATTTCGAGCCGATGGCGACCGAAACGCCGCAATTCCTCAGGAAGCCGGAAGACATGTCCAATGGCGAGCGCCAGTTCGCGCGCAAATGCTCCATCTGCCATGCGCTGTCGGCCGATGGCGGGCGCAAGGCCGGGCCGACGCTTTACAACATCTTCGGGCGCCGGGCCGGAACGCTGCCCGGTTATCCCTATTCGGAGACCCTGACCGGATCTGCTATCATCTGGTCGGAAGAAACCATCGATCAGCTTTTTCTGGACGGACCGGATCACTTCATCCCGGGCTCGAAAATGCCGATGCAGCGGATCGTGCGCGACGGCGACCGGGCTGACCTGATCGACTATCTGAAATCCGCGACCTCTGGAGGGGTGCAATGAAAGCGATGCTCATTGCCTTTGCCGCAATCATCGTGATTGCGGTCGGGGCCAATCAGGTTCTGGACCATCTGGGCTTTTCCAGCGCCGAGCGGACAAGCAGTTCGTCGGTGCGCTTGGGCGAGTGACCGAAGTTCACGCAAGCACCTTCCTCGACGGGGCAAAAGGGCCAAGCGTGAACCGGCGCGGCTGCGGCCGGCGAACCGGCCTGCCGTTGATACAGACGCTCTGGAGACCGCCCTGGGCGGTCATCCCCGACTCGATCGGGGATGACCTCAGTAGAAGAGGCACTGCATCACCCCGCATTCGGGAAAAACAGCTGCTGGCCGTCGACCTTGTAGTCGGCAATGGCGCTCTGGCCTTCGTCGGACAGCAGCCAGTCGATGAATTCCTGGCCCATCTCCGCCTTCACGTGCTCATGCACCTGCGGGTTCACTAGGATGACCCCATACTGGTTGAACAGGACCGGATCGCCTTCCACGAGCACCTCGAAATCGCCCTTGTTGCCGAAGGAGATCCAGGTTGCGCGGTCGGTCAGCACATAGGCCCCCATGCCGGTGCCGGCATTGAGCGTTGCGCCCATGCCCGAGCCGGTTTCGCTGTACCAGTCGCCGGAGGCTTCGCTCGGATCGATACCCGCGGCTTTCCAGAGGCGCAGTTCCGCCTTGTGGGTTCCGCTGTCGTCGCCGCGGGACGCGAAAGGAGCCTTGGCTTCGGCGATCTTCTTCAGTGAGGCGACCACATCCTCCGACCCGGCAACGCCCGCGGGATCCGAAGTAGGGCCGACGATGACGAAGTCGTTATACATCACGTCCGCCCGCGAGACGCCGAGACCGTCGGCGACGAATTTTTCTTCCGACGGTTTGGAATGGACGAAAAGGACGTCGCCGTCGCCATTGGCGGCATTCTTGATGGCCTGGCCGGTGCCGACGGCCACCACCCGCACCTCGATGCCGGTCTTGTCGGTGAAGATCGGCAGCAGATAGTCGAACAGGCCGGAATTCTGCGTTGAGGTCGTCGACTGGACAATAATGAATTTGTCTTGGGCAAATGTCACCTGACCGGCAAAGGCGGTCATGGCCAGGGCGGCAGCGAGTGCCAGGAAAGTTCTTCTGATCAATGTTTTTGCTCCCGAGTTACAATGAGGCATGGTCCCGTATCGTTCGGGTATTGGGACCCAGATAAATGCGGCCGTCCCGCCAGGCCCGCACGGGCTCGCTTTGCGGATTGGTCAGAACCTCGCCGGCCGGTCCCTTCTCGGCCACCTGGCCGTCCTGCAGGAAGACGACCTCTTCACCAAGGCGTTTGGCCTGTCCGGCATCGTGGGTGACCAGGACGATGGTGATGCCGCGGGCATTTGCCTCCAGCACCAGATTTTCGATTGCCACAGTCGATGCGGGATCGAGATTTGCCGTCGGCTCGTCCAGGAACAGAAGCTCCGGTTCGCAGGCGAGTGCCCGGACGAGGGAAAGGCGCTGCTGTTCGCCCCCGGACAGAACCCGGGCCGGCCGGCGCGCAAGATGGCTGAGCCCGGCCGTGGCAAGGGCGGTTTCGATCCTGCCGGCGCGGGCCTTGCCGCTGAGACCGCGCACGGAGAGCGCGAACTTGAGGTTTGCCAGAACGGAGCGGCGCAGGAGAACCGGGCGCTGGAACACCATGGCCTGGGCAAGCCTGGCCTGGCGGCCCATTGGCGCGCCCTGCCAGAAAATACGCCCATGCTCGGGCTGCAGCAGGCCGTGCATCAGGCGCAGCAGCAGGCTCTTGCCGGCGCCGTTGGGCCCCATGATCAGCGTCCGGGAGCCTTTCCTGATCGTCAGGTCGACACCCTTGAGCAGCTGTTCGCCGCCGGCGGAGAAGCGAAGGTCGCGCACATCCAGAAGCGGCTCGCCGCCGTTTGGCTGCGGCAAGGTGGAGGGGCTGGCGGTCATGTCGAACGCGGCGTCACGCATAGGCAGCCCTCACGGCGGAGGCGCGCAGGGCCATGACGCAGGAGTTCACGGCAAAGGCGATCAGGAGGAGGATGACGCCGAGCGCCAGCGCGAGCTGCAGGTTGCCCTTGGAGGTTTCAAGGGCAATGGTCGTGGTCATCACCCGTGTGACGTGATTGATGTTGCCGCCGACGATGATCACGGCGCCGACTTCCGCCACCGCCCGGCCGAAACCGGCCAGCGCCACCGTCAGCAGGCTGTAGCGCGCGTCCCAGAGCATGGCGGTCATGCGGTCCAGCCGTCCGACACCCATGGAGGCGAACTGCTCGGAATATTCGCGGTTGAGATCCTCGATGACCTGCCGGGTGAGCGCTGCCACGATCGGTGTCACCAGGATCACCTGCGCGATGACCATGGCCGCCGGCGTATAGAGCAGGCGGAGCGGGGCAAGCGGGCCGGAGGCCGACAGAAGCAGGTAGACGAGCAGTCCGACGACGACGGGCGGCAGGCCCATCAGCGCGTTCAGGATGACGGCCACAAGGCTGCGGCCCGGAAAGTGGAAGGTGCCGACGGCAGCACCAAGCGGCAGGCCGATCAGGCAGGCGAAAAGCACAGCGGTCAAGGTGACCTGCATCGACAGGCCGATGATTTCCATCAGGTCCGGATCCAGCGCTACGACAAGCCCGAAAGCCCCGCCAAGCGCATCCCAGAAACTGCTCATTCCTGTCATTCCTCCCCGCTACGGGAAAAAATAACGTAAAACGCACAAGAATCCAATCGCTGAACGGCGAGATTCGTCAAAAAAGCGGCACGGACGCAGGACACTGAAACGGGCGGCTCCTTTCCGTCGCCCTCCCGGCCAGGCGCGAGCCAGGAGCCTGTCGGCCTGAGCCCGTAACGCTTACGGCTCTCCGATCCCGGATCTCCGCTTCGCTGCGTCCGGGAGGACGAGGTCAGAGCTCCGGTCGCAGGACGCGCATGAACGGCCCTGGCTACAGCAAACACCTCATCCTGAGGAAGCGCGGAGCGCTGTCTCGAAGGATGGGCAGCTGGCTCTTGAGTATGCCGCCTGTCCTTCGAGACGCCGCTGGCGCGGCTCGTCAGGATGAGGGTGTGCGTGTGATTCTGGCCGGGAGTTCACATGAGCAACCTCCCGACGTTTCATTTCTAGTAGAGCGTCCGCGGCAGCCATGTGGCGAAGAAGGGGAAGAACCAGAGGATGCCCACGGCCACGATCTGCAAAAGGATGAAGGGGGCGACACCGCGATAGATCTGCCCGGTGGTGATTTCCTTTGGCGCCGCGCCGCGCAGGTAGAACAGCGAGAAGCCAAAGGGCGGAGTGAGGAAGGATGTCTGCAGATTGATGGCGATCAGCACCGTCAGCCAGATCGGGTCGATGCCCATCAGGATGAGCGGCGGGATCAGCACGGGCAGCAGGATCACCGATATCTCGACGAAATCCAGAAAGAAGCCGAGCACGAAGACGAACAGCATGGCGAAGATCAGCGCGCCGGTCGGGCCGCCGGGCATTTCCTGCAGGATGTCGTGAACCCGCTCCTCGCCGCCGAGGCCGACAAAGACCAGGGAGAAGAAGCTGGCCATCAGGATGGTTGCGAAGATCATAGAGGTGACGGTGAGCGTCGACAGGAGAGAGGCTTTCAGGACGCCGTCCCTGAAGGCGACCTTGAGGATGTGCAGGATCACGCCGAGTGCAAAGACCGCAAGGCCGGCATAGACTGCTGCGAGAACGTAACCGGCCAATGAAATGTCGGAGCGCTGCGGCCGCACGGGCAGGAGCGTTGCAGCGACGGCCAGACCGAGGAGCGCGATGGTCGCAAGCAGAACAAGCCTTGTGGAGACGCCCAGGCGGCGTCCGGCGAGCAGGATGGCACCGACGGCGCCGACCGAGGCGGCCTCGTTCGGCGAGGCGATGCCGCCGAGGATCGAGCCGAGAACGGCGAAGATCAGCAGGATCGGCGGGACGATGGCTCCGGCGATCTCCCCGGCCGAGGGCTTGTCGACATGCTCCTTCATGGCCGGGGCGTCGCCGGGAAACAGGAACGCCCGGCCGACGATATAGGCGCAGTAGACGATGACCAGCAGCAGGCCCGGGATCATCGCCGCGGCAAAGGTCTGGCCGACCGAGATGGTTTCGATGGTGAACTTGCCCTGCGCGTATTGCGCCTGCTGGAAGGCGTTCGACATGACGTCCGCCAGGATGATCAGCAGCGTCGAGGGCGGAATGATCTGGCCGAGCGTGCCCGCGGTGCAGACCATGCCGGAGGCGAGCTTCGGATCATAGCCGTTGCGCAACATGGTGGGCAGGGCGATCAGGCCCATGGCAACCACCGTCGCGCCGACAATGCCGGTGGAGGCGGCGAGCAGCGCGCCGACCAGCATCACCGAAACGCCGAGACCGCCGTTCATGCGCCCGAACAGGCGACCCATGGTTTCCAGGAGGTCTTCGGCGATGCGGCTTTTTTCAAGGACAACGCCCATCAGCACGAAGAGCGGAATGGCTGTCAGCACCGGGTTGATGAGCACGCCGAAGAAGCGCTGACCCATGGCGCCCATCAGCTGGATGTTGAAGTCGCCCAGCATCCAGCCGAGAAGCGCAAAGCCCGTGGCGACCCCGGCGATCGTGAAGGCAACCGGATAGCCGAGCAGGATGAAGGCGATCAGCGCGCCGAACATGATGAGATCGAGGGGCAGGCTCATGCCGGCGTGCCTTTCAGGCGCTGGATGTCGCGGATCAGTGCCGCCAGGCCCTGGACGAGCAGCAGCACGCAATAGGCGGGAATAAGGGACTTCAGCAGGAAGGAGGCGGGAATGCCGCCGACGGAAATCGGCCCTTCCAGGATCGACCAGCTGCCGCGCACATAGGGCCAGGAAAACCAGATCAGCACGACGAGCGCCGGCGTGAGCAGGAACAGGTGCCCGAAGAGATCGATCCGGGCCTGGACGCGTTCGCTGCACTTGGCATAGAAGATGTCCACTCTCACATGGGCATTGACCAGAAAAGTGTAGCCGGCTCCGAGCATGAAGATGGCCGCGTGGAAATAGAGCACGCCCTCATCGAGGAATATGAAGCTGTAGCCGAAGACGTAGCGCAGCAGCACGATCACGAACTGCAGCAACAGCATGGCGAGCGCCGCCCAGCAGAGCGTGTTGCCGATTACCGAATTGACGCGCTCCAGCGCACCTGCCAGTCTTTCCATCGCGGTTTTCCCTGCCTGGTTTATCTCTTCCGCCACATGCCGAACTCACCGGCCTCATCCTGAGGAGGGCCGAAGGCCCGTCTCGAAGGATGGTCAGCGTGCTCCCCGGAAGGCGGCCCATCCTTCGAGACAGCGCTATCGCGCTTCCTCAGGATGAGGTTGAGGGGAGGATAGGATTTCTGTCGCTGAAAAGGGAAGGGAGACGCTCCCTTCCCCGATATTGGTCGCTCGATCAGCCGTACTGATAATCAAGCTGCCGGGCGTTCATCTGGCCGTTGTCCGCATAGGGCATGTAGTCCGTCATCAGCTTCCGGTAGGCGAGGAAGCTTTCGGTGATGCGCTTGACCAGCTCGTCGTCGCTGGCGCGCAGGTCCTCGATCACTTCGCCGGCCGCGTTGCCCATGGCGACCATGACGTCGTCGGGCAGCTTGCGCACCTTCACGTCGTGTTCGCTGACCAGCTGGGTCAGGGCCTGGGCGTGCCTGGTGTTGTACTCGGTGAGGACGTCGTTGTAGAGGCTGGCGCAGGCGCGCTGCACGGCTTCCTTCAGGTCGTCCGGCAGGTCCTCATAGGCGCTCAGGTTGACCGCGCATTCTTCCGCCGAAGACGGCTCGCCGACACCGGGCCAGTAGTAGTTCTTGGCGATCTGGTAGTAGCCGAGTGCGCTGTCCGTCCACGGGCCGATGAATTCGCCGGCATCCAGTGCGCCGGACTGCAGCGCCTGGAACATGGCCGGGCCGCTCATGGCCTGTACCGCCATGCCCAGCTTGGTGCACATTTCGGAGGCCAGACCGGTGGAGCGGAACTTCAGGCCCTTCAGGTCGTCCACGCTGGTGATCTCGTTGCGGAACCAGCCGGCCCATTGCGGACCGGAATTGCCGCACAGGAACGGCTTCAGGTTGAAGCGCGCGTAGATCTCGTCATAAAGCGCCTGGCCGCCGCCATGGATCATCCAGCCGGCCTGTTCCGGCGCCGTCAGGCCGAAGGGCTGGGAGCCGAACAGCAGGATGCCCTTGGACTTGGAGCCCCAATAGGCCGGAACGGCGTGATAGAGCTCGGCCGTTCCCTCGCCGACCGCGTCGAAGACGCCGTTGCCGGGAACGATTTCACCGGCCGCGAACAGCTTGACCTCGATACGGCCGCCGGACAGCGCGGTGATGCGGTCCGCAAGCATCTGGGCGGCGACGCCCGGGCCGGGCAGGTTCTTCGGCCAAGCGGTGACCATGCGCCACTGGCGCACGTCCTGCGCGATGGCGGGAGCCGCCAGAGTGGAGGCCGCGGCGGCGACGGTGCCGGTGGCACCGGCTTTCAGAAAATCACGTCTTTTCATAACTGGTTCCCTCTTGTCAGGTTGCGGTCCGGAGCGTCCTGCCATTTTAGTTGCTCTTCAGGATTGCCGGCAGGTTCAGCCCCTGTTCTTTCGCGCATTCCAGCGCGATCTCGTAACCGGCATCGGCGTGACGCATCACGCCGGTGGCCGGGTCGTTCCAAAGCACGCGTTCGATGCGGCGGTCGGCGTCTTCCGTGCCGTCGCAGCAGATGACCATGCCCGAATGCTGGGAGAAGCCCATGCCGACGCCGCCGCCATGGTGCAGCGACACCCAGGTCGCGCCGGAGGCGGTGTTCAGGAGAGCGTTCAGCAGCGGCCAGTCGGAGACGGCATCCGAGCCGTCCTGCATCGCCTCGGTCTCGCGGTTGGGCGAGGCGACTGAGCCGCTGTCGAGGTGATCGCGGCCGATCACGATCGGTGCCTTCAGCTCACCGCTCCGAACCATCTCGTTGAAGGCAAGGCCGAGGCGGTGGCGCTGGCCGAGGCCGACCCAGCAGATGCGCGCCGGCAGGCCCTGGAAGGATATGCGTTCCCTGGCCATGTCCAGCCAGTTGTGCAGGTGCGGATCGTCAGGGATCAGTTCCTTCACCTTGGCGTCGGTCCTGTAGATATCCTCCGGGTCGCCGGAAAGGGCGCACCAGCGGAACGGGCCGATGCCCCGGCAGAACAGCGGGCGGATATAGGCCGGCACGAAGCCCGGGAAGGCGAAGGCGTTTTCGAGGCCCTCTTCCAGCGCCACCTGGCGGATGTTGTTGCCGTAGTCGAGGGTCGGAACGCCCTGGTTCCAGAAGTCGACCATCGCCGCGACATGCACTTTCATGGAGGCGCGGGCGGCTTTTTCCACCGCCTTCGGGTCGGTTTCCGCCCTGGCGCGCCATTCGGCCACGGTCCAGCCCTGGGGCAGGTAGCCGTTGACCGGGTCGTGTGCGGAGGTCTGGTCGGTGACGATATCCGGCTTGACGCCGCGCCTGACCAGCTCCGGGAAGACGTCGGCCGCGTTGCCGATCAGGGCAACGGATTTCGCCTCGCCGGCCTTGGTCCAGCGGCCGATCATCTCCAGCGCTTCGTCGAGAGAGTGGGTCTTTTCGTCGACATAACGGGTGCGCAGGCGGAAGTCGGCGCTCTTCTCGTCGCACTCGACTGCCAGGCAGCAGGCACCGGCCATGACGGCCGCCAGCGGCTGGGCGCCGCCCATGCCGCCGAGACCGCCGGTCAGGATCCAGCGGCCGTTGAGGTTGCCGTCATAATGGCGGCGGCCGGCTTCCATGAAGGTTTCATAGGTGCCCTGAACGATGCCCTGCGTGCCGATATAGATCCACGAGCCGGCGGTCATCTGGCCGTACATGGCCAGGCCCTTCTTGTCGAGCTCGTGGAAATGGTCCCAGGTCGCCCAGTTCGGCACCAGGTTGGAATTGGCGATCAGCACGCGCGGCGCGTCCTTGTGGGTGCGGAAAACGCCGACCGGCTTGCCGGACTGGACCAGCAGGGTCTCGTCATCTTCCAGCTGCTTGAGGCTGGCAACGATGCGGTCGAAATCCTCCCACGTGCGGGCGGCGCGGCCGATGCCGCCATAGACGACCAGCTCATGCGGATTTTCGGCGACATCCGGATGAAGGTTGTTCATCAGCATGCGCAACGGGGCTTCGGTCAGCCAGGATTTCGCATTGAGCTGCGTACCCGTCGGCGGAAAGACGTCGCGGGCATTGTGACGGCGATCAACCATCGTTCGCTCCCAGGTTGGGTTGTTGTTTTGTTTGGTGTTTCAGCGGTCCCGCAAGGTTCGTTGAGTCCATTTGAACCAGATGAATCCGCTGCCCAGGCCTAGTAGCCCCGGGATAGTCAGGTAGTCCGAAATCGCGAGAAACGTGCTGCTCAGGGGATCTGCTGGCAAGCAGTCTTCGCCGCATTTCAATGCGATGCCCAACAATTCGAGCCATATCCCGAAATAGAAGAAAATTCCCGCGACGGCCAATATCAGAAGTGTGGCAAGCAACTTCCTCTCTCGTCGGCAGTAGTAAGCTTTCAATCCTATCCAGAAGAGCAGAAAGAGGGCTGGAACCAGCAAGACCCAAAATGCACTGTAGCCGAACGACCAGCGTTCTTGGTTGCTGTCTATGGGGCACTTTGAGCAGCCATCGAGTGCAACGGCTGAGATTAAGAGAGCCACGAGGTTCAACAGCACAAGCAAGAAGTAGGGGAGTGCGCGCGCTGCAAGACGCAGGAGAGACATGACGTAATGCCTTAATCGCTGAAATAGTCCAAGACACTTCATTTGCAGCCAAAGGTGTTGCCATCATGTCTGTTCAGCTCTCCGTGGCAGATCAGATGCAATGGTTTCCAGCGCGCTCAGGATAGCCTTAAGATGCATGCGAAGGCGGGCGGCCTTTTCCTCGTCATAGGCAAAGGGCGTGTCTTCGCTGGCAAGATGGGTCTTTTGCGCCAGTTCCATCTGGATGGCGTGGAAGCCTTCGCTCGGGCGGCCATAGTGGCGCGTCGTCCAGCCGCCCTTGAAGCGGCCGTTCAGAACGGATGAGTAGCCTTCGGCAGCGGCCGTGCGGGCCACGACGGCGGCCTCGATCTCCGGGTCGCAGGTGGTGCCGTTATTGGTGCCGGTGTTGAAGTCCGGCAATGTGCCGTCAAATAGGAACGGCACGACGGACCGGATGGAATGGCAGTCGTAGAGGATGGCGATACCATGCTTCGCCTTCACCCGTTCCAGCTCGGCTTGAAGGGCCTCATGGTAGGGCGCGTGCCAGGTGCGACGGCGGGTTTCGATCTCGTCCGCGTCCGGTTCCGTGCCTGCATGATAGATGGGGCGGCCGTCGAAATCGGTTGTCGGGCAGAGCGTCGTCGTGTTCTGGCCCGGATAGAGGCTGACGCCTTGCGGATCCCGGTTGGCATCGATCACGTAGCGGTGGAAATTGGCCTTCACCATACTCGCGCCGGCAAGGAGGCCGGAATAGAGCCGGTCCACATGCCAGTCCGTATCGGCAAGTTTCCGGCCCGTCTCGTTGAGGCGCGCCCAGATGTCGTCCGGCACGAACGTGCCTGCATGGGGAACGCCAAGGACGATGGGTCTATCCCCGCGATAAACCTCAACCGGCTGCATGGCTGCCTCCAAGTCCGATCATGTAGTCTTCGGAAAGGATCGCGACCAGCGCCCGTGAGCGGATCAGGCCGGCGGCCGTGTCCAGGTCCGGCGCCATGTAGCGGTCCTTGTCGAGGGGCGGCACGGCTTCGCGGAGCCTGGCGATGACCGACTGGAGCGGTGTGCTGGTCTTCAGCGGGGCGCGGTGCTCGATGCCCTCGGCGCCGCACAGCAGTTCCACGCCGAGGATCTGCGCAAGATTGGCGATCATGCGGCCGAGGCGGCGCGCGCCGTGGGCGGCCATGGAGACATGGTCTTCCTGGTTGGCGCTGGTCGGCGTCGAGTCGGTCGAGCAGGGATTGGCCAGATGCTTGTTCTCGCTCATCAGCGCTGCCGTGGTGACTTCCGCGATCATCATGCCTGAATTGAGGCCTGGGTCCCTGGCGAGGAACGGCGGCAGGTCGAAGGACAGGGTCGGGTCGACCATCAGCGCCACCCGGCGCTGCGAGATCGCGCCGAGCTCGGCGATTGCCAGGGCGATCTGGTCGGCGGCGAAGGCGACGGGTTCGGCGTGGAAATTGCCGCCGGAGACGATCCGGTCCGCATCGATCAGCACCAGCGGATTGTCGGTCGCAGCGTTTGCCTCGATTTCCAGCGTCCTGGCCGCCATGCGCAACAGGTCGACACAGGCGCCGGCGACCTGCGGCTGGCAGCGGATGCAATAGGGATCCTGGACCCGGACGTCTCCCTCGCGGTGGCTCTCGCGGATTTCCGAGCCCTCCATGATCGTGCGCATGGCGCGGGCGACCTCGATCTGGCCGAGATGGCCGCGCAACTCGTGGATCTCCGGCAGGAGCGGGGCGGTGGAGCCCATGATGGCGTCGGTGGAAAGGCTTGCGGTCACCAGCGTTGCCTCGGCAAGCCGCCATGCATCGAAGAGGGCGGTCAGCGCGCAGGCGGTGGAGAACTGCGTGCCGTTGATGAGGCCGAGACCTTCCTTCGGTCCGAGGACGACCGGCGTCAGGCCGGCCTTGGCAAGGGCCTCGCCGCCCGGCATGCGCACTCCGCCGAACTCGGCTTCGCCTTCGCCGATCAGCACGGCGGTCATGTGCGCGAGCGGGGCAAGGTCGCCGGATGCGCCGACGGAGCCCTGGGCGGGAATGACGGGGGTAACGCCCTTTTCAAGGCAGTCCTCGATCAGCTTCATGACTTTGAGACGCACACCCGACGCACCGCGGCCGAGGGAGAGCAGTTTCAGGGCCATCATCAGCCGTGTGGTGGTCCGGTCGAGGGCCTCGCCGACACCGCAGCAATGGGACAGGATCAGGTTGCGCTGCAGGGTTTCGGTGTCCTCCGGTGCGATCTTGACGCTGGCGAGCTTGCCGAAACCGGTGTTGACGCCGTAGACCGCCACGCTGCCCCGGGCTGCCTCGGCCACCCGCTCGGCGGCCAGATTGATCGCCGCTTCCGCTGACCTGTCGATACGCACGGGAAGCTCTTCCCGGTAGATGCGTTCCAGATCCGCCAGGTTTGCCGTGCCCGGCGTCAGGATGAGCGTGCTCATTCAGAGCCTCCGAAGATGCGCTTGTGAAGGGAATTGAAGCCGATCCGGTAGGAAAGTTCGGCCGGATGACTGACGTTCCAGACGGCGAGATCCGCCCGCTTGCCGGCTTCCAGCGTGCCCTGGCCGTCAAGACCCAGAGCCCTTGCAGCTTCCCGGGTGACGCCGGCCAGCGCCTCCTCGGGCGTCATGCGGAACAGCGTGCAGCCCATGTTCAGCGTGAGCAGCAAAGAGGCGAGGGGGAAGAGCCCGGATTGCAGTCGGTCGCCAGGGCGACCGGTACGTTGTGGGCGCGCAAGAGATCCAGCGGTGGCTGTTGCGTCTCGCGCAGCGTGTAGAAGGCGCCGGGCAGGAGCACGGCCACCGAGCCGCTTGCCGCCATGGCCTTGATGCCCGCTTCATCGAGATATTCCAGATGATCGGCGGACAGCGCGCCGTAAGAGGCGGCGAGCGCCGCGCCACCCAGATTGGAAAGCTGTTCGGCATGCAGTTTCACCGGCAGGCCAAGTTCCTTCGCCTTGTCGAAGACGCGGGCGATCTGCTCCGGTGAAAAGGCGATGCCCTCGCAGAACCCGTCGACCGCATCGACAAGGCCCTCCGCATGGGCGGCCTCGAGCGTCGGCAGGCAGACTTCCGTCAGGTAGGCGTCGGCCCGGTTCTTGTATTCGGGCGGGATCGCATGGGCGCCGAGGAAACTGGTCCTGACGAGGACCGGCCGCTCCTTGCCGATCCGCCGGGCGGCGCGCAGCATGCGCAGTTCGGTGTCCCTGTCGAGCCCGTAACCGGACTTGATCTCGATGGCGGTGACGCCTTCGCCGATCAGCGTATCGACACGGGGAAGGGCGGCCTGGAACAGGTCGTCTTCGCTGGCGGAGCGGGTTGCCGACACGGTCGAGACGATGCCGCCGCCGGCCCGGGCCACTTCCTCATAGGTGGCGCCCTGCAAGCGCATTTCGAATTCCCGCGCCCGGTCGCCGCCGAACACCACATGGGTGTGGCAGTCGATCAGGCCCGGGGTCACCAGCCGGCCGTCGAGGTCTTCCGCGTGCAGGGCGGAGTAGCGGAAGGGAAGGTGCGCTGCCTCGCCGATCCAGGCGATCGTATCGCCCACGATCGCCAGTGCGCCGCCGTCAATCAGGCCATAGGGCTCCCCGTTCCCGGTGAGGGTTGCCAGCCTGGCATTGGTGAGGAGGCGTTGAGACACGGACCATCTCCGGCTTGATTAGATTGCGTTATAGGATAATATGCATGCACATATTAACGTGTCAACGGAGGAAAAGGCGGCATGTCGACAGTTTCTGGCGCGACCATATTTGCGGAACAGGCGCTCCTGGCCGACGGCTGGGCGGAAAATGTCGCCGTTACCGTGGGCGCGGACGGCAGGATTTCCGCCGTTGAGCGCAATGCCGCCGCCAGAGGCGAACGCGTCGGCATTCTGCTTCCGGCCCCCGTCAACCTGCACAGCCATGCCTTTCAGCGGGCGATGGCGGGCATGAGCGAGCGGCGCGGCAGCGAGGCCCGCGACAGTTTCTGGACCTGGCGGCAGATCATGTTCCGCTTTCTGGATGCGTTGACGCCGGAGGATGTCGAAGCGATCGCCGCCTTCGTGCAGATGGAAATGCTGGAAGCCGGCTATGCGGCGGTCGGCGAATTCCACTATCTGCACCACCAGCCCGGCGGGACGCCATATGACAACCTTGCCGAACTCTCGGACCGGATCATGGCGGCAGCCGGCGAGACGGGCATCGGCCTCACCCATCTGCCGGTCCTCTACCAGTATGGCGGCTGCGACAGGCGTCCGCTGGCGCCGGGGCAGATCCGGTTCGGCAACGATTTCGACCGGTTCGCCAGGCTCCACGAACTGGCTGCACAACGCCTGAAATTCCTGCCCGCCGACGCGGTGATCGGCGTTGCCCCGCATTCCCTGCGCGCCGTCGACGCGGAAGGTCTTGGCAATGCCGTAGCGCTTGCCGGCAACAAACCCTTGCATATGCATCTGGCCGAGCAGGTTGCGGAAGTCGAGGAGGTGCTGGAGGCGACGGGCAAGCGCCCTGTCGAATGGCTGCTTGCCAATCATCGGGCCCAGGAAAACTGGTGCCTGATCCACTGCACGCAGATGACCCCGGCAGAGACGCAGGGGCTTGCCGCGACGGGCGCTGTCGCGGGACTTTGCCCGATCACCGAGTCGAGCCTCGGGGACGGTATCTTCGACGGGGTCGAATACCTGGCGCAAGGCGGCCGCTTCGGCATCGGCTCGGATTCCAACATCCGGATCTCGCTGTCGGAGGAACTCAGGACCCTGGAATACTCCCAGCGGCTGCGCGACAAGTGCCGCGCCTCGGTGGCAACGCCGGAAAAATCCACCGGCCGGGTGCTGTTCGAGGGGGCGGTCCAGGGCGGTACACAGGCGACGGGACGGGCGTCCGGCTCCATAGCCGAGGGCCGCCATGCCGATCTTCTTGCCCTTGATGGCACGGCGATCGACCTGGGAGGCCGGCAGGGCGATGAAATCCTCGATGCCTACCTGTTCGCGGGCGACGACCGGATGGTTTCCGACGTCTGGTCTGCGGGGCGGCATGTTGTTTCGGATGGAAACCATGTAAAAGGCGACGCCATCCGGGCCGGCTACAGGGCTGTCATCGCCTCGCTTCGCGCGCGTCTTTAACGGGATTGATTGAAAGTTGACGGTAACCGATACAAATTCCTGGACCGGCATTCGCACCGAACTTCTGCGCCGGATTCACGACCGGATCTGGCAGCCGGGCGAGCGGATCCCCCATGAAGCGGATCTCGCCGAGGAATTCGGCTGCGCCCGCACGACCGTCAACCGCGCCCTGCGGGACCTGGCCGAAAGCGGTCTCGTCGTGCGCAAGCGCCGGGCGGGAACGCGCGTCGCGCTCAATCCGCCCCAGCGGGCGACGCTGACCATTCCGATCATCCGCGAGGAAGTGGAGGCTCTTGGCCGCAAATACCGTCACAGCCTCCTGGAACGGGACCTGAGACCCCTGCCGCCAATGCTGCATGGCGCCTTCCAGGTCTCTCTCGGCGCGGACGTATTGTTCCTGAAAACGCTGCATTTCGCCGATGATCGGCCCTATGCGTTCGAAGAGCGGTACATCAACCTGGAAGCGGCACCGACCGCGCGCGAGGAGACATTCGCCAGGATCAGCGCCAACGAGTGGCTGGTGCACAACGCGCCCTACAGCCACGGAGATATTTCCCTCTTCGCGCTGAATGCCGACGAAACCCTGTCGCGCAAGCTCGATACCACCCCCGGGACCGCCCTGTTCGCTATCGAGCGCATCACCTGGGCGGGGGGCGTTCCCATCACCCATGTCCGCCTGATCTTCGCGCCCGGCTACCGGATGCGGACGGAGATTTGAGGCCGGGCGGCCTGCGGGCAGGAAAAAGCCGCCCCCTTGCGAGGGGCGGCCGATATTCGCGGATAAACGGCCGGAGCCTAATCGACGATCGACCCTTCCTCGTCCTTGGCCATGCGGCGCATGCGTGCCTTGACGAACCTGCCGACGACGATCGGCAGGATGAAGCCGATGGCGGCAAGACTCCACAGGCCGATGGAGAGCGGGCTGTCGATCAGGGCGGTCCAGTCGCCGTTCCTGATGGTGATGGCGCGGCGCAGGTTGTTCTCCATCGCGTTGCCGAGCAGGGTTCCCAGAATGATCGGGACGAGCGGCACGTCGAGCTTGCGCAAGACCCAGCCCATGACGCCGAAGCCCACCATCACCATCAGGTCGAAGGTCGAGCCGGAGATGCCGTAGATCCCGACGAAGCTGACCATCGCGACGATCGGCATCAGGATGCGCGGCGGGATCAGCAGGACGCGGGTGAACAGGCCGATCATCGGGATGTTCATGGCCAGCAGCATGAAGTTGGCGATGAACAGCGCCGCGATCAGGCCCCAGACCACTTCCGGCTGCTGCGTGAACAGCAGCGGGCCGGGCGTGATGTTGAGGGCCAGCAGGACGGCGAGAAGGACGGCCGTGGTGCCGGAGCCCGGCACGCCGAGCGCGAGCATGGGCACCAGAGCGCCGCCGGCGGCCGCGTTGTTGCCGGCCTCGGGGGCTGCGACGCCGCGCGGGTCGCCCTTGCCGAACGTGCCTTCCTTGTCCACCAGCTTCTTTTCGAACGTGTAGGCGATAAACGAGCCGAGCGAGGCGCCGGCGCCCGGCAGGACGCCCGCGAGGAAGCCCAGGAAGCTCGTGCGCAGCATGGTCGGGATGCAGGACTTCACCACCGCCCAGCTCGGCATCAGGCGGCCGATGACCACCTTGCTGCCCTTGGCATCCGAGTCGCCGTGGCGGTGCTCCAGGAAAAGGAACACTTCGGACAGGGCAAAGAGGCCGACGATGGCGACGAGGAAGTCGATGCCGTCGTAAAGATGCACTTCGCCGAAAGTGAAGCGCGGCACACCGGTCTGGGTATCGACGCCGACCGTGGCAAGGCCGATGCCGAGCGCGGCCGCGAAGGCGGTCTTGGCCTGGTTGGAGGAGGCCACGCCGCCGAGGGTCGCGAAGGCGAGGGTGAAGAGGGCGAAGTATTCGGCCGGCCCGAACAGCAGAGCGATCTTGACCAGCTGCGGGGCCAGCAGGATCAGGCCCCAGGTGGCCAGGAACGCGCCGACGAAGGAGGCAATGCCCGACAGCGACAGGGCCTCTCCCGCCCGGCCCTGCTGGGCCATCGGATACCCGTCCAGACAGGTCATCATGGCCGGCTCGTCACCGGGAATGTTCAAGAGGATCGATGAGATACGCCCCCCGTACATGGCGCCGTAATAGACGGACGTCAGCAGGATCAGGGACGGCGTGGCGCCGAGCCCGAGCGTGAAGGCGAGCGGGATCAGGATGGCAACGCCGTTGGACGGGCCGAGGCCCGGCAGCGCACCCATCATGGTGCCGAGAAAACAGCCCAGAAGCGCCAGCAGCAGGTTCTGCCAGGTGAGGGCGATCACGAAGCCGTCGGCCAGAGAAGAGAAGGTTTCCATGGGGCGCTCCGATCAAAAGCCGAGGGGACCCTTGGCCAGGGAAAGGCCAAGGACAAGATGGAAGACCGCATAGATCCCGACCGACGTCAGGCATCCGGAGACGGCGGACGAGATCGGAGCCGTGCCGAGGCGCCAGGTCAGGTAGGTTGCCGCAAGCGCCGTGGCGAACACGAAGCCGAGCACCGGCAACAGGTTCGCGTAAAGGAGCATCACCACAATGGCAGCGGCGACTTCCAGAAGGCGGGGCAGGGTGGGCCAGTGCGGGGCCGCATCGGGCCTCAGGATGATCGCCAGGGACGCCAGGGCGAGCACGGCGGCGATGATATAGGGAAAGGCTTTCGGGCCGACAGCGTCCGACAGAAAGCTTTCTTCGATGACAAGGGCAGACCAGGCGTATCCCAGTGCAAGGAGCAGCCCGACCGCGCCAAAAATACGGTCGCTCATGGGTACCTTCCAGCAAGCGGTCGTTACCTGGTGGGGTAGCCGCCTGAAACGGATCTATCGAAAGAGGCACGTCTCACTGTGCCACGCGAGTTTCTGACAGCCGGCGGCGCCATGATCCTCACCTGGAGGAAAGACATGGGCCTGATCTGAGGGGCAAACCTGCGGCCCTCTTGCCGAAGCGCCGCTCCACGGAGCGGCTTAGTCAGAATGCGGAGGGCACATCGGCTGTGCCCTCCGAACCGAAGACGGCAGCCTTACTTGATGATGCCGATTTCTTTCGAGATGTCCTGGATCTTCGCCACGGACTCCGAGACGAACTGCTCGAACTCTTCGCCCTGCAGGTCGAGCGGGGCCAGGCCGTTGGCGGCCATCACGCCTTTCCACTGGTCGCTGGCATAGAGTTCAGCGATCATGCTGACCCAGCTGTTGTAGGCCTCGTCGGACATGTTGCCCGGAGCGTAGAAGCCGCGCCAGTTTGCGCCGATGGCGTCGATGCCCTGTTCCTTGGCGGTCGGGAAGTCGGCGAATTCGCCGTCCAGACGCTCCGGAGAGAGAACCGCGATCACCTTGATGTCGCCGCTGTCCACGAAGCCCTTGGCTTCGGAAAGATCGCCCGTGAAGGCCTGGACCGAGCCGGCCAGAAGCTGGGTGACGGCTTCGCCGCCGCCGTCGAAGGCGATGTACTTGATGGTGCGGACGTCCTCGATGCCGTAGGCATTCGCGGCGATCAGCACTTTCAGGTGGTCCCAGCCACCGACCGCCGAGCCGCCTGCGACGGAGATGGAAGCCGGATCGGACTTCATCTGGTCGAGCAGTTCGGGCAGCGTGTTGATCGGGCTGTCGGCCGCAACGGCAATCACGCCGTAGTCAGCACCCACGGTGGCGACCCAGCGGACCTGATCCATGGTGTTGCCCGGATAGGCGCCCTGGGCGAGACGGGTCGCGGTCGCGGTGGAAGCCGCGACGATCAGGTCGTTGCTGTCGTTGCGCTTGTTGACCACTTCGGCATAGGCCACGCCGCCGCCGCCGCCTGCCAGGTTTACGACCTGCATGGTCGTGTCGATGAGTTTGAGATCCTGCAGGGTCTTGCCGACCTGACGGCAGGTGAAGTCCCAGCCGCCGCCCGGGTTGGCCGGCGCGATACATTCCGGATTTTCCGGCTTGTAATCCTGAGCTGAGACGCTGAATGCGGATGCGCCAAGGAAGGCGGCCGCCAGCAGGAGACGGGTCGTTTTCAATGCCATGATGTGTTTCCTCCACATGATGAGGCTTTTGGTGAGCCTTTGAGATCCGTTGTGCCGCAGAAGACCGCGATCCCTCCCAACGGATGTCAGGCAAGCCTAGCGACAAACCCTGTCATCAACCTGTCACGCGGGCCGGCAATGTGCCGGGACGCTTGCATGGAAGCAAAATGCGGGGCAAAGGAAAGGAGGGGGAGGAATATAGCGTTGCGCCTGTTGCTCGTTGAAGACACCTTTGACATGGCCGAAGCGATCATGATCCGCCTGGACCGGTCGGGGATCGCCTGCGATCTGGCCCGGACGCTGGAACAGGCGCGCGCCTGTATCGGGGTGCAGCACTATGACGTGATCGTTCTGGACATCAACCTGCCGGACGGGCTCGGGACCGAGCTTCTGAAGGAAATGCGGTCGAGAGGCGACCGGACGCCGGTCCTGATGCTGACGGCCGAATTTTCCGTGGACGATCGCGTCTCGTCGCTGAATTCGGGAGCGGACGATTATCTCGTCAAACCGTTCGACCACAGGGAACTGGAAGCCCGCATCCGGGCGCTCTACCGCAGGGAACAAGGGGACAAGGCCGAGGAACTGACACTTGGCAACCTGACGTTCAACGCCTCCGCCCGCGTGGTCAGGCTGGAGGACAGTCCGATCAACCTGACACGACGGGAGTTCTCGCTTCTGGAGATCCTGATCCGCAACCGGGGCCGGACGGTCAGCAAGGAGCGGCTGTTCGAGGGCATTTTCAGCTTTGACGACACCGATGTCAGCATGAACGCGCTGGAACTCTACGTTGCGCGCCTGCGCAAAAAGCTCGCTGGCAGCTCGATCCGGATCGAGACCCAGCGGGGGCTCGGCTACAAGCTGGACGCCGATGCCTGATTTTGCCCGCAGGTTGGAGACCACATCGCTCAAGGCCCGTGTCGCCCTGGGGATGGCGCTGCTTCTGGTGATCGGCGGCGTGATCGTCTCCATTGCCGCCTTTGCCTATGGCCGGGAAGCCGCCCGAAGCGCCTATGACAGGCTGCTGCTGGGGGCGGCAAACGACATCGCATCGGCGATCACCGTGCGGGACGGCAGGCCGGCAATCAATCTCCCCGTGCCTGCCTTCGAGCTTCTGGAATTCGCGCCGGACGACCGGATCGGCTACCGGATCATCGGGCCGGACGGCGAGACCCTGACCGGATATGACGAAATCGCCTTGCCGTCCGGCCGTCGGGACTTCGACGAAGGTTTCTTCGACGGCAGCTTTTTCGGCGAGCCCGCCCGTTTCGCCGTCGTGCCCCGCCGCTTCGCCGAGCGGACCTTGAACGGCACGGTGAAGGTGGTGGTCGGACAGACCCTGCTCGCCCGCAATGCCATGGCCTACGAGATCACCCGCAACGCGCTCTTCGTGTTGGCGGCATCCGGACTTGCGATGGCGCTGCTGGCCGCGCTGGTGGTCAGATCGGTTCTGAGACCTCTGGAGAAGATCGCCGGAGGACTGTCCGCCCGCGATCCCCATGACCTGACGCCCGTCGATACCGCCGTTCCCCGGGAAACGGCCGTGATGATCCACGCGCTGAACGGTTTCATGGCGCGGCTCGACCGGCAGATGAATTCCATGCGCCACCTGATTTCCGACACCGCCCATCAGCTCAGGACGCCCGTCGCGGCGCTGCGGGCTCAGGCGGATCTTTTTTCGGAGGAAACGGATCTGGGCCGCAAGGAAAAGATCGTCGAACGGCTCCAGACCCGGACCGGCAGCCTCGGAAGGTTGCTGGATCAGATGCTGGCCCAGGCGCTTGTGATCCATCGTGGCGACAGTGCCCGGCGCGAACGGGTGGATCTGCGCGACATTGCCCTCGATCTGTTCGAGGAAGGCGATCATGCGGTTCTTTACCCGGACACGGATGTGATGCTGGAGATCGGCGAGGTTCCCGTCAGGGTCCTGGCGGACGAGCTGTCCCTGAAAGAGGCGCTGAAGAACCTTTTGGGCAACGCGCTCCGCTACGGCCGGTCTCCCGTCCGGGTCGGTGCGTCCCTCGAGAAGGGCAAGGCGGCCATCTGGGTTGAGGATTCGGGCAGCGGACCGGGGGAGGAGATCCTGGCCGGGATCGGCGCGCGGTTCAACAAGGGCGTCCTTTCCCGCCAGACCGGATCGGGGCTCGGTCTGGCCATCGCCCATTCGGTGGCCGTTTCCTTTGGCGGAAACCTCGTCCTGGAAAACACCTCCGAGAACCGGTTCCGGGCGGCACTGGTCTTCGAAGCCCTTGCGGAGAAAGCTTCATGAGGATGCTTGCGGCACCATTCCGCGGCCTTTTCGCATGTGCCGTATTCCTCCTGTCCGGCGGTCTTTGCGCGGCTCAGGAAATCATCGAGACGTTCGGCTCGGAAAACGCGCGGCAGACGGTTCTGCTGAGGTCGACGACCGACATTGCCGTTTTCGGCCCCGTGGTGGAAGCTTTCCTGAAATCGAGACCGGATATCCGGCTGCGCTTCGAGCAGTGGGGGTCGAACGACCTCTACGAACTGACCCGCACCGAGTGTCACGACGGGGCGACAGGGGCCGATATCGTCGTCAGTTCGGCCGTCCACCAGATGGTGCGGCTGGTCAACGAAGCCTGCGCCGCCCCCTACCGCTCGCGGCTCACAGGGCAGCTGCCCGACGCGCTCAGTTGGCGGGACGAGCTGTGGGGAATCACCCGCGAGCCTGCCGTCATCGTCTATAATCGGGATCTGGTTCCGCCCGGCGATGTCCCCCGGACACGCTTCGACCTGCTTGATCTTCTCAGGCCGTTCGACACGCCCTATGCGGGACGGATCGCGACCTACGACATCGAGGAGTCGGGGCTCGGCTACCTGTTTGCCTTTGCCGATGCCCAGGAAGCGTCGACCTTCGGTGCCTTGCAGGAATCCTTCGGCAGGTCGCGGACCGTTTCCACCTGTTGTTCGGCGGAAATCATCCAGGGCGTCGCCGAAGGCCGCTATCTGATGGCCTATAACGTGCTCGGCTCCTATGCCCAGGATTTCCAGCAGCGCGACGAGCGGATCGGCATCGTCCTGCCCTCCGACTACACGCTGGTCCTGTCGCGCGCCCTGATGATCCCGAAACAGGCAAAGAATAAACTACCGGCCAAGGAGTTTCTGGATTTCCTGCTGTCGCCGGAAGGAACGTTCGAGCTGCAGAAGGCGTTGCTGATCAGCCCCCTGCTGGAAACGGAGGAAGGCACCGAGGGCGAAGGCCTGAGCCCGACAGCACTGCGCCCGATCGATCTCTCCCCCTCGCTCATGGTGGCCCTCGACGCAATGACCCGGGACGCCTTCCTGAGACGCTGGCGGACAACCTTTCCGGCACCATGAGAGGGCAGGGAGTGGGTTTTGGTGGCGCGCCGGCGCGTACCCACTTCATGAGAGTTCTATGGCCGGGCACGGAGGGCCTGCCTGCAAGTCCATCATCCGCTTCGGCAAGTGGGCCAGCGAGTAGGCCCCGGCTCTGCGCTGCGCTGGGTCGGGGTGACCCGTGTGGCTGGACGCACGGACGCGGGATGTTTCAGCAAAGGCAATCAAACGGCGTGCGGCTTCACACCACCTCATGCGGAGGAGGGCCTTCAGGCCCGTCTCGAAGCATGGGCGGCATACTCTGAGCAAGCGGCCCACCCTTCGAGACAGCGCTTTGCGCTTCCTCGGGGCGAGGTTGTCGTTTCAGCGGCGACCGTCCCGGAGGTTCGACCGGATCCGCTTGAACCGCCGCTCATCTACGCCGGAACCCTGTCGTCCAGATACGCCTTGAGCGTTTCGGCAACGCCGATCCTGGAAATGCTCCCGGCCGCTTCGCGGAAGGCTGCCAGGAAGGCCGGGTCCGATGCCAGGTTGCCCAGGAGGTCCGGCATGTCGTAGGCCGTCTCGCCGGCGCCGAAGACGCTGTTTGCCCAGGCTTTCAACCGGTCGGCATTGTCGTCTTCCAGCGTGATCTCATTACCCGCTTCGTCCCGGCACAGGCAGTACCGGCACCACAGGGCGGTTTCCAGGGCGAGGCCGCGGATGGGAAGACCCTTGTCGAGGCGGTCCCGGATTGCCGGCAGGATGAATTTCGGCTGGCGGTTGGAGCCGTCCAGGCACAGGCGCGCGATCGTGTCGCCGACGGCCGGATTGGAGAAGCGTTCCACGACCGTCGCCAGATAATCCTGGAAGCTGACCCCGGGAATTTCCGGGACGGTCGGCAGGATCTCCTCTTTCTCCAGCTTGGTCAGGAAGGCCCGGATCAGCGGGTCGGCCATGGCGTCGTGGACGAAGTGGTGGCCGAGAAGCGCACCCGGATAGGCGATGGCGGCGTGGCCGCCATTCAGGATGCGCAGCTTCATGAGCTCGTAGGGAGCGACATCCTCGACGAATTCCACGCCGACCTTCTCCAGCGCCGGACGTCCGGACGGGAAGTTGTCTTCAAGCACCCACTGGCGGAACGGCTCGCAAACGACGGGGGCTGCATCCTCCAGGCCAAATCTTTCCTTGACCAGATTGCGCTCGCGTTCGCCGGTTGCCGGAGTGATGCAGTCGACCATGCCATTCGGAAAGGCGACGTTTTCCGCAATCCAGGCCCCGGCATCTGCGGCAAGGGCGGACGCGTAGCCGACGACGGCCTGCCTGGCCACATGTCCGTTTTCCGGCAGGTTGTCGCAGGACATCACGGTGAATGGCGCGATTCCCCGCTCCCTGCGTTTCAACAGGGCGGCGACCAGGATGCCGAAGACCGTGTGCGGGGCGTCCGGATGACCGAGATCGGCGCGAATGTCGGCATGGGCGGCATCGAAACCGCCGGAATTGGGATCGACGAAGTATCCGCCTTCGGTGATCGTCAGCGATACGATACGGATGTCCGGTTCGCACAGCCTGGCAATAAGCGCGGCCGGGTCCACATCGATGAAGTCGATCATCGACGCGCAGATCCGGGCGCTGAGACCGTTGGGGTCGAGTTCCACCACCGTCGTCAGCCAGTCCTGATCCTTCAGCCGGTCGCGCATGGCCCGGTCGTAGGGTTTCAGGCCCGCGCCGACAATCGCCCAGTCATGGCCCTCGCCGAGCCCGAACAGCCTGTGCAGGTAGACGGCCTGATGGGCGCGGTGAAAATTGCCGACGCCGATATGCAAAATGCCGGGCGTGAGGTCAGCGCGGTTGAAGGCCGGGGCCTCGATCTTTTCGGGAACGGCGGCGAGCACAGTGTCGTTGAGTTTCTGGGTCATTGGTCAGCTCATCCAGTTGCCGCCATCGACATTGTAGGTTTGCGCGAGGATGTAGTCCGCCTCGCTCGTGGCCAGAAATACGGCCATGCCGGTGAGGTCTTCCGCGGTTCCCAGCCGGCCATAGGGCACGGTGGCGGCGACCGCTGCTTTCTTTTCTCCCGGCTTCAGGCCCTCGTATCTGGCGAAATGAGCATCGACGCCGTCCCAGTGTTCGCCGTCCACCACGCCGGGGGCGATGGCGTTCACGTTGATGCCGTGCTTGATCAGGTCGAGGCCTGCCGACTGCGTCAGGCTGATGACGGCGGCCTTGGTGGCGCAGTAGACGCCCACCAGCGGTTCGCCGCGGCGGCCGGCCTGGCTCGCCATGTTGATGATCTTGCCGCCCTTGCCGCGGCTGATCATGGACTTGGCGGCGGCCTGCATCATGAACAGGGTTCCGGCGACATTGATCTCGAAAAGGCGCGCGTAGCTGTCGCGGGTGATTTCGACGATCGGCGCCAGGTCGAACAGCGCGGCGTTGTTGATCAGGATGTCGAGGCCGCCGGTCTGGGCCTCGACCGCGCCGATGGCGGCGTCGATGGAGGCCTGGTCGGTGACGTCCAGCTTGACCGCGTAGGCATTCGGGCCGATCTCCGCCGCAGCGGCTTCGGCGCCTGCCATGTTGATATCGGCGATGGCGACGCGCGCACCTTCCAGGGCGTAGCGGGCGGCAAAGGCCTTGCCGATGCCCCGCGCGGCACCGGTGATCAGTGCGGATTTTCCTTCCAGGCGCTTCATGCGATTCTGAGACCCTGATTGTCGAAACGGTGGATTTTGTCCGCTTCGGGAGTGAGGTGGACGGTATCGCCGTGACGGAAGGCGACTTCGCCGGAGGCCCGCACGGTCATCGGTTCGCTCAGGCCGTCGACGTCGACGTAAAGGAACGTGTCGGAGCCGAGATGTTCGGAAACGCCGACCTTGCCCGTCCATTTGCCTTCGCTCTGCGAGACGGAAACATGCTCCGGGCGGATGCCGATGGTCGCCGCGTCGTATTCCGCGGCGTAGTTCCCCATGAGGAAGTTCATCTTCGGCGAGCCGATGAAGCCGGCCACGAACCTGTTGCGGGGCGTGTGATAGAGGTCCAGCGGCGAGCCGACCTGCTCGATGACGCCGGCCTGCAGAACGACGATCTTGTCGGCCATGGTCATGGCTTCCACCTGATCGTGGGTGACGTAGACCATCGTCGTCTTGAGGGACTGGTGGAGTTCGGAGATTTCCAGGCGCATGTTGACGCGCAGCGCCGCATCCAGGTTGGACAGGGGCTCGTCGAACAGGAAGGCGTCCGGTTCACGCACGATCGCCCGGCCGATGGCGACGCGCTGGCGTTGGCCGCCGGAGAGCTGGCCGGGGCGGCGGTCCAGATAGTCGGTCAGGTTCAGGACCTTTGCAGCCGCCTCGACCTTGGCCGCCTGGGCGCTCTTGTCGAGACCGGCCATGCGCAATGGGAAGGCGATGTTCTTGCGCACCGACATATGCGGATAAAGCGCATAGGACTGGAACACCATCGCCAGACCGCGTTTTGCGGGCGGCACTTCGGTCGCATCCCTGCCGTCGATCTTGATGGCGCCGCTCGTCACGTCTTCCAGGCCCGCGATCAGGCGCAGGAGGGTGGACTTGCCGCAGCCGGAGGGGCCGACGAACACCACGAATTCACCGTCTTCGATCTGCAGGTCCAGAGGCGGGATGACCTGCACGTCGCCGAAGCTCTTGGTTATCTGATTGAGAGTAATCCGACCCATGATCAGGGCTCCTATTTAACCGCGCCGAAGGTCAGGCCGCGCACTAGCTGTTTCTGGCTGAACCAGCCGATGATCAGGATGGGCGCAATCGCCATGGTCGAGGCGGCGCTCAGCTTTGCGTAGAACAGGCCTTCCGGACTGGAGTAGCTGGCAATGAATGCCGTGAGGGGCGCGGCATTGGCCGCCGTGAGGTTCAGGGTCCAGAACGCTTCGTTCCAGGCCAGGATGATGTTCAAGAGCAGGGTCGAGGCGATGCCGGGCACGGCCATCGGCGTCAGCACGTAGACGATTTCCGACCAGAGCTCGGCGCCGTCCATCCGGGCGGCCTCCAGGATTTCGCCCGGAATTTCGCGAAAATACGTGAACAGCATCCAGATGATGATCGGCAGGTTGATCAGCGTGAGCACGACCACCAGTCCGGTGCGCGTGTCCAGCAGGCCCGTGTCGCGGAAGATCAGGTAGATCGGGATCAGCACGCCGACCGGCGGCAGCATCTTGGTGGACAGCATCCACATCAGCACGTCCTTGGTGCGCTTGCCGGGCACGAAGGCCATGGACCAGGCTGCCGGGATCGCGATCAGCAGACCCAGAAGCGTCGAACCGAGGGAGATGACCACCGAATTCCAGAAGTGGCGGAAATAGTTGGAGCGCTCCTGGACCGTGCTGTAATTTTCCAGCGTCCAGTCGAAGAACAGAAAGCTGGGAGGAGACGCGATTGCTTCTGCCTCCGTCTTGAAGCTGGTCAGCACGGTCCACAGAATGGGAAAGAATATGATGAGGCCGACAGCCCAGGCACAGATGGTGGTGACGGTCTTGCGGCGTGTGGATACGGAGCGGGCCATCGGTCAGGCCTCCAGGTTCTTGCCGATCATCCGCATCAGGAAGATCGCAACGATATTGGCGAGGATGATGGCCACCACACCGCCGGCCGCACCGCCGCCCACGTCGAACTGCAGCAGAGACTGGGCGTAGACCAGGAAGGTGAGGTTGGTGGAGGCCGTTCCCGGTCCGCCGTTGGTGGTGACGAGAATTTCGGCAAAGACGGACAGCAGGAAGATCGTCTGGATCAGGATCACGACCGTGATCGACCGGGCCAGGTGCGGCAGCATGATGAAGGCGAAGCGGTTGAGGAAATTCGCGCCATCCATCTCCGCCGCCTCCAGCTGCTCGCTGTCCAGCGATTGCAGGGCGGTCAGGAGAATGAGGGTCGCGAAGGGCAGCCATCCCCAGGCGACAATCAGGATGATCGAGAACAGCGGCGCATGCGCCAGAAAATCGAAGGGAGCGAGCCCGAACGCCTTGGCGATATAGGCGAAAAGGCCGTTGACCGGGTTCATGAACATGTTCTTCCAAACCAGCGCCGACACGGTCGGCATGACGAAGAACGGCGCGATGACGAGGATCCTCACGATGCCTTGGCCCCAGAAGGGCTGATCCAGCAGCAGCGCCAGAAGCACGCCGCCGACAATGGTGATGAAGAGGACACCGCCGACAAGCAGCAGGGTATTTTTCAAGGCGGCGAAAAAGGCCGGGTCCGTCAGAAAGTACTCGTAATTGGTCCAGCCGGCCCATTCTTCCATGCCGGGAACGAGCAGGTTGTAACGCAGGAACGAGAAATAGACGGTCATTGACAGCGGGATGATCATCCAGCCGAGCAGCAGCAGCACTGCAGGCGAGATCATCAAACGGGCTGCGGCCCGTGAGTGTTGCGTAGCCATGGTGTGACCCTTGCTCGGTCAGGAGCGTGTTGTCTTTTCAGGGAAAGGAGGAGACCGGCGAGCCGGGCATAGCCCGCCGGTCCGCGCGAAGACGCCTACTTGATGTAGCCGGCCTTCGTCATTTCGCGCTCGGCGGTCGCCTGGGCGGAGGCAAGAGCGTTTTCCGCATCCATGGTGCCGGCGAGAGCGGCCGAGAAGATCTGCCCGATGACCGTGGCCATTCCCTGGAATTCCGGGATGGCAACGAACTGGACGCCGACATAGGGGACCGGATCGACGGTCGGGTTTTTCGGGTCGGCGGAGTTGATGCTGTCCAGCGTCATCTTGGCGAACGGAATCTTCTGATACTCCGGGTTCTCATAAAGAGAGGTCCGCGTCCCCGGAGGAACGTTCGCCCAGCCTTCTTCGGAGGCGACCAGTTCCAGATATTCCTTGGAGGTCGCCCATTCGACGAACTTCTTTGCAGCTTCCTCTTTCTGGGTGCCGGCCGGGATGCCAAGGGACCATGCCCAAAGCCAGTTGCCGCGCTTGCCCAGGCCCTTGTCCGGCGCCAGTGCGAAGCCGACCTGGTCTGCGACCTGAGAGTCGTCCGGATTGGTGACGAAAGAGGCTGCGACGGTCGCGTCGATCCACATGCCGCATTTGCCGGTCTGGAACAGGGCAAGGTTTTCGTTGAAGCCGTTGGAAGAGGCGCCTGGAGGGCCTGCTTCGTTCATCAGGTCCAGATAGAAGGTGAGCGTGTCTTTCCACGGCTGGGTATCGAACTGCGGCTTCCACTCCATGTCGAACCAGCGCGCGCCGAAGGAATTGGACATGGCGGTCAGGAAGGCCATGTTCTCGCCCCAGCCGGCCTTGCCGCGCAGGCAGACGCCGTAGATTTCGTTTTCCTTGTCTGTCATGGCCTTGGCGGCTTCGGCAATGAAGTCCCAGGTCGGGGCTTCCGGCATTTCCAGGCCGGCCTTTTCCATCAGGTCCTTGCGGTACATGACCATGGAGCTTTCGCCGTAGAACGGTGCGGCGTAGAGCTCGCCGTCGACGGTCAGGCCTTCACGGATCGGCGGCAGCAGGTCATCGACGTCATAGCTGTCCGGCAGATCGTTCAGAGAGACCAGCCAGCCCTGCTTGCCCCAGATCGGAACTTCGTACGTGCCGATGGTCATGATGTCGAACTGACCGCCCTTCGTGGCGATGTCCGTGGTGACGCGCTGGCGGAGAACGTTCTCCTCCATCGTCACCCATTCGACGTCGATATCCGGGTTCTTATCGGTGAAATCCTTCGTCAGACCCTGCATGCGGATCATGTCGCCGTTGTTCACGGTGGCGATGGTAATGGTTTCTGCTGTTGCCGGCACACAGAGCGCAGCAATCGCACATGCGCTGAGCAGCGCACGAGTATTAAATGCCATGTTTTCCTCCCAAGCGAGATCGGGCATTTGCCATTCTTGCGGGCAAATACTCGCAGCAAGTTTGGCCGGGAGTCAAGGATTGAATCGCCCGAAAATCAAAAGACTCTTTGCTGCATCGCAAAAAGTCTTTTTATATCAACGTGTTATGAGCTGTGAATAATCGCTCAGTCTTTGAGCAATTGCTCAGCCGTGGTCTCGTTGGTGATCAGGCAGTTGATGAATCTGCCCGTCAGCGCGCCGAGCATCGCCGGCACCTTGGCTGCGCCGGCGGCGACGCCGTAGACCGGTTTGTCGCCGGCCGGCCGCAACGGCGCGCTCGCCACGAGATCGTTGGAGAGGCCTTCGATGAGCCTGCCGTTGCGGTCATAGACCCAGCTGGTGATTTCACCGACCGCCCCGGCGCGTTCCAGCGCCCGCATTTCGTCCAGGCCGACGAAGCCGTCGACCGTGAGCGGGGCCGTGGCGCCCATGTTGCCGATGCCGACGAATGTCGCGTCCGCCTGGCGGATGAGATCCAGGATGCTGTGAACGGCCTCCTGGTTGTGCAGGAGCTGCAGCTCTTCGCGCGAGCGCGCGAAGACCGGCAGCGGCATCGGGTAGTGTTTGGCATTGATGCGGTCGGCCAGCCGGATGATGACGTTATAGGCCGAGGCCGAGCCGTCCGACATCATGTTGCCGAGCAGCGAGACGATCCGGTGCTGCGGGCAGTCCATGGACGGGATCTGGTCGACCGAGGCGCGCAGCGAGCGCCCGGTTCCGAAAGCGATGATCTTGGGTTGCTGAGAGCTGAAATGGCGCTCCATCTCGGCCGCCGCCGCCTGGGCAATGCCGACTGTAGAAGAGGGCGCGTCGGGATCGCTGGGGACGACCTCGCAGCTCTGCAGACCGAAGCGCTCGACGAGCCTCTGGCTGAGTTCCATGCAACGGGCGATCGGGTGATCGAGCCGCACCTTGACGAGCCGTTCGCTGACGGCGAGCGAGACGAGACGCTGCGCCGATTGCCGGGAGACGCCGAGCTTGCGGGCGATTTCGTCCTGGGTGTTGCCGGCCACGTAATACAGCCAGCCCGCCCGGGCAGCGTCATCGAGGCGGGATGTCTCGGCGGTGTTTTTCGTTTTCATGTTATCTCGCCTGAAAGCTGTTCGATGCTGAGGGGTGCCTTCCTCGCCTCGCGTTCATCGGGATGCAGGAGGATCTCGCCGCAAGTCCGGCCTAAGCTGATAGAATTCCTCGAAAGATGCAAATGTCTGTGCGGCGCCGGCCGCGGCGTCATCGGTTCCCACGAGATTTTTCAGGTGAGCCCCGCCGATGAACCGCCACACTTGCATGCCAGCGGCAAGGGCCGCCCTGATACCGTTCTCGCTGTCCTCGATCACCAGGCAGCGGGCCGGGTCGACCCCGTGCTTTTCGGCGGCCAGCAGGAAGAGATCCGGTGCCGGCTTGCCGTGCGACACTTCGGAGGCGGTCGTCGTGCGGCCGGAAAAGACGCCGGTCAGTCCGGTGATCTCCAGCGATTTGGCAAGCCGCGGCGGGCTGGAGCTCGTGGCCAGGCAGTAGTCGGGCACCAGCTCGCCGATGACGTCCAGAACGCCGGAAATCGGCGTCAGGTCCTTTTCGAAAGCGGCAAGCAGGCTCGCCCGGTACTGAACCTCGAATTCGGGCGGCAGGTCGACGCCGAACTCCTTGCGGATCTGCTGCAGGACAATCGGATAGCTGCGGCCGAGGAAATGATGCGCCACATAGTCCATGGTGATGTAGACGTTTCGGTTGGCGAGTTCGGCAACCAGCATGCGCGCGCTGATCACCTCGCTGTCGATCAGCACTCCGTCACAGTCGAAGATGACGAGGTCGACCCTTGAAGGGGCGGTCTTTGCGTAAGGTGTGCTCATTCCATCGGGACCAGTCAGCCGAACCAGCGCTTGAACCAGCGGCGGAGGCCGCTCGTCGCTTCGCTCGCGCGCTTCTGGGCATCCTCTCGGGCCTGCCCTGCATTTTCACCGACATCATCGAAGAAATCATCGATCCCGTCCACGATCGGATCGACGCGCGTGCGCTTGAAGGCGCGAACCGTCCGGAAGGCCAGGTAGCCGATCACGCCGAGGACCAGGAAGAACAGGATGTTGAACCAGGGAATCAGGAAAACGTCCGGCCCGGACACCACATCGATGTCGATGGCATTCGGGAAGATCGTGAAGAGCTCCAGCCGCCAGCCGTAATGCGTGACGGCGACCCAGATATCTTCATCCTTCTTCGACAGAGATTGCGCCTGGGCGGTGATGTTGCTGCTGTCGAACTTGAAATAGGGCGGCCAGCCCCAGTCGGTGTCCTCGTTGCGGTAGACCCGCGGCCTGCCGTTCGGCCAGACCGTGTTGATGAAGCGGACGTCCCGGGTCCAGTTCGGGTTGGTTCCGGCATCAGGTGCCGCCCAGAACAGCGAGGAGGCGCCGATGTCCATGCGTTTGACATCGGTGCCGACAATCCGCACCACGTCCCGGCCCGGTAGCGTGTAGTGGGCGAAGAGAACGACAACGAGCACCACCGGAATGCCGATAATCCATTTAAACCACTTGGTCACTCGTCGTCCTCGTCATCGTCGTCATCATCATCATCGTCGTCGCGCGGGATGGCGCCCCACGGGCCCATGTTCCTGCCGAAGCCGTAGTCGTCGTCTTCTTCGTCCAGGCCGGGTTCGGGGCCGAACAGTTCCTCGCGCGTGCCGGCCTTGTCGACCATGTATTCGGCGGCGAGGAAATGCGCCGCATAGGCTTTCTTGGCATCGCTCCAGATGCGGTACTGCGCATAGAACGCATCCTTGTGACAGATGAACAGCTGGCGGAAATCGAGCGGCGTCAGCTCGGCCAGAAGCCTGTTGACCAGCAGTTTGTCGCGGTGATTGCGGGATCTCAGGAGATAGAAATAGGCCGGATCATCCGGCTGCGGCCACGGCACGTCCTGTCCGGCCGCCAGGCGGCGGACCACGTCCTCGATGGCGTGATATTCCTCCGGCAGGCTGCCGTGGTACCTGCGTTTGAGGGTGCGCATGTCGCGCCGGGAGACGTCGAGCAGGTTCTCGCCGCTGTTGGCGGCGGCATCGATCACGATGAAATCGAGCTTTTGCTTCAGGATGTTGACGGCGCGGGTGCTGCCCTGCGCATAAACCAGCTCGACCAGGGCGTTGCGGTTCAGGAAGTCGGCGATTTCGTGCCGGTCCTCCAGGGAAAGCACGCTCTTGACCGGCAGGCCCTCCGTGGTTTCCAGCTTTCCGGCCGCAATGCAGGCGGTCTCCCTGGCATCGCGGAAAACATAGAGGCCGCCATAGTGGGAGGTGTGGAAGTTGCCCTGCTCGAAGCCCTGGGACTTGAGCGCAAGCGGCGTGCGGATGATATCGCCGGTGTGCTTGGAGAGTTCGATCATCTCCGCGATCAGCACGTCATCCCACCAGCCGTCCGGCTCGCTCATGAAGCGGTCGATCCTGTCCGCCAGCTCTTCGCTCGCCTGCGAATGCCCGCCGACCGTGTCGGCCTCCACGTGAATGGTCGTGAGGTGAAACAGATCCTGCGGGGACGTGAGCGAATAGATCGAGTTCACGAGCTCGCCGACCACGCAGTCGCGAATGGACAGGGCGAAGAGCTGTTCCTCGTTTTCATCGATGAAGCGCCGCAGGATCGTTCGCGACGTGGAGAATTTGGCATTCAGCAGCGGCGCCGTCTTCTGCTCGACCGACAGCAGGATGAACTGGCGGTTGCAGCCGCTGGGATTGAGATAGAGCTCGTCGCCGAACTCGTCGCCGATCTCGGGCGAATAGCCGGAAATGTCGATGTGAAACGCGTCCAGGCCGGTGCGCCGGCCGGTCAGGTGCTCGAGCGCCCTGTTGTACCGGGCGACCATCGACGGCGAGGACACCTCATAGAGGTTGCCGTAGATCAGGCCGAGCTGCACCAGTCTCATCATGAGCGGGTTGCTTCCATATAGCGGCGCTTGGCTTCCTCCATCCGCTGCATGTCCCGAACCGCGTTTTCGATGGCGGCTTCGTCGGACTTGTCCGCATAGCGGAACTCGCTGTCGGCATAGCGGTTGATTTCCTGGATCACCATCTCGACCGTGATCGGCTGCGCCAGCTCGGCGATCATGGCCTTCTTGGTCTCGTAGTCCTTGAACAGGAAGAGGTCCGGATTTTCCATCCAGTCATCGGGCAGTTCGAAATCCATGGCCCGCACCTTGACGGCGTCGGTGATGTTCTTGATCGCGCGGCCCGTGAACCGTTCATCGGCCTCCTGGATCGCCTTCAGGTAGGTGCCGAGCTTGGCGATGGTATCGAGCGGACCGAGCTGATCGTGCACCCTGTCGAAGACCTTCTCGAGCGCGTCCTCCTGGGGCCTGGAATGGCGCTCATAGGAGGCGGCGACGGCCTTCTTGATGGCCTGGGCCTCGAACAGGTCATGCTCGCCGACCGGGATCGAGTGGTTCTTGCCCATCAGCAGATGCAGGATGTCGATATAGTCCGCGCGCGATTGCGGACCGTCGACAAGGAAGCGGGCGCCGGCGCGCTGGCGCAGGGCATCATCGACGTTCTCCGGATAGTTGGAGAACATTCCGAAGGTGCAGTTGCCGCGCACCACCGTGTTGGCGCCGGCAAAGCTTTCCATCAGCACGGCGGTAATCTCGAGCTGGCCGGCCGACGACTGCCGGTCGCCGCGCTTGCCGGCGAGCTGGTCGATATCGTCGATGGTGCCGAAGCCGATGACGTTCGGGTCCAGGACATTGCGGATGAAGGCCTTGGCGTTCTGGGCGGACTTGCCCTGGTAGCTGTCGATGCTGTCGGTCGACAGGTTCTGGTAGCGGAAGGCGTAGCCGGCATTGTTGCAGTATTCGTTGATCAAGCCGGCCATCATCTGGATGAGCGTGGTCTTGCCGGTGCCCGGCTTGCCGTCGCCCATGAAGGTGAAGATGAAGCCGCCAAGCTCGGCAAACGGGTTGAGCTTGCGCTCGAAATCATAGGCCATCAGCATCTTTGACAGCTTCATGGCCTGGTATTTGGCGATGTGGTTGCCGACGACCTCGTTCGGCTTCTTGAAGGCCATGGTCAGCGTGGTGGAGCGTGCCCGCGCCGCCGGCGTGAAGCCGGTGATCTCGAAATCGTCCGCTTCCACCCGGTAGCGGGCGTCGGAAAAGGGAGCGAGCTGACTGAGGCCCTCGGCGCGGAGCGTCACCTTTTCCATCAGCTGCTCGCAGAAGGAGGTGATGAGGGCGATGAGATGGCCGTCGGTTTCCGTGCCCGCGGCCGCGATTTCCTGGTCCAGCTCCCACAGCGTGCCGTGCAGGGCGAGCTGGTCGTTGTCGAGCAGGATCTCTTCCACCTCGCCGCAGTGAACCTCCGTTTCGCCGGTGTCGACACTCAGGCCGGACAGGAGGAAGTCCGTCATGTTGGCAAAGACGTGCAGCGAGACCAGGGCGGAAGCGGTCAGAAGGTCCTGGAACCGGACCTTCTGCGACGGGTCCAGGGTGCCGGCAAGGTTCTTGCGTTTCAGGTCATCGAGGCCGGTCTGCTCGGCGAACTGATCCGACGCCACCATGGCAACCGAAAGGGCGCGCCGCAGGGATTGCAGCACGCTCGCCTGCTCGGGCGTGGTCAGCGTGTCGTCGTCGCTTTCCAGAATGCGGGTGGTCAGCTGAACCCCTTCCGGACGGGCGGTGGAGCGGGTGACAAGGCCCGGCGTGGTGGAGCGGAACCGCCGGCGCGTGCCGAGCCCTGCGGAGCGTTCCTGGACCCGGTCGGGCTCGCGCTTCGCCGCGATGCGCGGCGTGTGGTCGAAGCCCTCGAGCATCGTCTCGGCGAGCCGGTATTTCTCGCGGATCTTGTCTTCTTTCAGTTCCATGAGGTCGTTGGAAAGGGTCACGCGTCAAAACCTATTTGTAGCTGAGAATATTGCCCGACGGGCTAACGGCATACTTGCGGATATTGGCAAGACCCGGCGGATCGAGCTCCGCCAGGATCTGATAGGGGCGCTGCGGCAGGATCAGCGAGCGCTGCTGATGCGTGTGGCCCTTGGCGTCCTGCGGGTCTCCGGAGGCGGTGAACGGGTCGAGCTGGTAGATCTGCCGCTCGACCGAAGAGAAGAAGCCCGCGGCCTCGAACTCGGAGCCGGAGGCGACCAGCGTCTCCGTCGTCCAGGCGAGCGCCCAGTCTTCGCCCGGCCTGCCGGAGACCTCGCTCAGGACATCGCGCAAGGGGCCGGATTGCTGGGTGAACGTGTGGCTGTACATCGGGCCGATGAAGAACCGCCGCAGCCTCTTGGGGTGGAGATCGTCGAAATCCCGGTCGAAACCGCGGGCGATCGTGACCAGCTTCATGGATGACGACGATTGCGCGCCCAGATGGCTTTGCACCCGCGGCCATCTGCGCGCGTCCCTGGCGAGGGCGTGCTTGCCGCTGTCCTCCAGGTCCATGATGTAGACGAGGGGAATGTTCTGCTGGCTGTCGTAGGCCGCCCAGTGAAGCCGGTAGCTCCGGCGGCCGGCATCGACATTCCCGGTCCAGGTGAGGCGCGGGTCGTTGCGCGCCCAGAACAGGTGGCCCTGGGCCAGTTTCTCGTAGTACTGGCGCTGGGAGGCGGCGAACTGGACGTTGAGAGGGGCGGATTGCTCCCGCAGGATGTGGTTGACCATCGCCAGCTTCAGGTCCCGCATCGCGGGCAGGGACTTGAGATGATTTTCCGCCTGCATGGCATCGTTCGCCATCTGCAGCAGTTCCTGATAGATCGGGAAGCCGCTGTCCTGGCGGTCGATGTTGAGCAGCGACGGCAGCATCTGCGAGACGCGGCCGGCGAGCAGGTACTTGTAGGAAAGCGCCGTGAAGGTTCCCGACAGCGCGTCCAGATAGTCCTTCAGGATCGGGATCTCCGAGGCCAGCGCCGTGTCCTCGGACACGACGCTTTCCGCCACTCCCTGCAGATGGGAGATGATCCGCTCAAACTTTGCGAAGTAGCGCCGTGTTTCATGCGCTTCCTCCAAAGTCCTGTGATCCAGTGTCAGATCCAACGCTCAGTCCCTCAGGCGCCGTAGGCGTTCTTGTCGTGCTTTTCCACGATCTTCTGGAACCGCCGCACGAAGCGCTCGTCCGATTTGGCCTTCTCTTCCAGAACCTTGCGCGCGAACACCATATGGTCTTCGTGGGCTTCCATCATGTCGGCCATCCGCTGGTTGGTGGCCGAGCCGATGGCGGCCATGGCGGACTGGGCTTCCTTGTCGGTCGCCACGCCGATCTCGTTGATCTTGTGGGCGACGTCCTGCTGCTGGGCGGTTTTCAGGGATTTTACCAGAGCATCGTAAAGAACGACACGCTGCTTCGTATCCGTCTGCAGCTTGTTGATCAGCACCATCTGGGTTGCCGCCTGGTTCTGCAGGCTGTCGACCCAGGTCTTGCCCTTTTCGATGTAGCGCTCCAGCGTCTGGCTTTCGGCCAGTTTCACCTGTTCGTCCTGGGCCAGCTTGTTGTATTTGGCGTTCAGCTCGGCCAGGTCGCTCTCCAGCTTGGTGCGCGCGGCGGCATCCGTCTCCACGGAGATCTTGTTTTCCAGGGCGATGATGTCCGGATCCATCTCGACGAGCTGCTTCTTGATGCTCTCGAGCGTTTCCACCGTCTGTTCGCGCTGGGCAAGGGTCTCGCCCAGATTGCCTTCCACGCGCTGGCTGTGGTCGTTCAGCGTGTTGAGCTGCTCCTGGAGGAGCTGGCCGATCACGTTGGACTTGGCGATCAGGTCCTGCAGCTTGTCGTCGATGCTCGCCGAGCGCATGCGCTCCTGGCGGATGCTGTCGGACCTTTGCTTGGAAAAGAAACCGACGAAGGTCTCCCAGCCGGTCTTCGAGCGCATGGCGTCGAAGTCCTTGGAAAAGGTCGCCGTGACGTCGTCGAGGCCCATGATCAGTTCGGCGATGTTCGCGCCCATCAGCTCGGTATGGGCATGGACATCGTCCAGGGTAGCGTTCTCGATGTCGATGGAAATATCCTGGCCGGTCTCGAGCTTCGACCGGGCGGTTTCGATCTTCGAAGTCACCTCGTCGATCTTCTGCCTCGCAGCGGCAACTTCCTTCTTCGATTTTTCAATCTGAGTGTTGAAATCTACCATGGGCCCCTTCCCAAAATGTTCTGCAATATTACCGATCCTATGTAGCAATTCTGAATGGAATTACAATTACGGCGGCAGATTGCGACCTTTGATCCTCAAGAAGTTGCGTTTGCCGAAAAGTTTCTGCTGTCCCGGCGAAAAAGTCTATCGCAATGTGTGGGGTCACGGGGTGTGCGGGCTTTTGAAACGGCGAAATTGCCAGCCGTCGAACCAAGTCGCAATGGCACGGAATTTTAAAATACGTCCAGATGTTTTTCGCATGAAAACCGGCACTGGTAGCCATGCGGAAAGATGGCTTAGGTGTTTGATCCCAGATTTTGATGGTGCAGTCTATTCTCCAAAATAGCACCAGCGTCAGTCTTAATTGAACTAATGATATCGCGCATCAACGACCACCTTTTCTCAGTACATCTTTTGCAAATTCGAGATATTCTATGTACGCTTCGAGATCATCATTTTGAATTTTGTGGTACTGAACATTGCTGGCATAGGAGAATTTCAAGTAGATACAATCTTCGTGACCGGTGCAAATGAAAATTACTGCATTAGAGTTGATTTTGAACGAGTTTAGTATTTTCTTTCTGAATAGGAAAATCCTATCAACTAGCGTTATCTTGTAGAAAGAAGTATCAGAGTTCATTCTGGCTACCACTCCTTTTGTCAGCAACACAAATAATATAGAACCACGCCATCGCTTTCTCTACAAGCAATTCAAGTATACTTGACAAATGTCTCATGCCCGCTGGTTTAATTGAAAATAGCGGCGCCTATTTTTACTGACTTGAGCGATACGGGAAGTATCCATTCAAACATATGTGCTCGCTTCCTTGAATAGAACTCTTGATCCGGAAGCGGATAAAGGCTCTTTCGGTTCGAGGCCGGACTGATAGGAGAATGCTATTGGCGGCTCTCTTCCGCCGGTGCTCGTCACGCAGGCATTTCGGAGCGTTTGCCGGCCATGATCACGGCCTGCATGGCCGATTGGGCGCCGTCGGCGTCACCGGCGGTGATGGCGGTGACGATTGCCCGGTGGCGTTCGACGAAATCGTGGGTTTCCTGGTCGTTCCGCTCGTTCGCTTCGGCGATGAACAGGGAATAAAGCGCAGCCTGGACCAGGTCGCCGAGGGACTGCAGGAAGCGGTTGCCGGAGAGCTTCAGGATCATCTTGTGAAACTCGAGATCGGCGACGGCGACGGCGGCCCGGTCCTTGCCGGTGGCAAGGTCGTCGCAGAGCCGCGCCAGCGCGGCGCATTCCGCGTCCGTTGCGCGCTTGGCCGCCTTGCCGGCCGCGGCCGGTTCGAAGATGAGGCGGATCTCGAAGAGCTCCTCCAGGAACGGGCGGGCATTCTTGAGCGCCGCATGCCAGCGCAGGACATCCGGGTCGAACATGTTCCACTCCGAGACCGCGCGCACATGGGTGCCGACCTTGGCCTTGGACTGGATCAGGCCCTTGGCGATCAGGGTCTTCTTCGCCTCGCGCACGACGGTCCGCGAGACGTCGAACATTTCGGAGATGTCCGGATCGAGCGGGATCATGGTCTCGGGCGGGTATTCGCCGGCAACGATGGCCCTTCCGAGCTGCTCGACAACCCGGTCAGTATGGTTTCCGATCTGGTTCCCCAACCCGCCGGTGGCGACGAAGGTCATGATTGCGCGGCGAACTCTGTCGCTGGTCTTCTGCGCAGTGTCGTTGCCCAAGTGAGCCCCTTCTGAAGCACGATGAACCCGAAGAGCAGGCCGCCAATCACGATCTTGGTCCACCAGCTCGATAGCGTTCCGTCGAATACGATGAACGTTTGTATCAACCCCATTATCAAAATGCCAAAGAATGTACCCGCAACGAAGCCGGTGCCGCCGGTGAGCAGCGTGCCGCCGATCACCACCGCCGCAATCGCGTCGAGTTCGACGCCGACCGTTGCAAGCGAGTAGCCGGCGGAGGTGTAGAGCGAAAAGATGATTCCCGACAGGCCGGCAAGGCCGCCGGAGGTGGCATAGATCCCGATCGTCGTCCTGGCCAGCGGCACGCCCATCAGCCTGGCAGTCGGCAGGCCGCCGCCGACGGCATAGACATTCTGGCCGAAACGGGTGCGGTGCGCGACGATGATGCCGACGGCAAAGGTCAGCAGCATGATCATGCCCGTCAGCCGGAAGCGTCCGCCGCCCGGCGCCTTCCAGTAGAGCGATTGCAGCGTGTCGTAGAATTCATGGGTGATCGGCACGCTGTCCGTCGACAGGACGTAGGCTGCACCGCGCGCCAGGAACATGCCCGCCAGCGTGACGATGAAGGGCGGCATTTCCAGATAGTGGATCATTGCGCCCATGGCGGCGCCGAAGGAAATGGTGATCATCAGGACCAGCGCGAAGGCGACAATCGGATGGATCGACGTTTCGCGCAGGATCACGGCCAGGAAGACGCCCGTGAAGGCGATGACCGAGCCGACGGAAAGGTCGATGCCTCCCGACAGGATCACGAAGGTCATTCCCACCGCCGCAATGCCGAGGAAGGCATTGTCGGTCAGAAGGTTGGCCACGACCCGTGTCGACAGCATCGCCGGATACTGGGACGCGCACAGCGTATAGGCCAGGATGAAGGTGGCTATGGTGATCAGAAGCGGCAGATGGGTCGAACGGATCATTGTGTGCCTTCTTTTGCTTCCTGGACGGGTTCGGGCGGCAGCGGTTGTGCGGAGGCGCGCAGAATGTAGATCGCGTGCTTCACCGTCGGCGACTGGATCACCAGGATGGCGATGATCAGCAGCGCCTTGATGACCAGGTTGAACTCGGGCGGCATGCCGGAGAGCAGGATGACGGAGTTCACCGACTGGATGATCAGTGCGCCGATCAGCGAGGCGATGATCGAGAACCGTCCGCCGAGCAGGGAATTGCCGCCGATGACGACGGCAAGGATCGCGTCTAGCTCCAGCCAGAGCCCGGCATTGTTGGCATCGGCGCCCTTGATGTCGGCGGCGACGATCACGCCGGCGATGGCGGCGCAGAAGCCGGAGATCAGGTAGACCGAAATGATCAGCACGCGGCTGTTGATGCCGGCAAGGCGCGAGGAGCTTTCATTGATGCCGATCGCCTCGATCAGCATGCCGAGTGCCGTCCTGCGGACCACGGCGGCAACGAGCAGCCCGAGCGCCAACCAGATCAGGATCGGCGTCGGGACGCCGGCGACGGTTCCCGCGCCCAGATGGATGAGCCCCGGGTTCACGAAGGTCAGGATGGTGCCTTCGGTCACGAGCTGGGCGATGCCGCGCCCGGCGACCATCAGGACCAGCGTGGCGACGATCGGCTGGATGCGCAGCACGGCGACGAGGACGCCGTTCCAGAAACCGCACAGGGCGCCGGTGGCCAGCGCGCCGATGAGGGCGACCTGCCAGGCGTGGCCGTCTGCGACGAGCGAGGCCGCGACGGCCCCGGCGATCGCCATGACCGCGCCGACCGAAAGGTCGATGCCCTTCGTCGCGATGACCAGGGTCATGCCGATGCACAACAAGGCCGTCGGCGCTCCGCGGTTGAGCACGTCGATCACGTTGCCGAACAGGCGGCCGTTCTGGAATTCGATGCTGAAGAAGCCGGGAAAGACCAGGAAGTTGAGAAACAGGACGGCGGCCAGGATGATGAGCTGCGGCGCAATGCGCTTGAGCGTTGAATGGACCATGTTCGACATCATACTGCCTCCGCCAACGGTTCGTCGGCGATCGCCGTGATGATGTTGGACGTGGTGATTTCGTCCCCCTTGAGCTCGGTGACGTGGCGCCGGTCGCGCAGGACGATCACGCGGGTGGAATAGGCGACCAGTTCCTCAAGTTCGGATGAGGCGACGAGAAGCGCCATGCCGTCTTCGCGAAGTCTCTCGATCAGCGCGATGATTTCCGCATGGGCGCCGACGTCGATGCCACGGGTCGGCTCGTCCAGGATCAGAAAGGACGGATTGGTCGCCAGCCAGCGCGCCAGGAGGGCCTTTTGCTGGTTGCCGCCCGACAGGAGACGGATCGGCATGTCGAGGCTGGCAAGGCGGATGTCGAGCGCCTTGACGTAAGCCTCGGCCAGTTCGTTGACCTTGGCCTTGGGCAGCGGCCGGTGCCAGCCCTGCCGGGCCTGCAGGGCCAGGATGATGTTCTCCCGCACGGAAAGATCGCCGACGATGCCGTCGCTCTTGCGGTCTTCCGGACACAGGGCAATGCGGTGGGCTACGGCTTCGCGCGGGTTCCGCAGGCCGATCTTGCGGCCCTCGAACAGGGCTTCGCCCTGGTCGGCCTGGACCGCGCCGAAGATGAGGTTGGCGGTTTCGGTTCTGCCCGAGCCGAGCAGTCCGGCCAGCCCAACGACTTCGCCTTTTCTGACCGTCAGGTTGAAGGGATCGATAACGCCGCGCTTGGCGAAATTGCGAAGCTCGATCAGCGTGTCGCCGGCCTCGGAAGGCGCGCGGTCCTGGATCCGGTGCTCCAGCTGCCGGCCGAGCATCAGGGTGATGACCTCGGTCTGGGTGGTCTCGGCAAGCCGCCGCGTCGCGATCAGCCGACCGTTGCGCAGGATGGTGGCGCGGTCGGAAATCTCGAAGACCTGATCGAGGAAATGCGTGATGAAGACGATTGCCAGGCCGCGCGCCTTGAGCTTCTCGATCACCGAGAACAGCAGCTCCACTTCGTCGCGGTCGAGGCTTGCGGTCGGCTCGTCGAGGATCAGCACCTTGCCGGAGAGTTCGACGGCACGGGCGATCGCTACGACCTGCTGGACGGCAACGGAATAGCCGGAAAGCAGTTCGGCCGGATTGACGTCGAGGCCGAATTCGGCGAGCAGGTCCTTGGCCATGGAATTCATGCGCCGCTGCGAGATGAAGCCGTGCCGCATGGGCTGGCGGCCGAGAAACAGGTTCTCCGCGATGCTCAGGTTGGGCAGGAGATTGACTTCCTGGTAGACGGTGCCGATGCCCAGTTTCTGGCTGTCCTGCGTGCTTTGCGGCGACACTTCCTCGCCCTCGAGCAGGATCTTGCCGCTGTCGCGCCGGTAGGCGCCCGTCAGGCACTTGATGAGTGTGGATTTTCCGGCGCCGTTTTCGCCCAGCAGGGCATGTACTTCGCCCGGATACAGGGCCAGGTCCACGGCGTCGAGCGCAATCGCGCCCGGAAAAAACTTCGATATCCCCTTGCATTCCAGCACAGGGCCAGTCGCGCTCGCCATCAGTCGGCTTCCCCCGAAGTCCGTCGCTCTTTTGTTTTATGAGATTACATGGCCGAGGACCGGGCGGACAGATGCCGCCCGGTCGTCAGCACCCGGATCAGTAACCCAGGTCTTTCTTCATCTCGTAGACGGCCATGTTATCATCTTCGAGCGTGTAGAGCTTGGATTCGGTCTGGATCCACTTCGGCGGAACCGTACCGTCGGCAAAATAGGTCTCCAGCGCGTCGAGTGCCGGGCCGGCCATGTTCGGGGTCAGCTCAATGGTGGCATTGGCTTCGCCATTGGCCATGGCCAGGTGAATATCCGGCACGGAGTCGATGGACACGATCTTGATGTCCTCGCCCGGCTTCAGGCCGGCTTCCTTGATCGCCTGGATGGCGCCGACGGCCATGTCGTCGTTATGGGCGTAGAGCGCGCAGATGTTTTCGCCGCCAACGGCCTTCAGGAAGCTTTCCATCACGACCTTGCCCTGGGAGCGGGTGAAGTCGCCGGTCTGGCTGCGGACGATCTCCAGGTTGTCGTGACCGGCAATGGCTTCTTCAAAGCCTGTCTTGCGGTCGATCGCCGGGGAAGACCCGGTGGTGCCCTGCAGCTCGACGATATCGCATTTCTCGCCGGCCGCATCGTCGACCAGCCACTGGCCGGCAACCCGGCCTTCATGCACGAGGTCGGATGTCACCGCGGTCAGGTAGAGGTCTTCGGGTGCATCGACGGTCCGGTCGAGAAGGACGACGGGAATTTCCGCATCCTTTGCTTCTTCCAGCACGTCGTCCCAGCCGGTTGCGACAACCGGGGCCAGCAGGATCGCATCAACGCCCTGGGCGATGAAGGACCGGAGCGCCTTGATCTGGTTTTCCTGTTTCTGCTGGGCGTCGGCGAATTTCAGATCGATGCCACGCTTTTCGGCTTCCTGTTTGGTCACCGTGGTTTCAGCTGCCCGCCAGCCGGATTCGGATCCGATTTGCGAAAAACCGATGGTCAGATCGGCAGCCATGGCGGTCACGGGTGCAAAAGCCATTGCACCGGCAATAAGCATTGCCTTGAGTTTCATTCTTTCCTCCACAAGGTATGTTCTCCTCACAAAAGTCATTAAGTATTACTTTATTACTTTTGTAAAGTGCGTTGGTCCGTAGTCGGTGTAATTTTCGTGTTAACTTGTTGAAATATAATACATTCCTCAAGATATTCTCAACCGGGGAGGGCGAAATCGGCCCGACGACAGGTTGAGTACCAGAGGCGGAAATAACCCCTGGGTTGCCGTTCGGGCGGCTCGGCACCCGAAATGCCCCGATACCCTCAGGTGGCGGGCGGGTCGCGCCGCAGCCGGGTTCCTACGAATGGCTATCCCGATTCCGGAATTCTTTTCTTGAAATCAAGCCGTAACCCGGCACTCTATCGGTTCTGCCGTTGTTCGGGCGGCATCCGTCTGCTTTCATCGAACCGCATGGATGCAAGAAAACGGCTTGTATTGCGGTGCTGGCCCGAAAGAGGGGGACGTTGCCATGCGCCTCGGCACATCATTTCCATCATTTCCGGATGGACAACGAGCAAAAAGAAGTTATAAGATATAACTATTATAGATCATCACCTGATCGGGACGAGGAAACCGGCCAGGCTGTAAAAGTGATCTGTCAGGGAGGACAAGATGACCAGTTTGCACAAAAAGCTCTCGAAGTTGGCCTTGGCCGCGGCGGTGTCCGCGATCGGCCTTGCGGGCGCGACGTCCACCACGTTTGCGCAGGAAGTGACGCTTCGCCTGCATCAGTTCCTGCCGGCGCAGGCCAATGTGCCCAAGAACATTCTGGATCCGTGGGCGGACAAGATCGAGCAGGAATCGGGCGGCCGAATCAAGATCGAGCGCTATCCGGCCATGCAGCTCGGCGGAAAGCCACCGGAGCTGATGGACCAGGTGATCGACGGTGTGGTCGACATCGTCTGGACGCTTCCCGGCTATACGCCCGGCCGCTTCCCGCGGACAGAGGTGTTCGAGCTGCCCTTTACCATGAACGACGCCGAGACCACCTCTCGCGCCTACTGGAAACTCGCCGAAGAAACCATGATGGATCAGGACTTTGCGCCCATCAAGCCGCTCGGCCTGTGGGTCCATGGTCCCGGCGTGATCCATTCCAGCCAGCCGATCGACGAGCTGTCGGATCTCAACGGCGTGAAGCTGCGCGCGCCGACCCGCGTGACCAACAAGCTGTTCTCGAACCTCGGTGCAACGCCGATCGGCCTGCCGGTGCCCGCCATTCCGGAAGCTCTGAGCAAGGGCGTGGTGGATGCCACGGTCATTCCGTGGGAAGTCGTCGGCGCTCTGAAGGTGAGCGAACTGGTGAAGAACCACACCGAGTTCCCGGAAGAGGCGATCTATACCTCGACCTTCGTGCTGGCGATGAACAAGGAAAAATACGAGTCCCTGCCTGACGACCTGAAGGCGGTGATCGACTCCAATTCGGGCCTGGAATTCTCGGCGTTCGCGGGCAAGAAGATGCAGGAAGACGATGCCGGTCCGCGCCAGGCGGCGATCGATATGGGCAACAACATCATCGAGCTGACGCCGGAACAGGCGGCCAAATGGAAGGAAGCCGCACAGGGCACCATCGACGCGTGGATCGCCGAAATGGATGAAAAGGGCCTCGACGGAGCGGGCCTGTTCAAGCGGGCGCAGGAACTGACGGCGTCCAACTGATCGTGCCTACCATCTTGCCCCCGGAAGTCTGAACTTCCGGGGGTTTCTTCCGACAGGAACGAGATAATGCTGCTCAATCTGATGGACCGTCTCGCACGCGCCATGGCGATCCTCGGCGGGCTGGTGCTGACGGCGCTTATCGCGCTGACCTGCGTCAGCGTGCTGGGACGCGGCCTGAACACCCTGGGGCATTCGGCTTTTCTGACCTCCCTTTCGGAGGCTGCCGCCAAGGCCCTGACCGCGACCGGCGTCGGGCCGGTGTCCGGCGACTTCGAGCTGGTGGAAGCCGGGATCTCCTTTACGATCTTCGCCTTCCTGCCGATCTGCCAGCTGCGCGGCGCACATGCGACGGTGGACGTTTTCGCCAACAGCTTTCCGCGCTGGCTGAACCGGTTTCTGATGACGTTCTGGGAAGTGCTCCTCAGCGCCCTCATCATTCTGATCACCTGGCGGCTCTATGTCGGCATGGAGGACAAGATGCGCTACGGCGAGACGACCTTCATCCTGCAGTTTCCCGTCTGGTGGGCCTACGGCCTCAGCTTTGCGGCCGCCGTGATCGCTTCGGTGGTTGCCGTCTACTGCGCCATTGCCCGGATTGCCGCATACGTTACCGGACAGGACCTGACACCGGATGCCGAGGGGGAATCCATTGAGCCTGCTTGAACTGGGATACATATCCTTTCCTCTGCTTCTTGTGCTGATCTTCCTGAGGGCCCCCATCGGGCTTGCCATGATGCTGTGCGGCCTGGGCGGTCTCTATCTGGCGACGGGAACGCCGAACATGTTCCTGTCGAAACTGAAGAGCGAAACCTATTCGACATTCTCCAGCTATTCGCTGTCGATCATTCCGATGTTCCTGCTCATGGGCCAGTTCGCGACCCATTCGGGCATGTCCTCGTCCCTGTTCAAGGCAGCCGAAAGCTGGCTCGGGCATCGCAAGGGGGGCGTCGCCATGGCGGCGGTCGGCGCCTGCGCGGGCTTCGGCGCGATCTGCGGATCCTCGCTTGCCACCGCGGCAACGATGAGCCGCGTGGCGCTGCCGGAGTTGCGTCGCTACGGCTATTCCGGCGGGTTTTCGACGGCAACGCTCGCCGCCGGGGGCACGCTCGGAATTCTGATCCCGCCGTCGGTCATCCTGGTGATCTACGCGATCCTGACCGAGCAGAACATCGCCAAGCTGTTCCTGGCAGCCTTCATACCGGGCATTCTGGCGGCGATCGGCTACATGATCACCATCTCGCTCTATGTGCGCCGCAATCCGAAGGCCGCCGGCACGCGCGAGCCGATGCCCTATGCCGAACGGTTCCGCGCGCTCGCCAACGTCTGGCCGGTGCTGCTGGTCTTCGGTCTCGTCGTCGGCGGGATTTATCTCGGCTGGTTCACCCCGACCGAGGGGGCGGCCGTCGGGGCGGCCGGAACGGGGCTGCTTGCCCTTGGTTCGGGCAATCTCACCTGGAAAATGTTCCTTGACAGCATCATCCAGACGGCGCTCAGCACGGGGATGATCTTCTTCATCGTGCTCGGCGCCGGCTTCTACAACAGCTTCCTGGCGCTCAGCCAGGTGCCGCAGGAACTGTCAAGCTGGGTCGTCGGCCAGGGCTTCAGCCCCTGGGTGGTGCTTACCCTGATCCTGCTGTTCTACCTGGTCTTCGGCTGCCTGATGGATAGTCTGTCGATGATCCTCCTGACCATCCCGATCTTCTTTCCGGTGATCAGCGTCCTGGATTTCGGCATGAGCCCGGAACACCTGGCGATCTGGTTCGGCATTCTCGTGCTGATCGTGGTCGAAGTCGGGCTGATAACGCCACCGGTCGGGATGAACTTGTTCATCATCAATGCCATGGACCGGTCGACGCCCATGAAGGAGACCTACAAGGCGGTGCTGTGGTTCATCACTTCCGACGTCGTCCGGGTCATCCTGCTGGTGCTGTTTCCGTCGATCACCCTGTTCCTGCTGGCCGGCTAGCCCGGCCGGCCGGAAGACAACCCAATCGGCACGTTTAAATAGATATGAGACATAATAATGATGAGAAGACACGAGTTGAGGCAAGGCAATGCTGATTTCAGGACATAGCGCGCTCGTGACCGGCGGCGGCAGCGGCCTGGGCGCGGCGACGGCGCGCCGGTTCGCGAGCCTTGGCGCCAGGGTCGCCATTCTCGATTACGACATCGACCGCGCGCGGAATGTTGCCGCGGAAATCGGCGGCCTCGCCGTCCAGGCCGACGTCTCCGACCAGGCGGCCGTGGACCAGGCGCTTGAGGAGGCGTCGCAGCAGCTCGGCGGCAGCCCGCGCATTGCGGTGAGCTGCGCCGGCGTCGGCCATGCGGCGCGGATCGTCGGACGCGAGGGCAAGCTGTCCTTCGACGTCTTCGAGAAGACGCTGCGGGTGAACCTCTTCGGCACCTACAACGTCATGAGCCATGCGGCCAGACGCATGATGGCGCTGGAACCGCTGGAGAGCGGCGAGCGCGGCGTGATCATCAACACCGCATCGGTTGCCTGGGAGGACGGGCAGCTGGGCCAGGCGGCCTATGCCGCCTCCAAGGGCGGGATCGCCTCCATGTGCCTGCCGGCGGCGAGGGAATTCGCCCGCGCCGGCATCCGCGTCATGGCGATCGCCCCGGGCCTCTTCCGCACGCCGATGATGGAAGGGCTGCCCGATGAAGTCGCCGAGGCGATCACCGCCAACATTCCCTTTCCCCCGCGCCTCGGGGAACCGGAGGAATACGCGCTTCTTGCGGAGCATATCGTCACCAATGCGTTCCTCAACGGAACGACCATTCGCCTGGACGGGGCCGTGCGCCTTCCGCCGCGCTGAGGATGAGCCAATGAGCGACCAGATCTTGAAAATCGAACTGAGCGACGGTGTCGCGACCCTCACCATGAACCGGCCCGGCAAGCGCAACGCCATGTGCGACGAGCTGCTGGAGGCCCTGGACGGCTTTTTCTCCAGACCGCCGGAAGGGGTGAAGGCGGCCGTGATCACCGGTACCGCTGGCCACTTCTGTTCCGGGCTCGATCTCAGCGAACATGTGGCGCGGGACGCGGAAGGCACCATGCGGCATTCGCGCGGCTGGCATCAGGTGATGGAGAGGATCCAGTTCGGCGGGCTGCCGGTGGTGAGTGCGCTGTTCGGCGCTGTGATCGGCGGCGGGCTGGAGCTTGCCGCCTCCACCCATGTGCGCGTGGCCGACCCGACCGCGTTCTTCCAGTTGCCGGAAGGCCGGCGCGGCATCTTCGTCGGCGGCGGCGCGTCTGTCCGCGTGGGGCGCATCCTGGGCGCCGACCGGCTGACCGAGATGATGCTGACCGGGCGCAAGTATTCCGCCGAGGAGGGGCTTCGGCTCGGCCTTGCGCACTACACGGTGGGCGAAGGGGAGGCGCTTGAAAAGGCTCAGGAACTCGCCCGCAGGATCGCGTCGAATGCGCCCCTCTCCAACTACATCATGATCCAGGCGCTCGCCCGGATCGAGGACATGTCGAAGGCCGACGGCCTCTTCACCGAAAGCCTGTGTGCGGCCATTACCCAGACAAGCCCGGACGCGCTGGAAGGCCTTGCCGCCTTCCTGGAAAAGCGCAGTCCCAACTTCAGGTGACCTCATGAAGAAGCCCGCGCCCGAGCCGGAGGCACAGACAGGCGTCGTCCATGTCAGCGACAAGACCCTGCGTGCGTTTCTCGGCTATCAGATGAAACGGACCTTCAACGTCATTCAGTCCGACCTGAGCCAGACGCTGAAGCCCTTCGACCTCAGGATGCTGACCTATACGGCCCTCGTCCTGATCGTCGACAATCCCGGCCTGCGCCAGTCGCAACTGGCCGAGGCGATGGATATCGAACGGCCGAACCTGGTCGTCATCATCGACGAACTGGAACGGCGCGACCTGATCATCCGCGACCGGCTGCCCAATGACCGCCGGGCCTATGCCCTGTTGCCGACGCTGGCCGGGCGGCGCCTCTGCGAGAAGGCGGTCGCCGCGGCGGAGGAGCATGAAAAAAGGCTTCTGCGGGACCTGAACCCGGATGCGCAGGCCATGGCGATGAAGGTCATGCAACTGATCGAAAACAACCGCCGGCGAGACAGCTGACGACGTTCCGGGAGGAGGCAGTCATGCAACGAACGAGAGAATACCAGCCCCATTCCGTCGAGCGGGAAGACCGGGCTGACGGGACCATCCTGCTGCGCTCCAGGCATGCGCTCACCCCGGCGGCCGGGCGGACCGGAGACTGGCTGCACCAGTGGGCGGAGGCCGCGCCCGGGCGGGTGTTCCTGGCCGAGCGGAGCGGGGCGGGATGGCGCGAGGAGAGCTATGCCGGCGTGCTGCAGCAGGTGCGCGCCCTAGGCGCTGCGCTGCGGGCACGCGGCATGGGGCCGGACACGCCGATCCTGGTCATGTCGGGCAACAGCGTCGACCACGGCATCCTGGCGCTCGCCGCGCAATATGTCGGTGTGCCGGTGGTGCCCGTGGCGGAGCAGTATTCGCTGGTCCGCGGCGCCCATGGACGCCTGCGCGAGGTTATCGACCTGGTCCGGCCGAAAATGGCCTATGTGTCCGATGCCGACCAGTTCGCCGAGGCGCTGAAGCTGGACGCGCTGCAGTCTGTCGACATCCTGGCAAGCCGTCCCGGCAGCGGGCGGGCAATCGCCATCGCCGATCTCCTGAAGGGCGACAGCGGCGTGGATGTGGATGAGGCGTTTTCCAGGGTGACGCCGGATACGGTCGGCAAGATCCTGATGACCAGCGGCTCCACCTCCAGCCCCAAGGGCGTGCTGACGACGCACCGGATGATGTGCGTCAACCAGGCCCAGCTGGCCGATTCTGCTGCCGTTCCTGCGCAAGCGGCCGCCGGTCATCGTCGACTGGCTGCCCTGGAACCACGTTTTCGGCGGGTCGCACAATTTCAACATGATGCTCTCCAATGGCGGCAGTCTTTATATCGACGACGGCAAGCCGGTGAAGGGGCTGTTCGACCGGACGCTGGAAAACCTGGCGATGAAGACCGGAACGATCGCCTTCAACGTGCCACTCGGCTTCGGCATGTTGCTGGGCGCGCTGGAGAAGGACGAGGACCTGCGCCGGCGGTTCTTTGAGGGTCTCGACCTGATCTTTTATGCCGGCGCCTCCCTGCCGCAGGACGTGTGGGCTGGTTTCGAGCGCATGGCGATGGAGGTGAAGGGCGAAATCCCGCTGATGACGTCTTCCTGGGGACTCACCGAAACGGCCCCCTCGGCCATGATGCAGCAGGAACCGGCGCCGCGCTCAGGGATTGTCGGCGTGCCGGTGAACGGGGTCACGGTCAAGCTCGTTCCCGATGCGGACATGCGCTGCGAAGTGCGCGTCAAGGGCCCCAACATCATGCCGGGATATTTCAACGACCCTGAAAAGACCGCCGCGGCATTCGACGAGGAAGGCTTCTTCATCACCGGCGATGCGATGCTGTTCCTCGACGCGACCGACCCGAACAAGGGCATGCGGTTCGACGGCCGGATTTCGGAGGATTTCAAGCTGCAGTCCGGCACCTGGGTGCGGGCCGCGCAGCTGAAGCTCGACATGCTGTCGCGCCTTGCCCCGCTGGCCGCCGACCTTGTGATCACCGGCGCGGACCGCAAGCAGATCGGCGTGATGATCTTCCCGAACCGGGAGGAACTTTCCCGGGCCGGCTTCGAGCTTCGCGAAGAGGGCGGCGCCTGTACCTGCACGCTGCTGCAGGGGGAAATCCATCGCCGCCTGAGTGAACGGGCGCGGGAAATCAGCGGCAGCTCGGCGCGGGTCGCACGGGCGATGGTGCTTGCCGAGCCGCCGTCCATGCCGGAGGGCGAAATGACCGCCAAGGGCAATCTGAACATCCGCAAGGTTCTGGCGCGGCGCGCGGAGCTTCTGGAGCGGCTTTACGACGACAACGACCCCGCCGTGGTCACAATCTGAGGAGGTCAGCAATGGTCGACATCACCAAGGTCCGGGCGATCGATATCCATACCCATGCGGAGGAGCCCTGCGGCTGTCATGCCGACGACGGCTATGACGACCTGCAGGCGACGATGGCCAAGTATTTCCGCGCGCCCTGGAGCCATCCGCCCACCGTGCCGGAAACCGCGGCGCATTACCGCGAGCAGAACATCGCCGCGGTCATCTTTCCCGTCGATGCGGAGCGGGAGACCGGCTACCGCCGCTACAAGAACGAGGAAGTGGCCGAGCTTGCCGCCGAGAACGACGACGTGCTGATCCCCTTTGCCTCGATCGATCCGCACAAGGGCAAGATGGGCGCGCGCGAAGCGCGCCGGCTGATGCGGGAGTTCGGCATCAAGGGTTTCAAGTTCCACCCGACGATGCAGGGTTTTTATCCGAACGACCGCATGGCCTACGAGCTTTACGAGGCGATCGCCGAGGAAAGCGCAATCGCGCTGTTCCACACCGGCCAGACGGGTGTGGGCAGCGGCATGCGCGGCGGCAACGGCATGCGGCTGAAATATTCCAACCCGATGTACATGGACGACGTGGCGGTCGATTTTCCGGACATGAAGATCATTCTCGCCCATCCCTCCTTCCCCTGGCAGGAGGAGGCGCTGGCCGTCGCCCAGCACAAGCCGAATGTCTATATCGATCTGTCGGGATGGTCGCCGAAATACTTCCCGGAAATCCTGGTGAAATACTGCAATTCGATCCTGAAGAAGAAGGTCCTGTTCGGCTCCGACTGGCCGATGATCACGCCGGAACGCTGGCTGGCCGATTTCGAAAACATCGCCATCAAGGACGAGTTGCGCCCGGACATCATCAAGGGCAATGCGGCACGGCTCCTGGGGCTGGCATGATCAACCCACAACCGTGAAGCGCTGCGCAAATGAAGCCGTTTTCCGCACCTCTCGACGATATCCTCTTTTCCCTGACCCATGTGGCCGGCGCCGCAGACCTGCCGCACTGGGACGCGGAACTGGCGGCCGAAATCGGCGGGCACTTTGCCGCCTTTGCCGAAGAGCAACTCGCACCGCTCAACGAACCCGGTGACCGTCAGGGATGCCGGCTGGAGGACGGGCGCGTCTATATGCCCGACGGCTTCCGCGAGGCTTATCAGGTCTATGCGGAGCAGGGCTGGCCGGGTCTGACGGTGCCGGAGGACCACGGCGGGCAGGGGCTGGACGCGGTCGTGCAGGCGATCGTCTCGGAGATCTTTTCCGGCGCCAACCACAGCCTGCAGATGGTCGCCGGGCTCGTGCCCGGGGCCGTCAGCACGCTGCTTGCGTTCGGCACCGGAGGCCAGCAGCAGCGCCACATTGCCTCGCTGGCGTCCGGAGAGGCTCTCGCCACCATGTGCCTGACCGAACCGGAGGCGGGCTCGGACCTGTCGCGCATCCGCTGCCGGGCCGAACAGGCGGACAGCGGCTGGAGGATCACCGGCGAGAAGATCTTCATCTCCGGGGGCGACCAGGACATCAGCGCGCGGATCCTTCACCTGGTGCTTGCGCGCACCTCCGATGACGGCGTGAAGGGCCTGTCGCTGTTCCTGTGCCCGTCTCACCGTGCCGACGGCTCAAGGAACGCGGTCAGCGTGACGCGGATCGAAGAGAAAATGGGCCTGCATGCCTCTCCCACCTGCCAGCTGAATTTCGACGGCGCGGAGGCCGAGCTCATCGGCGAAGCGGGCGCGGGTCTCAAGGCGATGTTCACCCTGATGAACCACGCCCGCATCGATGTGGCCCTGCAAGGCGTTGCCCACGCGGCGCGCGCCTTCGACATTGCGCTGAGCTACGCCGGCGAACGGGTGCAGGGACGCGGGCCGGACGGCAAGCCGGTGACGCTCGACCGGCATGCCGACGTGCAGCGCATGCTCGATGAGATTGATGCGCTGGCCCTGGGCGGACGGGCGATGGCCCATCTGGCGCTCGTGACGCTCGAAGCCGGTAGCGATCCCGACCTGGCGGAGTTCCTGAAACCGGTTGCCAAGGTCTATTGCACTGAAGCCGGCATGCGCGCGAGCGAGACGGCCATGCAGGTTCTGGGCGGCTACGGCTACCTGAGGGAATACGGACTGGAGCAGGCCTATCGCGATGTCCGCATCACCGCGATCTACGAGGGTGCGAACGGCATTCACGAGCGCAACCTCGTGACCCGCCTCCTGCCCGGCGCGCCCGGCCGGGCCTTCGAGGCGTTCCTGCTGCTGGAATGCGGCAGCGGCAACGGCCGGCTTGCGGAATGGGTTGCCGAATGGCGACACGAGCGGGACCTCGTCCTGGCAAGCCCGGACCCTGCTTCAATGGCGCATGACTTCATGCGCATGACGGTACGTGTGCTGCTGGAGTGCCTGTGGACACGCATGGCCGACAAGGCCGACTTCCACCGGGACCCGAAGCGCATCCGGCGCCTTGCCGAAAAGATGCTGAATGCGCGGGCGGGGTAGGGACCCTTGGGACTCCGGCAAGAAACAGCCTCTCGAACCCCTCCGCGTCACCCTTGCCTGTCGGAGCGGCTGATGGCTTGTGTGGTGAATTCGGCGTGAATGGTACGCGCGCCTGAGTGTCCCGCCTGGTCACGCCGAGCGAGCTACGCGAGACCCGGGGCTACTCGTTTGCAGAGCGGATCTTGTTTGACGCCGCCGTACCGGCACCTCTCTTCGGCCTTACCACGCAGATCAGCGAGTAGGCCCCGGCTCTGCGCTGCGCTTGGCCGGGGTGACTCGGTGCCAGGGGATAAAGCGAGTTCTTCGGCAGTGCTGCCCGGTGGGCCAATGGCAAGCGGCGGCCTCTCTCCTCTTGCTGAGGTCATCCCCGACTCGATCGGGGACCTATTGGCGTTTCCAGATCGCAGAATATTGGAGATGGATCGCAGGATGGGCGGCTCACACTTCGCTTCGAACGCGGTCGCTCTGGAAATGATTAGATCCCCGATCGAGTCGGGGATGACCGCCGTGGTAAAGGCGCCTGCAACAAAAAGCTGAACCGTGGGGATAACACCTTCCGGGGGACGCTTCGCATTCCACTTTGCACTGCGGTTCGTTGTCGGGGTAGTCTCGGCGCCCTTGCCAACAGCAGTGACTCGCCTCCGTCTTCAGCATGCCGCGCCGTTCAACTCCCAAAAACGTGACCTTGAAGATGATCGCCGACCGGCTGGGGGTCTCGGTGACCACCGTTGCGCGGGCGATCAACGGATCGCCGAAGACCAGCGCCGGCATGGCGGAACGGGTCAACCGGGTGGCCGAAGAGCTCGGCTATGTCCGCAATATGGAAGGCGTCAAGCTGCGGACCGGGCGGACATACGTGCTCGCCGCCCTGCTCAAGTTTCCGTCCGACACCGAAATCGGCGATCCGACCCTGCTCGGGCTGCTGCAGGGCATTCATCAGCGCTGCCGGGATACGGACTATTCGGTGCGAACGATTATCGCACCGGAGACGGGCGAGGATACAATCGAGCTTGAAAGGCTGGTGAAGGGGCGTGGGTGCGACGGCGTCGTTCTGGATCACACCAGCCTTCAGGATCGCCGCGTCAAATATCTGCTCGAAGCGGGGATGCCGTTCATCACCTTCGGCAGGACGGAGCTGTTTTCGCCTCACGCCTTTTTCGATGTCGACAATGAATTCGCCGCCTGGCAGGGGACCAGCGAACTGATCCGGCGCGGTCACCGCAACATCGCGCTGCTCGACGGGCCTGAGGCCTATACCTATGTTCGCCAACGCATGACCGGCTACCGCCGTGCCCTGGCCGAGGCCGGTCTCAGCTACCGCGAAGAGCTGGTGCGCAATCTGGACCCGCAGGCCGATGCCGCCCGGCTCGCCGCTGCCGAGCTTGTCCGCACCACCGGTGTCGACGGCATCGTCTGCGTGAACGACGTGGTGCTGATGGGAGCGCGCAGAGGCGTGCGCGATGCGGCGCCGGAGCGGTTCAAGAACTTCGGCTTTTCCGTCCGCAGCGGCACGAACCTTGGCGACTACCTGGAGACGCGGCCGGTCACGTCCTATTTCTCCCGCATCGATGCCGGTTGGAGCCTGGCGGACATGCTCATCCGCCGGATCGAAGGCCAGCCGGTGGAGGAGCTGCAGAAACTGGTGCGGACCGAGCTGCGGTAGCGGGATGTCGGTTCGGGTTTGAGCGCGGCTGCTTCTCTTGGTCGTTGCTCTGAGAGGCGGCCAACTGACCGGTCCACGCTTCAAGCACAGCCTCATCCTGAGGAAGCGCGCAGCGCTGTCTCGAAGGATGGGACACTTGCTCCGGGGTATGCCGCCGATCCTTCGAGACGCGAGCAAGCTCGCTCCTCAGGATGAGGGTGTGGGTAGTAGCTGGCTCGATGTGGCTCCTCGGAGTGTCGTCAGGCGAACCGCTGCTGACCTCCCGGGAGGGCCTTCAGACCCGTTCCCAGAAAGGCATCCCGCGTCAATTGCGTTCAGGCACACGGGTCACCCCGGCCCAGCGAAGCGCAGAGCCGGGGCCTACTCGCTGGTCCGCTCGGCAAAGCCGAAGAGAACAGCGCCGGACTGGCCGCGTTCAGGCAGTAAACTCTCTGGAAACGAGTAGGCTCCGGGTCTCCCTTGCGTTCGCCCGGCGTGGCTCAGAGGGCTTCAGGGGCCGCTGCTGCTTCTCTTGGTTGTTGCTCTGAGAGGCGGCCAACTGACCGGTCCTCGCTTCAACCACAGCCTCATCCTGAGGAAGCGCGCAGCGCTGTCTCGAAGGATGGGAAACTTGCTCCGGTGTATGCCGCCGATCCTTCGAGACGCGAGCAAGCTCGCTCCTCAGAGACTGGCCCGAAATGTATTGAGTGATCCCGGTCGCTTGTGATTCCGTTATTGCGCTAACAGAACGGAGCTTCACCATGTGGACCGAGATCACCCGTGCCAACTATGAGCGTCGTGGCCAGCGTTACGCAAGCGATCTGACGAACGAAGAGTGGGATTTGGTCGCGCCTCATCTTCCGGAGAGGCGAGAGCGTGGGAGGCCGCGCACAACGTCGCTTCGGGAAGTGGTCAACGCGATCCTCTATCTGCTGCGTACGGGCTGCCCCTGGCGCTTTTTGCCAAGTGATTTTCCGCCGCGCTCGACTGTCCAGAGATACTTTTATGCGTGGCGTGACAATGAGTTATGGCGTGGGTTGAACCGGCGGATAGTGGAGCAGCACCGACAAGCGCAGGCACGCAGTGCCACTCCGTCCGCCGGTGTGATCGACAGCCAGAGCGTGGCAACGACCCAAGTCGGCGGGCCACGAGGCCTTGATCCCTTCAAGCGCATCAAGGGTCGCAAGCGTCACATCGTCACCGATACAGACGGGCTCGTTCTGGACGTTCTGGTGCATCCCGCCAATATCCAGGACGTGCACGCAGCTGTGCCGCTGCTGCAAAGCCTGCGGCGGATCTATCCCGATCTTACTCATATCTTCGCCGATCGCGTCTACCGTGGCCCGAAGCTTCTGGAAAAGCTCAAGGATTGCGGGCCATGGTCGATCGAAATCGTGCAACGGCCACCTGGGGTCAAGGGATTTGCGCTCCTGCCAAGACGATGGGTTGTTGAGAGAACCTTTGCCTGGTTCGGCCGACGCAGACGCCTCGCAAAAGACTTTGAAGCAAAACAGGAAACCCAAACCGCTTGGATCTATATCGCAAACATCGAACTAATCATCAGGCGACAGGCAAAGCTAACAAAATGAGTTTCGAGTCAGACTCTCAGGATGAGGGTGTGGGTAGTAGCTGGCTCGATGTAGCTCCTCGGAGTGTCGTCAGGCGAACCGCAGCAGCCCTCCCGGGAGGGCCACCAGATCCAGCCTAACCTCCGGGCCTGTACGCAACGAGATCATTGGCTGAACGGATCACGCCGACCTTCTGCAGGTCTTCGGCGCAGATATCCGGGCAGTTTTCCAGCTGAATGACGACCTCCTCGCCGGGAAGCAGGGTGTCGAGCATCCGGTCGGTGCTGCAGGCGGGGTCTATCCGGTCGGCGAAGAGGCAGAGGTCCTTGATGAGCGTCAGCGCGGCGATCCGCACCCTTGTTCCGGCCGGAGAGGCGTCGACACCCAGCCGAAAGCGGGCGGCCGGCAGGTCGAGATTGAGGTCTTCTTCGAAAAAGTGATGCGTCTTCGTGTTGCCGGCCGTCACCACGATGAGTTCGCGCCTGGGATCGGCCGGGCGCGCGATGCTGTCGGGAAGCGGGATGGTGACCGGCTTGTTGCGCTCCACGCAGACCCGCCAGATCTTGTGTTCGGCGAGCACCGTGCCGTCGAACCGGACCCGCTTGATGGAGACGGGCGTGCGCCATTCCAGGTTGGTGTCGGCGATGACGTGAAGGGCCAGGCCGCTTCCGGACTTCCGGACGGTCAGGAATTTTGCGGCGTAGACCTTCTTGAGCGCGTACCAGAGCGGCTTCTTGCGGCCGTAGCCGTCGATCGCCGCCCAGGAGGTGACCGGCCAGCAGTCATTCAGCTGCCAGACAATGGCGCCCCGGCAGGTCGGCTGCAAGGCGCGGAAATGGCTGATGGCGAAGGCGATGGCGTGAGCCTGATTGAGCTGGGTGGTGAAGTGCCAGTCGTCGAAGCCCGACGGATCGGGCAGGTGGCCCTGAAGGCCGCGCATCAGCTTGGTGTTGCCGCCGTCCGCCTTCTGGTGGTGCATCACGCCGGGCGAGGTCGGCGTCAGCGGGTCGTCTGAAATGGCTTCGCGAAGCGTTGCCATGGCGGGCGGCGCCTGCCAGCCGAATTCTGCGACGAAACGCGGCTGGTAATTTGCATAGACCTCATAGCCGACTTCGTTCCAGGCATCCCAGATGTGCCGGCAGCCGTGTTCGTCGGCATTGGCGAAGCGGTCTATGGAGCCGGAATAGGGGCTGCCGGGATAGTAGGTGCCGCTGGGATGCAGCTCTTTGACCAGGCGCGGCAAGAGATCCAGATAATAGCCTTCGCCCCAGGTCTTGCCGGCAAGCGCCTCCTGCCAGCCCCAGGCCTGATAGCCCCAGATGTTCTCGTTGTTGCCGTTCCACAGCGCCAGCGAGGGATGGGACATCAGCCGGGCGATATTGTCCCGCGCCTCGGCGTCCACCTCGTCGGGCAAGTTGCCTTCTTCCGGATAGGCGGCGCAGGCGAACAGGAAGTCCTGCCACACAAGAATGCCGTGGGTGTCGCAAAGCTCGTAGAAGTCGTCACTTTCGTAAATGCCGCCGCCCCAGACGCGCAGCATGTTGATGTTGGCGTCCTTCGCCTGGGTGATGCGCTGCTCCAGGCGCTCCTTGGTGATGCGCGAAGGGAAGCAGTCGTCCGGGATCCAGTTGGCGCCGAAGACATACATCGGCTTGCCGTTGACGATGAACGAGAAGGCGGATTGTGTCTCGTCTCCCGACAGATCCAGCGCGATGGTGCGGAAGCCGACCTCTCTGGTCTCGCGGTCGAGGACCACCCCGTCCTTCTTCAGCGTGATTTCAAGATCATAGAGCGGCTGCGCGCCCATGCCATGCGGCCACCAGAGATTGGGCGAGGGACAGGTCAGCTCCAGTGTGCTCTCGCCGCCCTCGGGGAAAACCGAGGCCGAATGGCTGCCGATGCGGGCCTCCAGTTCCAGGCCGCTGTCGTCGCCGTCAATGGCCGCGAAAATCCGCACCAGGCCGTCCTGCCCGGCCATGGACACGTCCAGCCTGAGGCTTTCGAAGCGCGCGCCGGACCAGCTGACCAGTTCCACGTCCCGCCAGATGCCGGCGGTCACCAGGTTGGGGCCCCAGTCCCAGCCGAAATTGCAGGCCATCTTGCGCATCAGGTTTCCGGGGCCCGGATAGCAGTTGGGCCGGGGTTCCAGCTCCAGCGTCTTCTCGTGCTCGTAAGGCGACAGGAACGTGACTTTCAGCCTGTTGCCTTGCGCCTTCAGCTGGCCCGTCACGTCGACCCGGTAGGTGCGGTGCATGTTCTCGCTGGCAAGGATCACCTCGCCGTTGAGGGACACGGTGGCCACGGTGTCGAGCCCGTGGAAGACGAGCGTGTGGCGCTCGCCGCTTGTCGGATCCGCGTCGAATTCGGTCTCGTAAACCCAGTCGCACTCGCCGATCCACTGGACCGCCAGTTCGTTGCAGTCGAGATAGGGATCGGGAATGACCTTTGCCGCCAGGAGATCCGTGTGGACACAGCCGGGGACGGCCGCGGGCCACGACATTTCCGGCGTGACGGGGGCAGCCGGCACGGCGCGCGAACAGCTCAGCTGCCAACCTTCGTGAAGGCGGCGGATGATTGTTTGCGGCACGGACCGAGGGTCCTGTGTCGTGGCGGTGCTGTGGCTGTTCACGGGTAACACTCCGGTAGGGCGGATTGACGCGGGCTCCGGACCGGCTTTCCGGCGGATCAGGTTTATCGATAAACCTGATTCCGTCCGGACGTCAAAGGGTGTTCGCAGCCTTGATCCATATGATTGAGAATGCTGGTTAAATCAGACAGTTTGACGAAATGCCCGGAAAACCGGCCGGCGCGGGCTGGAGCGAACGATAGCGCTCGTCTGCGCACGCGACCGGCGGCGTTGCGGCAGCCTGGGTCACAAGCGCCGGTGGAACCTTTCAGGAGCGGCATACGTTGTTTTGACATGGCGAGCGTGTCGATCGGGTCGCCGATCTGATCGCCGTTCGGTCAACCGCTAAGGAGGTTTTTGATGAAACGGCTAAGCAAGATGGCACTGGTTCTGGCCGGTACAACGCTTCTGGCCACGCCCGCATTCGCACAAGATGGCAATGCCGGTGTGAAGATTGGCGTGCTGACCTGCGCGGTCGAGGGAGAAACGAATTTTGTCGTGGGCTCCAGGGCGACGCTTGACTGCACCTATGAGGAAGCAAACACCAACCAGGTGGAACGTTACACCGGCACGGTGAGCGATTTCGGTCTGGATATCGGAACGACAAACAACGCGACGCTCGTCTGGGCGGTCATGGCCCCGACGACGGATATCGAGCCCGGTGCGCTGGAAGGCACATACGGGGGCTTGACCGCAGGCGCGAGCCTCGGTGCCGGGGTCAAGGCCAACGCCCTGATCGGCGGTTTCAATGAATCCGTCGTGCTCAATCCGGTCAGCGTCGAGAGCCAGACGGGGGTCAACCTGACCCTTGGCGTTACCCAGTTGACGCTGACATCGCTCAGCTGATCGCGCCACTGACAGCACAAGACAAGAGGGCCGGCAGCGCCGGCCCTTCACTTGTCATCTGTCCGATCAGGTGTTGGGAGGTGTCGCCGTGGTGCGGCCGCTATGCGCTGGCCTCATGCCCCTCGGCGGACCGTCTTTCTTTGTAACTGGCTTCATCCAAAAGATACAGCAGTTCACGCATTCTTTCCGGGAGGTCGTCGACGAGCGCCTCGTCGTAAAGTTTCTTGAGCCGGGGAGCGACCCGGTGCGTGCTCCCGGCCGCACCGCCCGCCCGCCCGGGCGCCCCGAAACCGGTTGCCTGCCGGTATGATCTTTGTTCTCCTGACATAATTCATTTCCAGCCTGGTTGTGGTCTTCGAGCCCTAACGCACTTGCAGGATAAAGGTTTCCTATTGCGGAGTGCAATCCTCCGGTTACGCGGATGCGATCACCGGCGGCGCTGTCCGGGAGCGGATCGGCGCGCGGGCAAGGCAAACTATTTTAAGCTTGAAATTTTAATCTTGAAGTAAATCCGGATCTGTGTTTCGCTGGTGGGGTCGTGTCAGGACAGGGAGGGTCTTATGCGCATTGCTTGCCTGGGCGGAGGGCCTGCAGGTCTCTATTTCGCCATTTCCATGAAGCTGCGCGATCCGTCTCACGAGATCGACGTGATCGAGCGCAACCGGGCCGACGATACGTTCGGCTGGGGCGTGGTCCTGTCCGACGAGACCCTTCAGAACCTTGCCGCCAACGATCCGGTCAGCGCCAAGGCGATCGGGGAGAATTTCGCCTATTGGGACGACATTGCCCTGCATTTCCGCGGCCAGCGGCTCGTCTCGAGCGGCCATGGTTTTTGCGGCATCGGCCGCATGAAGTTGTTGTTGCTCCTTCAGGCGCGCGCAATAGAGCTCGGCGTCAATCTGAAATTCGAAACGGAAGCGGAAAGCGCGGAGGACTATCGGCGCGACTATGACCTGGTGGTTGCCAGTGACGGTCTGAACTCGAAAACCCGTGCGCTCTATGCCGATACGTTCAAGCCGGAAATCGACCGGCGCCTGTGCCAGTTCGTCTGGCTGGGAACGCACCAGAAATTTGCCGACGCCTTCACCTTCATCTTCGAGGAAACCGAGCACGGTTGGGTCTGGGCGCATGCCTACCAGTTCGATGCCGACACGGCGACGTTCATTGTCGAGTGCGCGCAGGACACGTTCGACGCCTTCGGCTTCGGCGAGATGAGCCAGGAGGAAAGCATCAGGACCTGCGAGGAGATCTTCAAGGATCACCTGGGCGGTCACGCGCTGATGAGCAATGCCAGGCACCTGCGCGGCTCGGCCTGGATCAGGTTCCCGCGCGTCCTGTGCGAGAAGTGGAGCCATGAGAATGTCGTCCTGTTGGGCGACGCGGCCGCGACTGCGCATTTCTCCATCGGATCGGGCACCAAGCTGGCGCTGGAATCGGCGATTTCCCTGGCGAATTTCCTGCATGACGAAGCGGACATGCGGTCTGCCTTCGCGCGCTACGAGGCGGATCGCAGGCTGGAAGTGCTGCGCCTGCAGTCGGCGGCGCGCAACTCGATGGAATGGTTCGAGCATGTGGGGCGCTATCTCCATCTCGACCCCGTGCAGCTCAACTATTCCATGCTCACCCGCTCGCAGCGCATCAGCCACGAGAACCTGCGCCTGCGCGATCCCAAATGGCTGGAATCGGCCGAGCGCTGGTTCATGGAACAGGCCGGCGTCGCCTCCAACGCGCCGGTGAGACCGCCGATGTTCGCGCCGTTCAAATTGCGGGACATGGAGTTGAAGAACCGCGTCGTGGTCTCGCCCATGGCGCAGTACAAGGCGGTGGACGGGGCGCCGACCGACTGGCACATGGTTCACTACGGCGAACGCGCCAAGGGCGGGGCGGGGCTCTTGTTTGTCGAGATGACCTGCGTAAGCGCCGAGGGACGGATCACGCCGGGCTGCCCGGGGCTTTATGCGCCCGAGCACGAGGCGGCCTGGAGACGACTGACGGATTTCGTCCATTTGGAAACGAGTGCCAAGATCTGCTGCCAGATCGGCCATTCGGGCCGCAAGGGCTCCACGCGGATCGGCTGGGAAGGCATGGACCAACCCTTGCCGGACGGCAACTGGGACGTGGTCTCGGCCTCTGCCATTCCCTGGTCCGACAGGAACGCGATGCCGCGGGAGATCACACCGGGCGAGATGGACGAGATCAAGGCCCAGTTCGTCGCCGCGGCGGAAATGGCCGGGCGCGCCGGCTTCGACATGATCGAACTGCACGCCGCCCACGGCTATCTGCTGTCTTCCTTCATTTCGCCGGTCTCCAACATCCGCCGGGACGACTATGGCGGATCGCTGGAAAACCGCATGCGCTGGCCGCTGGAGGTCTTCAAGGCGATGCGCGCCGTCTGGCCGCAGGAAAAGCCGATGTCCGTGCGCATCTCGGCCAATGACTGGGTGGGCGATGAAGGCATCACGCCGGACGACGCGGTGGAGATCGCGCGCATGTTCCGGGCAGCCGGCGTCGACCTCGTCGATGTCTCCGCCGGCCAGACGTCGGTCGATGCAAGGCCGGTCTACGGCCGCATGTTCCAGACGCCGTTCTCCGACCGCATCCGCAACGAAGGCGGATTGCCGACCATGGCCGTCGGCAACATCTACGAGGCCGATCACGCCAATTCGATTCTCATGGCCGGGCGGGCGGATCTTGTCGCCGTCGGCCGGCCGCACCTGGCCGATCCCTACTGGACGTTCCATGAGGCCGCCAGGATCGGCGACCGCGCGGCGACCGATTGGCCTCTGCCCTATCTGGCGGGCCGGGATCAATTGTGGCGGCTGGCCGACCGCGAAGCGGAGGTCCTGCGGGCATGAGTGTTTCCGGACGCCACATCGTCATCACCGGGGGAGGCAGCGGCGTCGGCGCCGCTTGCGCCCGGCTGCTTGCGTCCCATGGCGCGCGCGTCACGATCCTCGGTCGCACCGAGGAAAAGCTGGCGGCGCAGGCGCTGCCCTATCAGGTTTGCGATGTCACCAGTCCGGACGAGACCGCCGCGGCCTTCGAAGCGGCGCGCGCCGAAATAGGTCCGATCGAAGCCGTCATCGCCAATGCGGGCGCGGCGGAAAGCGTGCCTTTTGCCAAGATGACGCCCGAGACCTTGCAGTCGATGCTCGCGGTCAATCTCATCGGCGTCGTCAATGCCTGGCAGGCGGGCCTTCCGGACATGAAGGCGGCGGGCTGGGGGCGGATGATTGCGATTGCCTCCACCGCCGGGCTCAAGGGCTATCCCTATGTCAGCGCCTATTGCGCCGCCAAGCACGCGGTTGTCGGCCTGACCCGGTCGCTGGGGCGGGAACTTGCAAGGACCGGCATCACGGTCAATGCGATCTGCCCCGGATTTGTCGAAACGCCGCTGCTTGAACGCTCGATCGAAACCATCGTCGCCAAGACGGGTCTCAGCCGCGAAGCGGCCGCGGAGACGCTGAAGGCCGACAATCCTCAAGGCCGTTTCATCCTGCCCTCGGAAGTCGCCGAGACGGCGCTCTGGCTCTGCTCGCCGGGAGCCGCCGCCGTCAACGGTCATGCGCTGAGCCTTTCAGGAGGGGAAATTTGAAGTCCGCACCAGCCCATCAGCAGGAGCCCCTTTCCAAGGCGCGGTTGCGCGTCTGGCTGAAGCTTCTGAAGTCCGTCAACGGCATCGAGGCCGAAATCCGCCGCAATCTGCGCGACCGGCATGGAACGACGCTGCCGCGTTTCGACGTGATGTCGGCGCTGGCCCGGTTTCCCGACGGGCTCAGGATGAGCGAGCTTTCCACCTTCCTGAAAGTCTCGAACGGCAATGTCACCGGCATCGTCGACAAGCTGGCCCAGGAAGGACTGGCGGTTCGCGTCGCCGTTCCCGGCGACCGCCGGGCGCAGGTGGCGCGGCTGACGCCGAAGGGCGCCGCCGAATTCCAACGTCTGGCGCGGCACCACGAGGGCTGGATCGACACGCTGCTGGCCGGTCTCTCGGCACAGCATGTCGAAGAACTGTCTGGCACGCTGGACATGATCCTGAGCCGACAGAGCGAGAAGGAGCCGATCGATGCGCAGTGACGTGAGCCATTTCCGGTGCGAGATCGCGGACGGTATCGCCCGCATCGCCCTGAACCGGCCGGAGCGGAAGAACCCGCTGACCTTCGAAAGCTATGCGGAACTGCGCGACTGGTTCCGCGATCTGGTCTATGCCGACGACGTTCATGCCGTGGTGATCCTGCCCAATGGCGGCAATTTCAGTTCCGGCGGCGATGTTCACGACATTATCGGCCCGCTGACCCGGATGACCATGAAGGAACTGCTGGCCTTCACCCGCATGACCGGCGATCTGGTCAAGGCGATGCTCGGCTGCGGCAAGCCGGTCATTGCCGCCGTCGACGGTATCTGCGCCGGGGCGGGGGCGATCATGGCGATGGCGTCGGACCTGCGGATCGCGACACCGCAGGCGAAGGTCGCCTTTCTGTTCAACCGCGTCGGGCTGGCCGGCTGCGACATGGGCGCCTGCGCGATCCTGCCCCGGATCATCGGCCAGGGCCGGGCGGCCGAACTTCTCTATCTCGGCCGCTCGATGAAGGCCGAGGAAGGCCTCGCCTGGGGCTTCTTCAATTCCGTGGTCGAGGCGGCTGCCCTCGAAGGGGCGGCGATGGAGATGGCCGAAAGGATCGCGGCCGGGCCGACCTTCGCCAATTCGATGACCAAGACGATGCTTGCCCAGGAATGGTCGATGAGCCTGGACCAGGCCATCGAGGCGGAAGCCCAGGCGCAGGCGATCTGCATGCAGGGCAAGGACTTCCACCGCGCCTACGAGGCGTTCGTGAAAAAAGAAAAACCGGTGTTCGAGGGCGACTGATGCCAGACAAGTCCTTCCTTCACTGGCCGTTTTTCGAGGATCGGCACCGGAAGCTGGCGGATGATCTTGAGACGTGGGCCCGCTCCGCGCTTGGTCATGTCGACCACAGCGACACGGACGCGGCCTGCCTCGGCCTGGTGAAGGACCTGGGCGCGGCCGGTTTTCTGGACTATTCCGGGGCTGCGGACGGGGTGCTCGACGTGCGGAGCCTGTGCATCATCCGCGAGACCCTTGCACGCCATGACGGGCTGGCGGATTTCGCCTTTGCCATGCAGGGCCTCGGCACCGGCGCGATTTCGCTGTTCGGCACGGACGAGCAGAAGGCCGAATGGCTGCCGAAGACCCGGTCCGGCGCGGCGGTTTCGGCCTTTGCCCTCACCGAGCCCCAGTCGGGTTCCGATGTCGCCAATTCCACCATGACCGCGATGGAGGACGGCGACGCCTATGTCCTTGACGGCGAGAAGACCTGGATTTCCAACGGCGGCATTGCCGATCTCTACACGCTCTTTGCCAGAACCGGCGAGGCCCCGGGAGCAAAAGGCCTGTCCGCCTTCATCGTCACGCCCGACCTCAATGGGTTCGAAATCACCGAACGCCTGGAGACGATAGCGCCCCATCCCCTTGCCACCCTGCGTTTTACCGGCTGCCGTGTTCCGAAGAAAAATATGATCGGCACGCCGGGAGCAGGGTTCAGGATCGCCATGTCGGTCCTCGACATCTTCCGCTCGACCGTTGCCGCCGCCGCGCTCGGATTTGCCCGGCGCGCGCTGGACGAAGCTCTCAAGCGCGTCACGACCCGCGAAATCCAGGGCGCGCCGCTGGCCGACCTTCAACTGGTCCAGGGGCATATCGCCGACATGGCGCTGGACATCGATGCCGCCGCACTGCTGGTCTACCGGGCGGCCTGGACGAAGGACAGCGGCGCGCCGCGCGTGACCCGCGAAGCGGCCATGGCAAAGCTGTTTGCCACCGACCAGGCGCAGCAGGTCATCGACAAGGCCGTCCAGCTTCACGGCGGCGACGGCGTCCGCTCCGGCTCCGCCGTGGAGAAGCTCTATCGCGAGATCCGCGCCCTTCGCATCTACGAGGGAGCCTCGGATGTCCAGAAAATCATAATCGCACGCCAGACAATCGGCGCCTTCCAGGGAGACTGATCCAATGCTTGGTCCGTCCGCTCATGTCGATACCTTCACCCGCGACAACCTTCCGCCGGAAGACACGTGGCCCGTCTTCCTGCTCGACGGGTTCTCCTATCCCGAGCGGCTGAATGCCGCCGTGGAACTCACCGACAGGATGGTCGAGAAGGGCTTCGGCGATCATACGGCCCTGATCGGCAACGGCCGCCGGCGGACCTACAAGGAACTGTCCGACTGGACCAACCGCCTCGCCCATGCCCTCACCGACGATCTCGGCGTGAAGCCGGGCAACCGGGTGCTGATCCGTTCGGCGAACAATCCGGCGATGGTCGCCTGCTGGCTCGCCGCCACCAAGGCCGGGGCCGTCGTCGTCAACACGATGCCGATGCTGCGGGCGGGCGAGCTTTCCAAGGTTGTCGACAAGGCCGAAGTCGAGTTCGCGCTCTGCGACACGCGCCTGATGGACGAGATGGAGGCCTGCGCCAGGACCTCGTCGTTCCTGAAAAAGGTGGTCGGTTTTGACGGCACGTCCAACCACGAGGCCGAACTGGACCATCTGGCGCTGGAAAAACCCGTGCACTACGACGCGGTGCCGACGGGCCGCGACGACGTCGCGCTGCTCGGCTTCACTTCCGGTTCGACCGGTACGCCGAAGGCCACGATGCATTTCCACCGCGACCTGCTGATCATCGCGGACGGTTATGCCAAAGAAGTGCTCGGCGTGACGCCCGACGACGTCTTTGTCGGCTCGCCGCCGCTGGCCTTCACCTTCGGCCTCGGCGGGCTGGCGGTGTTCCCGCTGCGGTTCGGCGCGGCCGCGACGCTTCTGGAGAACGCTTCGCCGCCGAACATGATCGACATCATCCAGAAATACAAAGCCACCGTGTGCTTCACGGCGCCGACGGCCTACCGGGTGATGCTGCAGGCGATGGAGGAGGGGGCCGACCTGTCGTCGCTTCGCGCGGCGGTGTCCGCGGGCGAAACGCTGCCGGCGCCGATCTACGAAGCCTGGATGAAAAAGACCGGCAAACCGATGCTGGACGGCATCGGGTCGACCGAGATGCTGCACATCTTCATTTCCAACCGCTTCGAGGACCACAAGCCCGCCTGCACCGGCAAACCGGTGACCGGCTATGAGGTCAGGATCATCGGCCAGGACGGCAAGCCGGTCCCGGCCGGGGAGGTCGGGCGGCTGGCGGTGCGCGGGCCGACCGGCTGCCGCTATCTCGCCGACGACCGCCAGCGCCAGTATGTGGCCGACGGCTGGAACATCACCGGCGACAGTTTCTCCATGAGCGAGGACGGCCACCTGCACTTTGCCGCCCGCAACGACGACATGATCATCTCGGCCGGCTACAACATCGCCGGACCCGAGGTGGAGGCCGCCCTGCTGGCACACCCGGCGGTCCAGGAATGTGCCGTGATCGGCGTTCCGGACGAGGAGCGCGGGGCGATCGTCCAGGCTCATGTGGTGCTGAGCGAGGGCGCCGCGCCGTCCGACGACATGCGCAAGGCGCTCCAGAACCATGTGAAGGCGACGATCGCGCCATTCAAGTATCCGCGCTCGATCGTCTTCACCGAGACTTTGCCGAAAACGGCAACCGGCAAGATCCAGCGTTTCCGGCTGCGGCCGGATCACTGAACCGACGAGTGCCATCAACCCGCATGCCAGGGCAAGCATGCGGGGAACAAATGACAGCCCGAAGCTTCCGCCGCCCAAGTCCGGGCGGATGGAGTGGAAACCAAGTGGAACAGCAGGTTTTAATCAACAGGAGTGAATGATGAAACTGGTAACGATGGCGGCCGCGGCCGCCCTGGCCGTGAGCGTCGCTGGCGCGCAGGCCGAGCCGGTGAAGGTCGGCATGATCACGACCCTGTCGGGCGGCGGCGCCGGTCTCGGCATCGATGTGCGCGACGGCTTCATGCTGGCGGTGAAGCAATCGGGCAATGAAGAGATCGAGGTGATCGTCGAGGACGATCAGCAGAAGCCGGACGTTGCGGTGCAACTCTCCGACAAGATGGTGCAGGCGGAGAAAGTCGACGTGCTGACCGGCATCATCTGGTCGAACCTGGCCATGGCGGTCATTCCTTCGGTCACCGCGCAGGGCAAGTTTTATCTGTCGCCGAATGCCGGTCCGTCCCAGCTTGCCGGCAAGGGCTGCCATCCGAACTACTTCAACGTCGCCTGGCAGAACGACAACCTTCACGAGGCGGCCGGTGCCTATGCGAATTTCGCCGAGTTGAAGAATACCTTCATCCTGGCGCCGAACTATCCTGCCGGCCAGGACGCCCTGACCGGTTTCAAGCGCTTCTACAAGGGTGAGCTTGCCGGCGAGATCTACACCAAGCTCGGCCAGACGGATTATGCTGCCGAGATCGCCCAGATCCGGGCCTCGGGCGCCGATGGCGTGTTCTTCTTCCTGCCCGGCGGCATGGGGATTTCCTTCCTGAAGCAGTACAAGGATTCCGGTGTCGACCTTCCGGTGGTCGGCCCGGCCTTCTCCTTCGACCAGGGCATCCTGCAGGCCGTCGGCGATGCGGCGCTCGGTGTCAAGAACACCAGCCAGTGGAGCAAGGACATCGACAACGAGACCAACAAGGCCTTTGTCGAGAGCTTCCAGGCCGAATACGGCCGCCTGCCGTCGCTCTATGCGTCCCAGGGCTTCGACACCGCCAACCTGCTGCTCTCCGCCATGGCGAAGGCGGACGTGAATGACGCGGACGCCTTCCGGGCGGCTCTTGAAGAAGCCGATTTCAAGTCGACCCGCGGCAACTTCAGGTTCGGCCCCAACCACCATCCGATCCAGGACATCTATGTCCGCGAGGTGATCAAGGAGGGTGACGTCTACACCAACAAGATCATCGGCACAGCGCTGACCAGCCATGCCGATGCCTACTGGTCCGAGTGCAGCATGTAAGGTAAGCACCCTGTACCGGCGCCATGGCCGGATCAGCTTCGCGTCTTCACGCGCAAGCCGGTCGAGCCAGGCGCCGGTACTACGGGCGGGGGATTCATGTCACTGATATTGCTCATAGAGCAGGTTCTGAACGGCCTGCAATTCGGCATCATGCTGTTCCTGATGGCGGCCGGTCTGACCCTGATCTTCGGCGTGATGGGGCTGATCAACCTCGCCCACGGCTCGCTCTACATGATCGGCGCCTTCTGCGCGGCGGCGGTGGCGGCCTGGAGCGGATCGTTTCTGCTCGGGCTGGTGGCGGCGCTTGCCGGGGCGGCGATTGCCGGCGCGCTGGTGGAACTGATCGTCATCCGGCGGCTCTACGACAAGGATCACCTCGACCAGGTGCTGGCCACATTCGCGCTGATCCTGATCTTTTCCGAGGGCACGCGCTGGATATTCGGTTCGTTCCCACTTTATCTGAACGTTCCGGCATATCTGTCCGGACCTGTTACCCTGCCCGGCGGGATCGAATATCCGTTCTACCGTCTGGCGCTCATCATCGTCGGACTGGCGGTTGCGGCCGGCCTTTATCTCCTGATCTCGAAAACACGCCTTGGCGTCCAGATCCGCGCCGGTGAAAACGACCGGGAGATGATCGCCGCGCTCGGCATCGACATTGCCAGGCTCTACACCATCGTCTTTGCGCTCGGCGCGGCCCTGGCGGGGCTTGCCGGGGCGCTGGTCGGAGCCATTCAATCCGTCCAGGTCGGCATGGGCGAGCCCGTGCTGATCATGGCCTTCGTGGTCATCGTCATCGGGGGTATCGGCTCGATCAAGGGCGCGCTGATCGGCGCCGTCCTGGTTGGCCTGACCGACACGCTCGGCGGCATCTTCCTGCCTGAAATCATGAAGCTGTTTTTCGATCCCTCGACGGCAACCTCGATCGGCTCCTCGCTGGCCTCCATGGCGATCTACGTTCTCATGGCGGCGGTGCTGATCCTCAAGCCCTCCGGACTGTTCGGGGTGCGCGCATGATCAGAGAAGCCTATGTGAACGCGCTGACGCTCGCCCTCTTCGCCTTGATCCCGCTCTGGGCGGTGCTGGCGGACGAGCCTTTCACCATCACCCTGATGACCCGGGCGGCGATCTTCGCCATCGCGGCGATCGGGCTCAACATTGCCCTGGGGCTCGGCGGGCTGGTCAGTCTCGGGCATGCGGTGTTCTTCGGGGTCGGCGGCTATGCGATGGGCATTCTGGCCCATCACGCCCAGACCTACACGGCGCTCAGCGAATGGCCGTTCCTGATCGAGGGCACCAAGTCCATGCCGGTGATCTGGCTGGCGGCGGTGGTCCTGTCGGCGCTGGCCGCGCTGGTGATCGGGATCCTGTCGCTGCGCACGACAGGGGTCTATTTCATCATGATCACGCTGGCCTTCGGTCAGATGTTCTTCTTCTTCGCCATTTCCTGGGCGGAATACGGCGGCGAGGACGGCCTGTCGATCTATGTTCGCAACGGGTTCCCCGGGCTCAATACGCTGGACCCGATCCAGTTCTACGGGCTGTGCCTGGGCCTGCTCTGCCTGGTGCTGGTGTTTGCCTGGAAGCTCGCCGGCTCGCCGTTCGGCCTCGCCCTCAACGCCGCGCGCCAGGCGCCGGTGCGGGTCGAGACCGTCGGGCTGGATCCGACGCGCCTGCGTCTCGTCGCCTTCGTGCTTTCCGGCGCCATTGCCGGCCTTGCGGGCGCGCTGTTTGCGGATCTGAACCGGTTCGTCAGTCCCGTCATGTTCAGCTGGCAGACCAGCGGCGAGATCATGATCTTCGTCATTCTCGGCGGTGTCGGGCGTCTGTTCGGTCCGGTGATCGGCGCGCTCGTCTTCGTCGCGCTCGAACATTGGCTCGGCGGCTTGAGCGAGTACTGGCACATCTATCTCGGACTGCTCCTGCTTCTCATCGTGCTCTTCGGCCGGGGCGGCCTGATCGGCATGATCTGCGGACGGGAGGCGGTCCATGACTGAGCCGGTTCTTCAAACCCTCGGCATCAGCAAGAGTTTCGGTGCGCTCAGGGCCAGCCGGGACATTTCCCTCGACCTGAGGCCCGGTGAAATCCACGCGATCATCGGGCCGAACGGTGCAGGCAAGACGACGCTGATCGGCCAGATCTGCGGCACGTTGAGACCGGATGCCGGCTCCGTCCGCCTGCACGGGCGGGACGTCACCCACAAGGCCGCGCGCGAACGGGCGCGGGCCGGGCTGGGGCGGACGTTCCAGATCTCTTCCCTCGCCATGGAGGACACCGTGCTGGAAAACGCCGTTCTCGGCGCGCTCGGGGCCGGTGGCAGACCCTGGCGCTTCTGGTCGAACGCGCTCAGCGACAAGGGCCTGCGCGAGACGGCCGAAGAAGCGCTTGCCCGGGTCGGCCTGCAGGATCACGCCCGCCGCCGCACGGCCGAACTCAGCCACGGCCAGCGCCGCCAGCTGGAGGTTGCCGTGGCGCTGACGCTGCGGCCGAAGGCGCTGGTGATGGACGAACCGATGGCCGGCATGGGACCGGAAGGCTCCAAGCGGCTGACCGGCTTTTTGGACGCGCTCAGGGCGGAAGCGCCGATCCTGCTGGTCGAGCACGACATGGATGCGGTGTTTTCTCTGGCCGACCGGATCAGCGTGCTTGTCTATGGCGAGGTGATCGCCACCGGCACCGTCGATGAGATCCGCGCCGATGCGGCCGTGCGCGAAGCCTATCTGGGGGACGAAGCATGAGTCTTCTGACACTGTCCGGCGTCACGGCGTCCTATGGCCCGAGCCAGGCCCTCTTCGGGGTGGACCTCCAGATCGGGGAAGGCGAGGTGCTGGCCCTGCTCGGCCGCAACGGCATGGGCAAGAGCACGACGGTCAAATGCATCTGCCGGATGCTGCCCGCAGGCGGGACGCTGACATTTGACGGCAAAGATCTCGGCAGGCTGGCAAGTTACCGGGCAGCGCGGCTCGGGCTGGGCCTTGTACCGGAAGGGCGGCGCTGTTTCGGCAGCTTGAGCGTGCAGGAAAACCTGACCGCCGCCGCCCGGCGCGGCGCCTGGACGTTCGAGCGCGTCGTCGAGCTGTTCCCGCGCCTGGGCGAACGGCGCGGCCAGCGCGCGGCCTCGCTGTCGGGCGGCGAACAGCAGATGCTGGCCATCGGGCGGGCGCTGATGACCAATCCGAAACTGCTGATCCTGGACGAGGCGACCGAGGGCCTCGCCCCGATCATCCGCCAGGAAATCTGGTCGGTGATCCGGCTTCTCAAGGCGGAAACCGGCCTGTCGATCCTGGTGATCGACAAGTCGCTCAGGGAGCTGAGAGAGATTTGCGACCGGGCGACGATCCTGGAACGGGGCAGGACCGTATGGGCCGGTGCGATCGGGGAACTGAGCGACGACATCACCCATCAGTATATCGGGGTCTGAGCCATGTCCCGCTTCCGGCAGCCGTCATGTCCAAGCGCTGCGATCCGGCGGGGCTCGTCTTCGTGTGTGCGGGGCGGCCCGCGGTTTTCAACAGGGCAGGCGCTTGAAAGCGCAATTGCCGGGGGCAGGCCGCAGGTCCGGCCCGAAACGCTCCAGGTCTGTGCAGGGGAAGAACAGGAACCATGACGATCACAACCATTCATCCGGACGGCTGGGCTCCCGCGAAAGGCTACGCCAACGGGGTGCTGACCAAGGGGCAGACGCTGCATATCGGCGGCCAGATCGGCTGGAACAAGGACCAGGTGTTCGAGACGGCGGATTTTGTCGGCCAGATGGAACAGACGCTGGCCAATATCGCCGCCATCGTCGAGGAAGCCGGCGGCGCGGTGACCGATATCGTCCGCCTGACCTGGTTCATCACCGACAAGCGCGAATACCTGGCGCGCCAGAAGGAGGTCGGCGAGGCCTACCGGCGGGTGCTCGGCCGGCATTTCCCGGCCATGTCGGTCGTGGTGGTCGCGGGGCTGATCGAGGACGAAGCGCTGATCGAAATCGAGGCGACGGCGCAGATCGGTTAAGATCTGCCCTGCCCCGTTTTCGCGCGCCTTGCGGGGTCACGGCCGCCGGCCTGAAGGCCGCGACCGATCCTGAAGTTTGCGTGAAATTGAAACTCCACAACTTTTGATACAACCTGTTCAGGGCCGCTGAAACCGGCCCGCCGTGTGCCGGAACCGGTTTCCAACGGTGCGGGCCGTCCGCAAATGCTGTGCGCCCTGCGGAAACGAAAGGTCCCGAAACTGTCAGGTATCCCGGCGAACACCGGCATAAAATCCACCTCAAGCGACAACGGGCCCATCCTGCAACGCGACCGGACCCTCCGGCAGGCGGGGAGGTGGCATAACACGAGGATATCCGCAGGAATGACAAGGCTTTTTCGGGTTTTCCTGCCGCCTCTAACCTGATGGGATGGAGGTATATCAATGACAGAGCAATCATATTTGAGGCCCCTTCACAGATGTTTTCGAGAAAATGTCGGCAAAATGAAAACATTGTCAGGAAGCGCTCACAGACTGCGGATGAAACGCGGACAGTTGAGCGAAAACAGTCTGCTTGTTTGGAGGGCCGGCTGTCTTCCGGAGCATTAAAAAATTGAAACAATGAATTTGCTCAAAGGGGTGGCGGTCTTCGGGAGTTCGTGTTTTGCTAGGGCCATGTCGCAAATCAGCTTTTCAGATCGCAGGAGTCTGCGAAGCTGGCTGGGGACAACGAGACCGGCAAAACGGCGACGCAAGGATCCGAAGGGGAGACACCATGACAAAGTCCAAAGACACCGAGTTACTTAATCGCCTAGAAAAGGCGGCCCGTACGGGTGGCATCACGAAACGCGATTTTATCCGCTATTCCGTTTTGGCCGGTCTGACTGCAACCACGGCGACGGGCCTCTGGTCGACCAAAGCGAAAGCGGAACCGAAAAAAGGCGGCACGTTCCGCTGGGGGATCCACGACGGGAACACCTCCGACTCTCACGATCCGGGCACCTACCTGACCCGCGTGATGATTTTCCTTGGCCACACCCACCGCAGCTATCTCACCATGATCATGGGCGACGGTTCTCTCGGCCCTGATATTGCGGACAGCTGGGAACCGTCTCCCGATGCGAAGCAGTGGACGTTCAAGCTGACGGACAAGGCTTCCTTCCACAGCGGCAAGAAGGTGATAGCCGATGACGTGATCGCATCGCTGAACCACCACCGCGGCGAAGACACAACCTCGGCGGCAAAAGCCCTTCTGACAGACGTCGAAGACATCACCAAGGACGACGACTACACGGTGGTGGTCAAGCTGTCCCGCGGCAACGCGGATTTCCCGTGGCTGATGACCGACTACCACCTGGCGATCTGCCCGGCGAACGACGACGGGACGATCGACTGGCAATCCGGCGACGGCTCCGGCCCGTACAAGATCGACAGCGGCGAGTTCGGCGTTCAGTTCAACCTGAGCCGGCATGACGGCTGGCACCGGGAAGGCGCTTATTTCGACGAAGTCGTCATGATCACGCTGAACGACCCGAATGCACGTCAGACCGCGCTGGTGACAGGCGACGTGGATGCCGTGTCGCTCATCGAACTGAAGACGATGGCGCTCCTGCAGCGTAATCCGAATATCGTCATTCACAACATCCCGTCCGCGGCGGCCATCACGCTGCCGATGTTCTGCGACACGGCGCCGTTCGACAATGTCGACGTGCGCAACGCGCTGAAGCTGGCCATGAACCGGGACGACATCATCGAGAAGATCACTTTCGGTGCGGCGACCAAGGCCAACGATTTCCACCACTCGCCGGCCCAGCCCTATTGGCCGGAAGACATTCCGCAGCGCGAATATGACCCGGACCAGGCCAAGTCCCTGCTGAAGAAGGCGGGCGCGGAAGGTCTTTCCGTCAGCCTCAGCACCGCGGACAGCGTCTATGCCGGTGCCGTCGACATGGCGGTTCTTTATGCCGAGCATGCCAAGGCCGCCGGCATCAACATCAACGTCGTGCGCGAACCGAACGACGGCTACTACTCTGATGTCTGGCTGAAGAAGCCCTTCTGCCTGGTATCCTGGGGCGCACGTCCGACGCCGGACGTGATGTACACGCTGGCCTACAAGGAAGACGCGGCGTGGAACGAGTCCCATTGGCAGAACGAGCGCTTCAACGAACTTCTGCTGCAGGCGAAAGCCGAGCTCGACGAGGAGCGGCGGAAGGAAATGTACAGCGAGATGGCGGTCCTTGCGAAGGACGACGGCGGCACGATCATCCCGTTCTTCAACAACTTCGTCTACGCGAACAGCTCGAAGGTGGGGACGCCCGAGAACCTGGCAGCCAGCTGGGAGAACGACGGCGGCCGGGCTGCAAGCCGCTGGTGGTTCGAAACCTGATAGGGGACAAGACGGGATCGTGGTCAGGTGACCGCGGTCCCCAAGACAGGGACTGTCCCGGACCCGGGGCAGTCCCAACTCCGTTACCGGGCGCCGTCGAAGCATTTTCATAAACGCAGACAGGATGTCGCCCGGCTATGTGCCTGCCCCTCAGCGGGAGGCGTTCATGTTCTGGAGGGACATATGGGGGACATCCTGCAGCTGGTCCTGAAGCGGCTTGGCTTGGGTGTAATCACGCTGTTTGTGGTTTCAATCCTTATCTTTTTTGCGGTCGAACTGCTTCCCGGCGACATTGCCCAGGCGGTTCTCGGCCAGGGGGCGACGGAAGAGACCGTTGCCGCACTTCGGGAAAGGCTCGGCCTCAACCAGCCTGTTTTCGTTCGCTATTTCGCGTGGCTGGGCGGGGCGCTGACGGGTGATTTCGGAGTGTCTCTCGTCTCAGGCGAACGGGTCAGCACCGCGATCAGTGCCCGGTTCGTCAACACACTGTTCCTTGCGACCTACGCTGCGGTGATCGCGGTTCCGGTTTCGATCGTCCTCGGCATCATCGTCGCCCTGTTGCGCAACACGCTCTTCGACCGTGTCGCCAACGTGGTGACGCTGACGTCGATCTCGTCTCCGGAGTTCTTCCTCGGATATGTCCTCATCCTCTATCTGGCGGTGAAGACGAACTACTTTCCGGCGATTGCAAGCCTCGGCAGCGACCTGACCTTCGCCGAACTGCTGCACCGGACGTTCCTGCCGGCGATCACGCTGGTGCTGGTGGTGACCGCCCACATGATGCGCATGACACGGGCGGCGATCATCAACCTTCTGGCCTCGCCCTATATCGAGATGGCGCGGCTCAAGGGCGTGCCGCCCTGGCGCGTCATCGTCAAACATGCCCTGCCCAATGCGTGGGCGCCGATCATCAACGTCGTCGCACTGAACCTGGCCTATCTCATCACCGGCGTGGTTCTGGTCGAGGTGGTTTTCGTCTATCCGGGCATCGGCCAGCTTCTGGTCGACGCGGTGGCCAAGCGCGATTTCCCGATCGTCCAGGCCTGTTGCCTCATCTTCGCGGCAACCTTCATCCTGCTGAACCTGGCAGCCGATGTCGGAGCGATCTTGACCAATCCGCGTTTGCGGCATCCGAAGTGAGGGCAGCGATATGAGCACATTTGTCGTCGGCTATTACGCGCTGCTGATCGGAGCATCCTGTCTGGCAGCCTATTTCAACAAGCGGGAAGTATTCGTCCTGATCTTCTCGCTCACCCTGGCATCCTTCATCATGGGGATCATCGGCGGGGTGCCTGCCCTGTGGTTCGTCACCGTCGCTGCGGGGCTCCTGGCGCTGGCCGCGGGGACGTCCTATGCGTTCCGCGAATTCCTGATCATCATCGCTCCGGAAGGCGTTGGCAAGGAGTTGCGAACCGCGCCGCTGACAGCGTCATTCGGCATGTTCGTGATCTTCACCTACGCCATTGCCGGGATCTTCGCGCCGGTCATTGCCCCGTTCGGGGAGGCGCAAGTGGTATCGTCCGCTTTCGCCCCGGCCGATGAGACCCTGCTCCTGGGCGCCGACCAGCTCGGAAGGGACATGTTCAGCCGTATCATCTACGGCGCGCGCAACTCCGTCGGGCTCGCCCTGCTGGCAACCGCCATGGCGTTCGTGATGGGGGCCTTCGCCGGCCTCCTCGCGGCGACCAAGGGCGGCTGGTTCGACCAGCTCATGGGACGGGCCGCGGACGTGATCATGTCCGTGCCGTCGCTGATCTTCGCCCTGCTGATGCTCAGTATCTTCGGGACCAACCTGTTCGTCATCGTGGTGGTTATCGCCGTGATCTACTCGCCGCGCGTCTTCCGTCTCACCCGGGCGGTGGCCGGTAACGTGGTGGTGATGGACTATATCGAGGCGGCAAAGCTGCGCGGGGAGGGGACGTGGTACCTTATCCGCAGGGAGATCCTGCCGAACTCGACCGCCCCGCTGATTGCCGAGTTCGGCCTGGAGTTCTGCTTCGTGTTCCTGCTGATCGCCGGCCTTTCCTTCCTCGGCCTGGGCATTCAGCCGCCCACCGCGGACTGGGGCTCGATGGTGCGCGAGAACGCGACGCTGATATCATTCGGCGAACTGACGCCGCTCATTCCCGCAGCAGCCATTGCGCTGCTGACGGTTGCGGTGAACTTCGTCGTCGACTGGATGCTGTTCCGCACATCCGGACTGAAGGAGGTTTGAGCATGGTGCCGAAAAGAGACGTACTGCTCGAAATCAGGGACCTTCGCATCGAAGGCTATTCCGACGAGAAATGGATCGAGATCGTCCGCGGGGTCGACCTTACCCTGCACAAGGGCGAGGTGCTGGGCCTGATCGGGGAATCGGGTGCCGGAAAATCGACCATCGGCCTGGCCGCCATGGGCTTTGCCCGCGACGGCTGCCGGATTTCCGGCGGCTCGATCGAGTTCGACGGGATGGAGCTGACGACGACCTCTGAAAGCGACCTGAGGGCCCTGCGCGGCTCGCGGATCGCCTATGTGGCGCAGTCGGCTGCGGCTTCGTTCAACCCCGCCCACAGGATCATCGACCAGCATACGGAAGCGCCGATCCAGTATCGCATCCAGAAGCGCGTCGAGGCGCAGGAAGACGCGATGGAGCTGTACCATCGCCTGAGGCTGCCCAACCCGAAGGAAATCGGCTTCCGCTATCCGCACCAGGTGTCCGGCGGCCAGCTGCAGCGTGCCATGACCGCCATGGCCATGGCCTGCCGCCCGGATCTGATCATCTTCGACGAGCCGACCACGGCGCTGGACGTGACCACGCAGATCGAGGTTCTGGCCGCGATCCGGGACATTGTCGATCAGTTCAACACCGCCGCGATCTACATCACCCACGATCTGGCGGTCGTGGCGCAGATGGCCGATACGATCAAGGTGCTGCTCAAGGGCGAGGAAGTCGAAGAGGCGCCGACCGAGCAGATGCTCGACAGGCCCAAGGAGGACTACACCAAGAGCCTGTGGGCCGTGCGCAGCTTCAAACGCCCGCAAAAGGCGCGGCCGACCGGGCCCGACGTCAAGCCGATCGTGTCGGTTCAGGGCATCGATGCTGCCTACGGCAAGACCAAGGTGCTCGAGGACGTCTCGTTCGACATCTATCCGGGCATGACGGTTGCCGTCGTCGAGGAATCGGGATCCGGCAAGTCGACGACGGCGCGCTGCATCACGGGGCTGCTGCCGCCGACGAAGGGCAAGATCCTGTACAACGGCGAAGAACTGCCGCCCAAATACACGGACCGGACAAAGCAACAGCTTCGCCAGGCGCAGATGATCTACCAGATGGCGGACACGGCGCTTAACCCGAAAATCCGCATCAGCGACATCATCGGCCGTCCGGCGCAGTTCTACAGCGGGCTGCATGGCGCCGCCCTGAAGAGCCGGGTGGACGAGTTGCTCGACCTCATCGAGCTGGAGCCGTCGCAATACTACAGCCGCTACCCGCCGGAGCTCTCCGGCGGACAGAAGCAGCGTGTCGGCATTGCCCGCGCCCTGGCGGCCGAGCCGTCCTTCATCATCTGTGACGAGGTCACCAGTGCTCTGGACCAGCTCGTCGCGGAAGGCATCCTCAAGCTGCTCGACAGGCTGCAGCAGGAGCTGAACCTCGCCTATATGTTCATCACCCACGACCTGGCAACGGTGCGCTCGATTGCCGATGAGGTGGTGGTGATGCAGAAGGGAAGGGTGGTCGAACAGGGGCCGAAGGACGAAATGTTCACGCCGCCGCACCATCCCTATACGGACCTGCTGCTGTCGTCCGTGCCGGAAATGGACCCGAACTGGCTCACGACGCTGCTGGAGGAACGCGGCGTCGACGAGATCGGCGAGAGCGCAAACGTCTGAGGCTCCGGCTCCGGGAAATCCGGGGCCGGCCGCTCAGTCCGGACTTGTCACGGCTGGCCGCAAGGCAAAAACCAACACCCCCGGTCTTCGCAAGACCGGGGGTGTTTGGTATTCGTTCGGCTGATTGCAGGCGCGTGGCCGATCAGCCGACCATCATATAGCCGGACAGGACCATGGTGCCCACGATAAGAGCGTAGACGCCGACCAGCGCCGGCCATGTTCCACTGTGTACTTTGTATTCACGAATAAGCTCATCACGGGTCATGGCGACCTCCTGAAGGCCCAGCCTTGGCTGGGATGATGGTGTCTGACTTTCGGCGACAACTAACCTACGAAAGTTAAGAATTCAATGACGGAATTCAAGAAGACCCCTCCTATTTTGCATGTCTGGAATGCACGGAATGCAGGTCTTTCAAGTTGTTGATATTCAAGGTCATTTCCTGCAATTTTTCTCATCATTCCGTTTGAACTGGCACTCCTTACATGGCTTTTTTGACCATCCGGTCCATCTGCCTTGGTGAAATTACCGGTGCCGCCACCGGGCTTTCTTCTTGGTGTCCGGATTTTTTCTTCGCGAAACCGGCCTCCTCACGCCGGATGTTGCGCGCACCGGCCTTTTTCAACCCGCCCTAACGGGGAAAGTTCCCTAGCCGGTTGCTGCCCGAAACGATTTTCCCGAAAACTATGTCAGACATAGTCTTTACAATGTCAGACATAGTGATATCGTTTGATGGAAGCAGAAGTGGGGTCGGCGTCGGTTCATGTCGGAAATATCACCGCAAAAGAGGGTCGAAATCGAAACCGTTCCGGCAAAAGGGCCCCGGGACGTACCTCATGCGCTCATCAAGCTGATCGAGGACGACGGGCTCAAGGTCGGCGACCGACTGCCGCCCGAGCTGGCGCTGGTGCAGCGCCTCGGCATCGGCCGCTCGACCATTCGCGAGACGCTGAAAACCTGGGAAAGCATGGGCGTCGTCAGCCGCAACAAAGGGGCGGGGACCAGGCTCACGGCGGAGATCTCCCGCAACACCTTGCGCGTGGCGCTCACCATCAAGCACGAGGCGAACAGTCTCCTGCGCATGCTTCAGGTGCGCCGTCCCCTGGAGATGGAGGCCGTGCGGATCGCCTGCCGCCTTGCGACGCCGGACCAGCGCAGACTCATCAATGCGCGCGCCGCCGAGCTGATGGCCGTTTACGAGGCCGGCGAAGACTGGCGCCCGGCCGACCACCGGTTTCACTATGCCATTCACGATGCGACGGGCAATCCCCTGTTCCGTCAGTTCATCGACCAGATCCAGAAGTGCTTCCACGACATTTACGACACACCGTTCGGCAAGCCCCATCTCGGCCAGGAGTCGATCCCGCTGCACCGCCCGCTCGCCGACGCGATCATCGCCGGTGACGAGGATGCGGCCGCCGGACTGGCCGGCACCATCATCGACATGGTCTGCGCCGAGACGCAGAAAATCTCCGAGGCACATGAGGCACATGATGGCTGAGTCCGGCCCGGACGGGTTTTCGCTCGATACCTTGCTGGCGGCTGCCGCCGAGGATGCCGGCGGGGCCGTCGTGCCGCCGATTGTACAGACATCGCTGTTCACCTTCGACAGTTACCAGGCGTTCGAGGACCGGATGGCCGGGCGGTCGAACGATCCGCTTTACACCCGCGTCCAGAATCCCACGGTGGCGGCCTTTGAAGACCTGGTTGCGGCGGCCGAACAGGGAGAGGCGGCGGTCGGCTTCGCCTCGGGCATGGCGGCCATCTCATCGACCGTTTTCGCCTTTGTCCGGCCCGGCGACCGGATCGCCTGCGTGGAACATGTCTATCCGGATGCCTATCGCCTCTTCGAACGGCTGATGCGGCCGTTCGGCGTGGAGGTGAGCTACCATCCCGTCGAGGCATTCGAGAAGGATCCGGACCTCCTGGCGGGCGTGAAGCTCGCCTATCTGGAAAGCCCGAATTCGGTGGTCTTCCAGGCCATGGATCTCGGCGCCGTGGCCGCCCATGCAAAGAGACACGGGACCCTGACGGCTGTCGACAATTCCTGGGCGACGCCGCTGTTTCAGCGGCCGCTGACGCTCGGTATTGATATCGTCATTCATTCGGCGTCCAAATATATCTCCGGCCATTCGGACACTGTGGCCGGGGTGGTGGTGGCCCGCGCCGAGCTCGTCAACCGGATCCGGGACCTGAGCCTGCCGCTGCTCGGCGGCAAGCTGGCGCCCTTCGAGGCGTTTCTGCTGACGAGGGGCCTGCGCACGCTCGGTGCCCGCATGCGCCAGCACCAGGCGAGCGCGGATTTCTTCGTCGACAGGCTGTCATGCCATCCCAGCGTGACGGCGGTCCTTTCGCCGGGTCCCAATATGGTCCCCGGACTGACCGGGCGCTCCGGCCTGATGTCGGTGGAACTGGACGAGAGCATCGATATTCCCCGCCTTGCGGATGCGCTGAAACTGTTCCGGCTCGGGGTGAGCTGGGGCGGCTTCGAAAGTCTGATCCTGCCCGTGCAGATCGGCCTGCGCCAGGCGGGCGAAATGAATTCCATGCAGCGCTTTGGCGTCTCCGGCAGGCTCGTGCGCCTGAGCCTGGGGCTGGAAGACCCCAACGACCTTTGGGCCGATTTCGAAGCGGCCCTGAGAGAAAGCGTCCGGTAAACAGCCCGGCGCCTTCCAACTAAAACCTAGAGAAGAGCGGAGCAGACTATGAGGGGACTAATAGGAGCGATCAGCGGACTGGTATTTCTCGGTTGGACTGCGGCAGAGGCCGAAACGCTGAAACTGGTGGAGGTCATCACAAGCCCGGAGCGCACGGAAGTCCTGCGCAAACAGGTGGAGGCCTTCGAAGCCGACAACCCGGGAACGGAGGTGGAAATCGTCTCGCTGCCATGGGGGCAGGCGTTCGAGAAATTCGCGACCATGGTGGCCGGCGGCGACATTCCCGATGTGGTGGAAATGCCGGACCGGTGGGCGGGCATCTACAAGGACAGGCTTGTCGACCTGAACAGCCGGATCGCCGAATGGGAGTACGGCGGGACGCTGACGCAGAAGACCCTGGACATGGCCCGGCAGACGGACGGCAAGACGGCCCGGATGATTCCCTACGGCTTCTATCTGCGCGCCCTGTTCTACAACAAGAAGCTGCTTGAGCAGGCCGGCGTCGACCATCCGCCGCGCACCATGGAGGAATTCATGGACGCTTCCAGGGCGGTCTCGGAGTTGGACGGCAAATACGGCTATTGCCTGCGCGGCGGACCGGGCGGTCTCAACGGCTGGATCATGATGGCCGCGACCATGAACGGTAACAACACCTTCTTCGACGAAAACGGCCAGAGCACGCTCAACCAGCCAGGATCCGTCGAGGGGCTCCAGTTCCTGATCGACATGTACCAGAAGGGTTATGCGCCCAAGGATTCCGTCAGCTGGGGCTTCAATGAAATCGTCGCCGGCTTCTATTCGGGCACCTGTGCGTTCCTCGACCAGGATCCCGATGCCCTGATCGCCGTTGCCGAGCGGATGGATGCGGAGGATTTCGCCGTCGTGCCGATGCCGGTCGGACCCGCCGGCAAGGCTTTCCCGACGATCGGTTTCGCGGGCTGGGCGATGTTCGACAGCTCCGAGAACCAGGACCTGTCCTGGAAGCTGATCGCGCACCTTTCCGGCCCCGAGGCCAACAAGGAATGGGCAAAGCGCGTCGGCGTCATTCCGATCCATGAAGGCGCCGAGCAGGATCCCCATTTCCGCACCGAGCAGTTCGCCGGTTGGTTCGAGACGCTGAACGGCGAGGAATATGTTCCCACCGTGATGCCGACCTATCTGGAGCAGTTCGGCTACTTTGCCGATTCCATCGCCCTGGAAACCAGTCAGGAAGCCCTGCTCGGCCAGATCAGCGCGCAGCAGCTCGCCGATACCTGGGCCGCGTTCCTGACGGAGGAATACGCCCGCTGGAAAGCCCAGCAATGACTGCGGTGGAACGTATCGCGCCCGGGGGTACCCGGGCGCGGCCATCCTTCTATTTCCGCACCATGGTGGAGCCCTATCTTTATCTGTCGCCGGCGATCCTGCTGATCGCGCTGGTGATGCTGGTTCCGCTGGTGATCGGCATTTCATACGCCTTTCAGGCGGTCAACCTGCTGCGCCCGTTCGATACGGGCTGGGTGGGCCTTGCGAATTTCCGCGCGTTGTGGGCGGACAACAAGTTCTGGCTGGCTCTGACGAACACGTTCTGGTGGACGCTGGGGTCGATCGTCTTCCAGTTCTTTCTGGGGCTTGGACTGGCCCTCATCCTGAACACGCAATTCTATGGCAAGCGGCTCGTCCAGGCGCTGGTCTTCCTGCCCTGGGCCGTGCCGACCTTCCTGTCGGCGCTGACCTGGGCGTGGCTGTTCAATCCGACGATCGGCCCGCTGCCGCACTGGCTGGCAGCCCTCGGCGTTCTGTCGGAGCCCTTCAACATCCTGGGGGATCCGAACCTTGCCATGTGGGGACCGATCACGGCCAATGTCTGGTTCGGTGTCCCGTTTTTCGCCATCACCCTGCTCGCGGCCCTGCAGTCGATCCCCGGCGAGCTCTACGAGGCGGCGGAAATCGACGGTGCGACGGCCTGGCAGATGTTCACCAAGATCACACTGCCGTTCCTGGCGCCCATGATTGCCATCACCGTGATGCTGCGGACCATCTGGATCGCAAATTTCGCGGATCTCATTTTCGTCATGACCGGAGGCGGGCCGGCCAATTCCACGCAGATCCTGTCGACCTACATCTTCACGACCGCCTTCCGCCGGCTCGATTTCGGCTATGCCTCGGCCATTGCCGTCGCGCTTCTGGGCGTGCTGCTCCTTTATGCAATGATCCTTCTGGTGCTGCGCCGGAAGCTTGTCAGGATCTGAGGTGGCCATGAGATCCCTTCGTCAAAGCACGCCCCTCGCGGTGACCGGAAAATACCTGGCCCTGGCCTTTTATGTGGGATTTGCGCTTTTCCCGCTCTACTGGCTCGCCAAGATCGCGGTGACCCCGGACAGGCTGATCTATTCGGAAGGCACGGCGCTTATCCCGAGCCGGTTCACGTTCGACAACTTCCGGACCGTTCTCCTTGCCACGGACTTTCTGGCCTATTTCCGCAACAGCGTGATCGTTTCGCTCGGTACGGCCGCGATCACGACCTGTGTCGCGGCGATGGCCGGCTATGCCTTCTCGCGCTTCGATTTTCGCGGCAAGCGTCTGGTCGTCGCACTCATGCTGATCACGCAGATGTTTCCGCTCCTGATGATCATTGCGCCGATCTACAAGATCGTCGCGGCCGTGGGCCTGCTCAATTCGCTGACCAGCCTGATCGTCGTCTACACGGCGTTCAACATTCCCTTCGCCACCTTCCTGATGCAGTCGTTTTTCGACGGCATCCCGAAAGATCTGGAGGAGGCCGGCATGATCGACGGCTGCACCCGTTTCCAGGCCCTGAGAAAAATCGTCCTGCCGCTGACCCTGCCGGGGCTCGGGGCAACGCTCGGTTTCGTCTTCACGGCTGCCTGGAGCGAACTGCTGTTCGCGCTCATGCTGATCAATTCCAACGACACGATGACCTTCCCGGTGGGACTGCTGACCTTCGTGTCTAAATTCTCGGTCGACTGGGGGCAGATGATGGCCGCCGGCGTGATGGCGCTCGTGCCGTCCTGCCTGTTCTTCATCTTCATCCAGCGCTACCTGGTCCAGGGGCTGACCTCTGGCGCCGTCAAGGGATAGGAGCCCCGTTCCATGGCACGCATCGAGCTGCAGAACATCGGCAAGTCATACGGTTCCGTCGAAGTCATGCGCGACATCAACCTGGTGGTCGAGGATGGCGAGTTCATTGTGCTGGTCGGCCCTTCCGGGTGCGGGAAGTCCTCCCTTTTGCGCATGATCGCCGGGCTTGAGCCGATCACGGCCGGAGAATTCAGCGTCGACGGCAAACGCCTCAACGAGGTGCCGCCGCGCGACCGGGACATGGCCATGGTGTTCCAGTCCTATGCGCTCTATCCGCATATGGATGTGGCGCGCAACATGGGCTTTTCGCTGGAAATCCGCAAAGCGCCTTCCGAGGAACGGCTGAGTAAGGTGGCAGCTGCGGCGAAGACGCTCGGTCTGTCCGCGCTGACCGGGCGCCTGCCGAAGGCGCTTTCGGGCGGGCAGCGGCAGCGGGTCGCCATGGGACGGGCGATCGTGCGCGATCCGAGCGCGTTTCTCTTCGACGAGCCGTTGTCGAACCTGGATGCCGCCCTCAGGGTGGAAATGCGCCTGGAAATCGCGCGGCTCCATCAGCGCCTCAAGGCGACGATGATCTACGTCACCCATGACCAGGTCGAGGCGCTGACGCTGGCCGACAGGATCGTCGTCCTGAATGCGGGCAAGATCCAGCAGGTCGGCACGCCGCTTGATCTCTACGAGCGCCCGTCGAACAGGTTTGTGGCGCAATTCATCGGTTCTCCGACCATGAACATGCTGGAGGTAGAGCGCGCGGAGGGCGGCATCCGGCTGAAGGACGGCACGGTGCTGAACTTGGAGCTTGGCGCGCGCCAGCAACGCGCGTGCGAACTGGGCGTGCGCCCGGAACACCTCAATGTCGTTGCCCCGGAGGCCGCGCATCTTTCCGGCGTTGCCGAGCTCGTCGAGCATCTGGGATCCGACACCAACATCCACGCCAGCGTGCCGGGCATCGGCCAGATGCTTGTGCGCCAGCACGGCCACTTCCCGCTGAAGGCGGGCGAGCCGGTCCATATCGCCCTGGATCTTGAAAAGGCCCATTTGTTCGGTCCGGACGGCTACCGGCTGAAGAGGTAGGGTGCGGACGCCTATTCCAGGGGCTCCGCCCGGACCATGCTTTCGACATTGATCGTCGCCTCGCCCTGCATGCAGAAGGACATCTCGGCGATTTCACCCCTCACGCGCACGTAGTCGCCGGCCTTGAACCGGGATCCGGTGCCGGTCAGGCTGTAACTGCGGCCATTGGGCGTGTTGATCTGCATGCATTCCGCACCGTGCGCAAGCCGTCCCTCCACCGTGCGCATGCCGGCACCGTCGTCGGGTGCGTCAGGGTCGCGCTGCTCGACGACCTGGACCGGCCCGCTGACCTCTGTGCGGCCGTCCCTCGTGTGGATCACGAAGACGAGATCCTCGCCGGGAGCGGCGTTCTCGGGTATCCGCACGCGGGCCTCCACCTCACCGCCGGCCTGCACCCGCGTCCGCTCGAGCGAGCGCCATTCCGATTCCGGCGGCCCGACACCGATCTGGACTGTCTGGCCGGGAAGGTAGTTGTCGCCGCTCACGGTGATGGGCGTGCCGGGCCCGCCCGCCCGCGGCTGGACGTTGATCGTGGGGTCCTTGGCGATCGGACCATCCGGCCCGCCCGGCGCGAATCTCGGGATACGAATGGTAAGGCCGACCGGCAGGTCGTCCATTTCCAGGTCCGGATTGGCCTCCAGCAGCGCATCGACGCTGGTTCCCAGGCTTTCGGCCAGCGAGAAGAGCGTGTCGCCCGGTGCAACCTTCCGGGTTGCATGCGGCAGCCGCGCATCATCGTCACCGCCGGTCGCTCCGGGTATATTGATCCGGGTTCCTACGGCGATGTTGCGCACGTTGCCGATCTGCGGATTGGCGGCCATGAGTTCCGGCAACGCAACCCGGCATTGCTGAGTTACCTTCTGCAAGGTGTCGCCCGGCTGCATGACGTATTCCCCGGCGCAGGGGCTCTGCGCCCCGGCACTTGCACCGGAAAGGAGGATGACGACGGAAAACGCCGCGAGCATTCCGGTGGAGGTTGAGAGGCACCCTGCCATTTTGCACGCTCCCTGTTCTGGCTCGAGCGCCGGCTCCGCGCCGTGGGTCTGCCTCTGGCCGCTGCGGCGGCCGTTGCCGGACGCGGGCGCCGGCCTGGTTGGCGACGTAACGTTTTGCGCGCCGCGCGGGTTCCGGCCTTGGGCGGGAAGCAGGATCGGATCGTCAGCCGCTCACACCTTTGGCGGCGGGGCGAAGCTGTCGGTAAGGATCATCGACGCCGGCCAGATGAGGCGGGCGAAGGGGCCCTCGCCGCGCAGGACCTTCAGGACTTCCCGGGCGAGCGTGCGGCCGAGGTCTTCCAGGTCGATGTCGAATGCCGTCACGGGCGGGTCCAGGAAGCGGAGCTGCTTGCTGCGCCGGATCGCGGCGACCGACAGGTCCGTGCCCGGGGACAGACCCGCCTCGCGCAGCGCCGCATAGACCCCGAAGGCCATGATTTCGTAATTGAGCAGCAGGGCCGTGGGCCGGTCGGGCATCGTCAGGATCTGCCGCGTCACCTGGTTGCCGCCGTATTCGCTTACCTCGCAGGCAAAGATCAGTTCCGGATCGAAACGCAGCCCATGCTCGGCATGCGCGGCCTCATAGGCGCCGCGTAGCAGGCTGGCAATGTTGGACCCGGATGGCGGCACCGTTATGGCGATGCGCTCGTGACCGAGTTCGACCAGTTTGCGGACCGTCTGATCGACGAAGCCCTTGAAGTCGAGATCGATCCACGGATGCTTGTCCTCCAGCCGCGACCGGCCGAGCGTCAGGAAGGGGAGCCGCGATTTCAGCAGGAATTCGATCCGCGGATCGTCCTTCAGGGTCGCGGTCACGACGATCGCGTCTGCGGAGCCGCGCGCGATGACGCGCTTCAGGAACTCGGTCGGATCCGTCGCGGAATGGCAGGGCAGGATGATCAGGTCGTAGCCCTCGCTGTCCAGTTCCGCCTGCATGGCATCGATGACGCGCATGAAGAAATTGTCGCCGCTGCGCAGCTCCGACTTTCCCGTCTCGAGCATGAAGGCAATCGTCTGAGTCGTTCCCCGGCGCAGCGAGCGTCCGGAGGCATTGGCGCTGTAGCCGAGTTCGATGGCGGCCTGGAGCACACGCTCGCGCGTCCTGGCATTGACGTCCGGCTTGCCGTTGAGGGCCCGGGACACCGTTCCGATCGAGATGCCAAGATGTTGCGCGAGGTCCTTGATGTTCAACGACGAGGGCTCCTGATGCATTTTCCGAAAACGTTTACGAAAACTTCTTGACACAAAGATCCAACATAATCTAGCGTCGTAAACGTTTACGGAAGCGCGATGACCGAAATGCCGCAGCTTGCGTATCAAGGGAGGAAGTTCATGCATACCGCCGTCATGGTGGGGTGCGGAGCCATGTCCGAGGGCTGGCTGCGCGCGCTACAAGACATCAACGCCGGGGGCAAACGCGTCGAGATCGTCGGCTTCGTCGATCTGGACGGCGAACTGGCGCAAAGGCGGGCTCAGGGCTCGGGCTTCGTCAACGCGGCCGCAGGCAGCGACCTGGCGGACCAGCTCACCCGGCTGAAGCCGGACCTTGTGTTCGACATCGTCGTTCCGGCCGCGCGCAACGATGTGGTGGCCCGCGCCTTTCAGGCCGGTTGCGATGTGCTGTCCGAAAAGCCGATGGCCAATTCCCTCGCGGATGCGAAGGCGCTGCTTGAGAGCCGCAGGCAGAGCGGCAGGCTGCATGCCGTCATTCAGAACCGGCGGTTTCTCAAAGGCATCCGCCGGGCGCGGAATTTCCTGAAGAGCGGCGCCATCGGAACGGTCGCCGAGGTGCATTGCGACTTCTTCATCGCGCCGCATTTCGGCGGTTTTCGCGAAGATATGGCCCATGTGCTCCTGCATGACATGGCCATCCATACGTTCGACGCGGCGCGCTACGTCGCCGACCTGGAGCCGACCCGGGTCTTCTGTCACGAGAGCAATCCCGTCCATTCCTGGTACCGCCACGGGGCCAGCGCGGTGGCGATCTTCGAATGCGAGAACGACGTGACCATGACCTATCGCGGTTCGTGGTGCGCGGAGGGCGCGCCGACAAGCTGGGAGGCGTCCTGGCGGATCGTCGGCTCGCGCGGCACGCTGCTTTGGGACGGCAACGAGGGGTTCCGCGCCGAAATCGTCAAGACGAAGGAAGGCTTCCTGTTTCCGCTGGAAAGCATCGAGGTTCCGGATCTGGCCGAACCTTTCGGCGGCGACGGCCATGCCGGCGTGATCGCCGATTTTCTGGATGCCCGGGAACGGGGCAGCGTGCCGCTTACCGACTCCGCCGACAACATCCGTTCCCTGGCGATGACCTTTGCCGCAATTCAAAGCGCCGAGGACAACCAGGTCGTCGAGATTTTTATTTGAAAGGACAGCCATTCATGACCGACGCCGCGAAATCCATCCGCATCGGAACCATGGTCGCCGCCAGCGGCGGTGAGGCCGCCAGGCGCATTTCCGAAATCGCGGACCTGGGGTTCGAGAGCTTCGAGCCGTTTTTCTGGCAGACCACCAACGGCCAGGATGTGGGCGAGCTCGGCAAGCGCTGCGTCGAGGCGATCGGCGACCGCGACATCACCATCAGCACGCTCGGCATGTTCGGCAATCCGCTGGAGAAGGAGCCCCTGGACGAGGAGACGCTTCAGGGCTGGAAGGACTGTATCGACAACGCCCACCATTTCGGCGCGACCTGCGTTGCCGGCTTCACGGGACGGCTGCGCGGCCGGCCGATCGAGGACAGCCTGCCGCGCTACCGGGAAGTCTGGTCGGAGCTTGCCAGGCGGGCGGCCGACCGGGGCGTCAGGATCGCCTTTGAGAACTGCGCCATGGACGGCAACTGGCAGACGGGCGACTGGAACATCGCCCATAACCCGGATGCCTGGGAACTGATGTTCAACGAGACGCTGGACGACAATCTGGGGCTGGAATGGGAGCCCTGTCACCAGCTCGTCTACCTGATCGATCCGCTGCCGCAGATCCGCAAATGGGCCGACAAGATCTTCCACGTCCACGGCAAGGACGCGACCGTGCGTCATGACGTGATCCGCGAGCACGGCATCTTCGGCAAGCATCCTTTCGTCTTCATGCGCACGCCGGGGTTCGGCGACAGCAACTGGACAGACGTCATCAGCGAACTGCGCCTTGCCGGCTACGAAGGCTCCATCGACATCGAGGGCTGGCACGATCCGGTCTACCGCGACGAACTGGAGATGACCGGGCAGGTTCACGCCCTCAAACATCTCAAGACGTGCCGGGGCGGCACTTTCATCCCCGGCTCCGGCAAATACGAAGGCGGCGACCCGTCCCTCCTGTGACGCCACGCCCCCATCCTTCACGTCCGTATCAAGGAGGAGACCCAAAATGGACCTGAAATCAGTAGTACTTGCATCTTCCGGCCTGGTTGCGATGGCAACCGGCGCCCTGGCCGACCAGGTCGAACTGGATCTTTGGACCATCGATGATCCGGGGGAATATCATTACGTCATGGCCGACGAATTCATGGCCAAGCACCCCGACATCAAGATCAACGTGCGCACCGTCCAGTTCGAGGACATGGTCAATGACCTGGCCCGCGGCGTGGCGACGGGGGATGCGCCCGACATCACCTATATCGACAATCCGGAAGTCGCCCTTTTCGCATCGCGCGACCTGCTGCTCGACTTGCGGCCGTATATCGAAAAGTCGGAGATCGTGGATGCGGACGACATCTTCCCCGGTCCGCTCGCCTCGGTCACCTATGAGGGCGGCATCTTTGGTATTCCGCGCGGCGCCAACACGATCGCGCTCTACTACAACGCGGACATGTTCCGCGAGGCAGGGCTCGATCCGGACGATCCGCCAAGCACCTGGGACGAGCTCTACGAGGCGGCCAAGGCGCTTACCAAACCGCAAGAGAATGTCTACGGACTGGCCTTCTCGGCGGTGGCGACAGAGGAAGGCACCTTCCAGTTCCTGCCCTGGCTGCAGATGACCGGCGGCGACTATGACACCGTGAATACGGAAGGTGCCGTGCGGACGCTGAAACTCTGGAAGGCCTTTATCGACGAGGGTCTTGCCTCTCCCGATACGCTGATCCGCGGCCAGTGGGACAGCACCGGCACCTTCAATGCGGGCACGGCGGCCATGTCGATCTCAGGCCCCTGGGAATTGCCACGGATGAGTTCGGAGGCAAAATTCGACTTCCGGGCGGCGCTCCTGCCGGTGCCCGAAGAGGGCGCGGAGCGCGCCTCGGCGCTCGGGGAAGGCGACAACGTCATCCTGGCCAGCACCGACAATCCGGACGAGGCCTTCCTGTTCCTGGAATTCCTCTATGCCAACATGGACCGGGTGTGGAACGACTTCGGCTATCTGCCGGCGTCCGAAGTGGAGGTCAAGGATCCGAAGTATCCCGAGATCTATGCCGTCTTCGCGGAATCGATGAAATATGCCCGCAACCGCGGTCCGCACCCCGAATGGCCGCGCATCAGCCAGGCCATCCAGGCGGCGATCCAGTCGACGCTGACGGGACAGTCTTCCCCGGAGGAGGCGCTCGAGGCCGCGCAGACGCGTATCGACAAGGTGCTCAAGTAGACACCCGAATTCTGAAGGTTTGCCGGACGTAGATTCTGCTCTGAAGAGGAACCGATGAACATTCCTCACCGCACGAAAAACGTCATCCTTCGAGACAGCGCTTCGCGCATCCTCAGGATGAGGTGGTTTTGCGGCATTCCATGTTGCGAGGTGGGTCGAATGAACAAACTGTTGAGGCTCGACAACCAGGGCTTCAAGGCGGGCGGGGCGGACAGCCGCCCTGCCTTGGAACGTCCGCCAGGAAGAGGGAGAGGGATGCTTCGCGTTGCCAAGTCATTCCGGGACGGGGCCGGCTTCGACACCATGCTCGTGGCGTTCGCGCTCGGGTACCTGGTGCTCTTTTCCGGCTTTCCGCTGGTCTACAACCTGGTCATGTCGTTCCAGTCGGTGGACCTGTTCTCCCTGGCCTCCTTCGACCGGCCGTTTGTCGGCCTGGACAACTACTACGACGTGCTGAGCCGTCCCGAGGCCTGGGGCATCTTTCTCAACACGGTGAAATTCGTCGGGATTTCCGTTGCCGCGCAACTGGCGATCGGCTTCGCGCTGGCGCTGTTCTTCCAGCAGGACTTTCCGGGAAGCACCTGGCTGCGCGGATTGTTTCTGGCCGGCTGGATCATGCCGGCGCTGGTCGTCGGCGCGGTGTGGAGCTGGATCCTGGCGGGCGACTTCGGAGTGCTCAACCATCTGCTGATGTCGTTCGGGCTGCTGGAGGACCGGGTGTTCTGGCTCTCCGATCCCGACGTGGCGCTCTATTCGGTCATCATCGCCAATATCTGGCTCGGCGTGCCGTTCAACATGATCCTGCTTTCGGTGGGCCTGGCGGGCATTCCCGCGGATATCTACGAGGCGGCGGAGATGGACGGTGCCAACGGCGTGCAGCGGTTCTTCACCATCACGCTGCCGATGATGCGCGCCCAGCTTGGCGCGGTCATTTCGCTCGGGGTGATCTTCACCCTGCAGCAGTTCGACCTGTTCGCGGCGCTCACCCAGGGCGGCCCGTCGAACGCCTCCAACGTCTTCCAGTACTGGAGCTGGCAATTGTCGTTCCAGCATTACGAGATCGGTGTCGGTTCGGTGATTTCGGTGCTGATGATCCTGTTCGTGATCCTGGTCGCGGCGGTCTATGTGCGCTCCACGCGCCATGAACACGTGGCCTGAGGCGGGAGATGATGATGAAGAAATACGGACTTCTCGCCGTCGCGCTGTGCCTCTCCGGCATTTACCTCTTCCCGCTGTACTGGATGTACATAACGGCGCTGAAGACGGGCACCGAGATCTTCGCCAACCCGCCGACCTTCTGGCCGGAAAACCCGCAATGGGCCGTGGCGGAGGTCTGGACACGGCTGAAGATGGATGTCTATCTGCGCAACTCGCTGCTGATCGCCTCCGGCGTGACCGTGATCGTTGCGATCTGCGGCACGGGCTGTGCCTATGTGCTCGCCCGCATCCGCAACCGTTGGATGGATGTGGTCCTGTTCACCGTGCTGATGATGCAAGTGCTGCCGTCGTCGCTGATGATCACGCCGATCTTCGTCGCCTTCAACCAGGTGGGCCTCAACGAGGTGCCGCGGACGGCGGTGATCCTGGCCCAGGCGGCCAAGGTGCTGCCGCTCTATATCGTGCTGTGCCGGGCGACTTTCGTGCAGGTGCCGCGGGAGCTCGAGGAAGCGGCCCTTGTCGACGGCAATTCCCGGATCGGCGCCTTCCTGTCGATCATGGTGCCGCTGGCGCGCAACGGCATTCTGGTGACGTCGGTGCTGATCTTCCTGCAATCCTTCGGCGAATATGTCTATTCGCGGTCGCTGATCACGCAGCGGGCCCTGCAGCCCGCCACCGTCGGCCTGCAGTCCTTCATGGGACCGAACACGTCCGACTGGTCCGGCGTGATGACCTATTCCGCCATCTACGTGACCCCGGTTCTTATCATCTTCGTGCTGCTGCAACGACAGATCGTGAGTGGCCTGACTTCGGGAGCCCTCAAATGAGCCTTCAGATCGAACTCGAAAACATCCAGAAATACTACGGCGCCTATCATGCGCTCCGGGACGTCAATCTCGAGATCCCGAAGGGGCAGTTCGTGGCTCTGGTCGGTCCGTCCGGCTGCGGCAAGTCCACGCTCTTGCGCACCATCGCCGGGCTTGAACGCATTTCCGGAGGAACCATGCGGATCGCCGGAGACGTGGTTAACGGCAAGGCGCCGCGGGAGCGTGACCTGGCGATGGTGTTCCAGTCCTACGCGCTTTATCCGCATATGACGGTGCGGCGGAACCTGACCTATTCCATGCGGCTGAAGCGGCGCCCGAAGGCCGAGATCGACAAGGCGGTGGAGGAGATCGCGCGGATCACCGGGCTGGACGGACTGCTCGACCGCTATCCGCGGGAACTTTCGGGCGGCCAGCGCCAGCGCGTTGCCATGGGGCGGGCGATCATCCGCGAGCCGAAGGCCTTCCTGTTCGACGAGCCGCTCTCCAATCTCGACGCCGCCCTCCGGGTGCACATGCGTTCGGAAATCCGCCAGTTGCACAACCGGCTCGGGGCGACCTCGGTCTATGTGACCCATGACCAGATCGAGGCCATGACCATGGCCGATCAGGTGGTGGTGATGCGCAGCGGCGTGATCGAGCAGAAGGGCGCACCGCTTGAGCTCTACGACAGGCCGGTCAACAGGTTCGTGGCCGGGTTCATCGGCTCGCCGGCGATGAATTTCGTCGAAGGCGTCATCGCCGAGGATGGCGGCAGCGTCGTTCTCGATCTGGAAGGGCAACCGGTGGTCTCCTTCAACGGGCGAAGGCCGGCTGGCGAGAAGGTGACGGCGGGCCTGAGGCCTGAGCATCTCGTCGTGGGCGAAGCAGACGGCGCGAACGGCTTTTCGTTGCCCGTCGCGCTGATCGAGCGCACGGGATCCGTCTCCTATGTGCTCACGGCGACGGATCCGGGCCTCCTGGTCTCCGCGCCCCACCGCATGGACAACGGCGTCCGCTCGATCCCGGTCTCGATCGACCCGGCGCATGTGCATCTGTTCGACAGGGAGGAGGGCATGGCGCTGCTGACGGGCGGTCTTGTGCGCATGCCGACGCCTGCTCGTAGAGCATCCCGCGTTGTCGGAACGCAGATGAGTTGATCCAGCTGTGGAGCCTCAACAGGTTTGCCTTTCGGGCCTCATCCATAAGACGGGCCACAGAAACACCTCATCCTGAGGAAGCGCGAAGCGCTGTCTCGAAGGATGGGCTGCTAGCCGGGAGCGTGCCGCCCATGCTTCGAGACGGGCCTCCGGCCCTCCTCAGCATGAGGGGTGTAGGGAGGCAATTCAGTGCCAGCGCGTTTCATGGATGAGGTCCGAAGGGACAACCTGTTGAAAGCTCACCCCTGGCGCGGTGGTTTCTTCGTCTCGAAACCGGACAGCCGTGCCAGCAGGACGGCAACATTCTTGACCTGAAACTTCTTCAGGAGGCGCGCGCGGACGTCCTCGACTGTTCGCGGCGACAGGCCGAGCACCCGCGCCATTTCCTTGCTGGTCTGGCCCTTTGACAGGAGCAGCAGGACTTCGCGCTCCCGGGGCGTCAGTTGCGGGCCGGCGGTGGTGTTTTCGATCAGGGCGAAACTCAGCACCGTGCGGGCCAGCGGCGTTTCCGGCGTCAGCGTGCGGGCGCGGAAGCGGCACCAGAAGCGTGTGCCGTCGGAGCGGCGCATCAGCCGTTCGTCCGTATAGGGCAGGGACTTGCGCAACGGCTCCAGGCCGATGTCGCGGATCTGGTGAAACTCCTGGTCGGTGCCATAGAGCAGCCGGAAGCTCTGGCCGATGAGTTGTTCCTTGTCGTAGCCGAACATCTGCGCAAAGGTTTCGTTGCAGCTCCGGATGATGCGGTTTTCCGTCAGGGTCAGTCCCATCGGCGCATTGTCGAAGGCGAGACGGTCGAATTCGTTCATATGGATGAGTCCTACCTTTCGGTATCATGCATGCATTCGGGCGCAGGATGCTCTGGCTGCATGTTGCAGCAGAATCCGCACGCACATCCTCATCCTGAGGAGCCGCGCAAGCGGCGTCTCGAGGGATGGGACGCTTGCTCAGGACGTGCAGCCCATCCTTCGAGACGGACCTGAAGGTCCTCCGCAGGATGAGGATTTGCTTGGGGCAACCCTGACTGCGGTTGATCTGGTCACCGTGTTCCTACGGTATTGGCACCGTAGAATGACGGTAGCATAGTTCTCGTGAAGTTTCGCCATCTATGGAATGCCGCATGCCGCTTGCCGATCAACTGGTCCGGGAAATCGATGACAGGCGCGACGATCTGATCGCGCTGACGCAGGATCTGCTGCGCATCCCCACGCTGAACCCACCCGGCGAGAACTATCGCGACATCTGCGAGTACCTCGCCAGGCGCCTGGGATCTTCCGGTTTCCAGGTGGAGCTGATCCGCGCCCACGGCACACCGGGCGATTGCGAGAAATATCCGCGCTGGAACGTCGTGGCGCGCCGTGAGGGTACCGGGCCGGGCGAATGCATCCACTTCAACAGCCATATCGACGTCGTCGATGTCGGGCTCGGCTGGACGAAGGATCCGTTCGGCGGAGAACACTCGGACGGCAAGATCTACGGGCGCGGCGCCTGCGACATGAAGGGCGGCCTGGCCTCCAGCATCATTGCGGCCGAAGCCTTTCTGGCCGTGTGTCCGGATTTTTCCGGGGCGATCGAGATCAGCGGCACGGCGGACGAGGAATCCGGCGGGTTCGGCGGTGTCGCCTATCTGGCGCAGAAGGGCTATTTCAATCCTGAGCGCGTCCATCACGTCATCATTCCCGAACCGCTCAACAAGGACCGCATCTGCCTGGGCCACCGGGGGGTCTGGTGGGCAGAGCTGGAGACGTTCGGCGAAATTGCCCACGGGTCGATGCCGTTTCTGGGCGATTGCGCGATCCGGCACATGGGCGCGGTGATGGACGAGATGGAGCGCACGCTGTTTCCGGCGCTGGCGAAGAAACGGACCGAGATGCCGGTCGTGCCCGAAGGCGCCCGCCAGTCGACCCTGAACATCAATTCGATCCATGGCGGACAGTCGGAAGGCGAGGCGGATTTCACGGGCCTGCCGAGCCCCTGCGTACCCGATAGCTGCCGCATGGTGATCGACCGCCGCTTCCTGCTGGAGGAGAATATCGAGGAAGTACAGTCGGAGTTCATGGATATACTGAAGACCGTGCAGGGACAGCGGGAAAGCTTCCGCTATGATCTACGCGAGCTGCACCGGGTGCTGCCGACCATGACCGAGCGCGACGCGCCGGTGGTGCGCACGGTCGCCAGGGCGATCGCGGCGACGATGGGACGGCCGGCGGAATATGTCGTCAGCCCAGGCACCTACGACCAGAAACACATCGACCGGATCGGCAAACTGAAAAATTGCATCGCTTACGGGCCGGGCATTCTGGATCTGGCGCACAAACCGGATGAATATGTGGGAGTGGATGACATGCTCGATTCCGCGAAGGTGATGGGCCTTTCGCTGATCGACCTGTTGACAAGGGCTCGGGACCTGGATCTTCCGGCCGAAGCCTCAAAATAAGGGGGAAGTCATGAAATTGCGCATGCTTGGAAGTGGACTGGTCAGCGTTGTGGCGCTGGCGGTCGGCATGGGAGTTGCCCACGCAAAGAGCGACCTCACCATCGCGCTGCAGCTCGAGCCGCCGCATCTGGATCCGACCAGTGCGGCCGCCGGCGCGATCGATTCCGTTCTTTATTCCAACGTTTTTGAAGGGCTGACCCGCTTCGGTCCCGACGGCTCGGTCAATCCGGGCCTTGCGGAAAGCTGGACCGTTTCCGACGACGGCAAGACCTATACCTTCAAGCTGCATTCCGGCGTGAAGTTCCACGACGGCACGGACATGACCGCCGAGGACGTGAAATTCACCCTCGACCGGGCACGCGCCGAGGACAGCCAGAACGCGCAGAAGGCGCTTTTTTCCGGCATCGAGAGCGTCGAGGCCGTCGATCCGCTGACCGTGAAGGTGACCCTTTCGGCGCCGGACGGCAGCTTCCCGTTCAACATGGCCTGGGGCGATGCGGTGATCGTGGCCCCTGAAACCATCGGCGACATCAAGACCAAACCGGTCGGGACCGGAGCCTTCAGGTTTTCCGACTGGACCCAGGGCGACAAGATCGAGCTGGAAAAGAACGCCGACTACTGGGGCACGCCCGCCAAACTGGACAAGGCGACGTTCAAGTTCATTTCCGACCCGACCGCGGCTTTCGCTGCCGTGATGGCGGAAGACGTGGATGCCTTTGCCGGCTTCCCCGCGCCGGAAAACCTGCCGCAGTTCGAAGCCGATCCGAGGTTCCAGGTGCTGGTCGGCTCGACGGAAGGCGAGACGATCCTGTCGATCAACAACAAGCTTCCCCCGCTCGACGACATCAAGGTGCGCGAGGCGATCGCCCATGCCATCGACCGGCAGGCGATTATCGACGGGGCCATGTTCGGCTACGGCACGCCGATCGGAACCCACTTCGCCCCGCACCACCCGGACTATGTCGACCTGACCGCCAACAGCGCCCATGACCCGGAACTGGCGAAAAAACTGCTGGCTGAGGCCGGATATCCTGACGGCTTCACGACCACGCTGAAATTGCCGCCGCCCTCCTATGCCCGCCGGGGCGGGGAGATCATCGCGGCTCAACTGCGGGCGGTCGGCATCGAAACCGAGATTACCAACCTGGAATGGGCCCAGTGGCTGGAACAGGTGTTCAAGGGCAAGGATTTCGGCCTGACCATCGTCAGCCATACCGAGCCGATGGATATCGGTATCTATGCCCGGCCGGACTATTACTTCCAGTATCAGAACCCCGAGTTCAACAAGGTGATCGAGGACCTGACGCTGGCCAACGATCCGGAGGAACGCTCGGCGCTGCTTAAGCAGGCTCAGGAGATGATCTCCAAGGACTATGTCAACGGCTACCTGTTCCAGCTCGCCTTTCCGACGGTTGCCAACGCCAAGATCAAGGGGCTCTGGAAGAACCAGCCCACCCAGGCGACCGACCTGACCGCCGTCCATTGGGAAGAGTGAGCCTGCCTGCAACACAGGCACCCGCGCCGGGGCGCGGGTGCCATCTCGTCTAATCCTCTCCGGTCCAGCCGGAAACAGCCCGCCGACAGGCGCATAACGGGTTCATGCTGCGGTATTTCCTCAAGAGATTGCTGTCCCTCGGGCTGAGCCTCGTGGCTGCATCCATCGTCATCTTCCTGGCGCTGGAAGTGGTGCCGGGCGATCCGGCCGCCTATATGCTCGGCCTCAACGCCCAGGAGGATACGCTTGCGGCCCTCAGGCAAGAGCTTGGCCTCACCGGGTCCATCCTGCAGCGTTACCTCTCCTGGACGGGGGGATTGCTGACCGGCGATTTCGGCGTTTCCTACACCTACCGCACCCCTGTCGCCGAAATGATCGGCGACAGGCTGTGGGTGTCGCTGCCGCTGGCGCTCTACGCCCTGACGCTGAGTACCCTGATCGCTTTTCCAGCCGGCATCTGGGCGGCCTCCCGGCGCGGGTCCTATGTGGACGCCTCGGTCATGGGCGTGACCCAGCTGGGCGTTGCCATTCCCAACTTCTGGTTCGCCATGCTGATGGTGCTGGTCTTTGCCATCAATCTGCGCTGGTTTTCCGCCGGCGGCTTTCCGGGCTGGGACGCCGGGTTCTTCGTGGCTATGAAAGCCCTGACCCTGCCGGCCATTGCCCTGGCCCTGCCGCAGGCCAGCATTCTCACCCGCGTGATGCGCTCCAGCCTGCTCGACACGCTCGGCGAGGACTTCATCCGCACGGCTCGGGCCAAGGGGCTCAACCGCCGCCAAGCGCTGTGGCGCCACGCGCTGCGCAACGCGCTGATCCCGGTGCTGACCATCATGGGTCTGCAGTTCTCCTTCCTGCTGGCCGGGGCGATCATCATCGAGAACGTCTTCTTTCTGCCCGGTCTTGGCCGCCTGGTGTTCCAGTCGATCAGTGCCCGCGACATCATCGTCGTCGAAAGCATCGTCATGCTGCTCGTCTTCGCGGTGATCATGGTCAATTTCGCCGTCGATATGGCCTATGCGCTGGTCGACCCGCGTCTGAGAAGGCGGCGCTAGATGAGCTTCCTCGCCCACAGCCGGACGCTTCTTCCCGGCGCTCTGCTGACCCTGGTCTTCGCCGGCGCCGCTCTCCTGAGCCTCGTCTGGGTGCCCTATGACATAACGGTCCTGGACATTTCCGCCCGGATGAAGCCGCCGTCGCTCTCCCATCCGTTCGGCACCGACCAGTTCGGCCGGGATATCCTGAGCATGATCATGGTCGGCGCGCGCACCTCGATTGCGGTCGCTCTGGTGGCCGTGGGCATCGGCATGCTCGCCGGCGTGCCGCTGGGACTTGCGGCCGCGGCGCGCAAGGGCGGGTTTGCGGACGAATTCATCATGCGGTCCAACGACCTGGTGTTCGCGTTTCCGAGCCTGCTGATCGCCGTCATGATCACCGCCGTTTTCGGTGCCTCGGCCCTCAATGCCATCATCGCCATCGGAATCTTCAACATTCCCGTTTTCGCGCGGCTGACGCGTGGCGCGGCGCTGTCGCTCTGGAGCCGGGACTATATCCTGGCGGCCCGGGTGGCGGGCAAGGGTGCGGCGAGGATCTCGCTGGAGCATATCCTGCCGAACGTCGCCAACCTGCTGATCGTCCATGGCACGATCCAGTTCTCGCTCGGCATCCTGGCCGAAGCGGGCCTCAGCTATGTCGGGCTCGGCGCGCAGCCGCCGACGGCCAGTTGGGGCCGCATGCTCGCCGACAGCCAGACGATGATCTCGCTTGCGCCGCATCTGGCACTGTTTCCGGGACTGGCCATTCTTCTCACCGTGCTCGGGCTCAACCTGACCGGCGACGGACTGCGTGACCTTCTCGATCCGAAACTGCGGAGGGCCCGCTCATGAGCCTTCTGACGATCGAAAACCTGTCGCTGGCAATCCATGGCCTGCCGATCCTTGAAAACGTCTCCATGAGCGTCCACCCCGCACACATCCTCGGCGTCATCGGCGAAAGCGGGTCGGGCAAATCGATCACCGCCTTCAGCGTCATGCAGCTTCTGCCCAACGGCACGCAGTGCTCGGGCCGGATTTTCCTTGCGGGCGAGGAGATCCTGTCGAAAAGCGAAGCCGAGCTGTGCCGGATCCGCGGGCGGGATGTCGGGATGGTGTTTCAGGAGCCGATGACCGCGCTCAATCCGCTGAAGACCATCGGGGCGCAGGTTGCCGAGACGATCCTGATCCACGAAAAGGTCTCGAAAAAAGAGGCTCTGGCCCGGGCGGCCGAAGCGCTCAGGCGGGCCGAGCTGCCGCAGGACCGGTTCCCGCTGTCGCGCTATCCGCACGAGCTCTCCGGCGGTCAGCGCCAGCGGGTGGTGATCGCCATGGCGATCGCGCTCCGGCCCAGGCTGCTGATCGCCGACGAGCCGACCACCGCGCTCGATGTCACCACCCAGGCGCAGATCCTCGACCTGTTGAAGCGGCTGGTGGCCGAAGACGGCATGGGGCTGATGCTGATCAGCCACGATCTTGCAGTCGTCGCCGATCTTGCCGACGACCTGGTGATCATGCGCAAGGGCGAAGTCGTGGAGGCCGGCGCGGCAAAGGCGCTGTTCGCCAACATGAAGCATCCTTATTCGCAGGCACTCCTGGAAGCCTCGAGCCATGTTCCCGAGCGGGCCGGGGAGAGGGCGGACCATCCGCTTCTGGAAGTGCGCAGCGTGGTGCGCGACTATGTTACCCACAGCCACGGCTGGTGGGGCGGGGCATCGCAGTTTCGGGCCGTCGATGAGGTCAGCTTTACCATTCGCAAGGGCGAAAGCCTGGGGCTCGTCGGCGAGATCCGGCTGCGGAAAGTCCACCCTGACCCGGGCCATTCTCGGCTTGGAGGAGGTGCAGGGCGGCGAGATCCTGTTTGACGGACAGCCGGTCTATACCGGCAGCCACGCGAACAGGGCAGTCCGCCGGCGCATGCAGGTGGTGTTCCAGGATCCCTATGGCAGCTTCAATCCGCGCTGGAAGGTCGACCGGCTGGTCACCGAGCCGTTCCACCTGCTCGATGAGCCGCCGAGGGGAGCGGACCGGGACAACGCCATTGTCGAGGCGCTGGAGAGTGTCGGGCTGAGCGCGGACGACCGGCACAAATACATCCACGAGTTCAGCGGCGGCCAGCGTCAGCGCATCGCGATCGCCCGCGCGCTGATCATCAAGCCGGACCTGATCATCCTGGACGAAGCGGTCTCGGCGCTGGACGTCTCGGTGCGCGCGCAGGTGCTCGACCTCCTGGCCTCCCTGAGCGACCGGTTCGGCCTGACCTATCTCTTCATCAGCCATGACCTCAGCGTCGTCCGCTCGATCACAGACCGGGTGCTGGTCATGAAAGCCGGAAAGATTGTCGAGGAGGGCCCGACCGGCTCCGTCTTCGATGCCCCGAAACACGATTACACGCGACAACTGGTGGCCGCGGCCCCGGTCCTGCCGGCGGACATGGCCGCTGTCAGTTGAGACATCTGGAGGATGCATGAGCCAGGAGCTGAATCTTTGGTACGATCCGGGGAAATGCCTGATCGGCGGGAAATGGGTTGCCTCGGCGAGCGGCGAGACGCTGCCGCTCAATAACCCCTCCACCGGTGAGCAGATAGGAGCGATTGCGCGGGGCAATGGGCAGGACATCGACGCCGCCGTTGCCGCCGCCGAGGCGGCGAGGGTAGGGCCGTGGGGCAAGCTGACGGCGGCCGAGCGCGGCCGCCTGCTGTTCCGCATCAGCCAGAAGGTGCTGGAACGGGTCGAGGATCTTGCGCGGATCGAGGCCATCGACGTCGGCAAGCCGCTGAAGCAGGCACGCGCCGATGCGCTCGCCCTGGCGCGCTATCTGGAGTTTTACGGCGGAGCGGCCGACAAGCTTCATGGGGAGACGATCCCCTATCTCGACGGCTATACGGTCTACACGTTGCGCGAACCGCACGGGGTGACCGGCCATATCGTTCCCTGGAACTATCCGATGCAGATCATCGGCCGGTCCGTCGGGGCGGCGCTTGCGACCGGGAACGCCTGCGTCCTGAAACCGGCCGAAGACGCCTGCCTGACGGCACTCGCCTTTGCCGATCTGGCACAGCAGGCCGGGCTGCCGGACGGAGCGCTGAACGTCGTGCCGGGGCTTGGCTCGGAGGCCGGTGCCGCGCTTTCCGCGCATCCGGGGGTGAACCACATCAGTTTCACCGGCTCCGTCGCGACGGGAGTTCAGGTGCAGACCGCGGCGGCAAGGAACGTGGTGCCCGTCACCTTGGAACTGGGCGGCAAGTCACCCCAGCTGGTCTTTGCCGACGCGGATCTGGACGCCGCGCTGCCGTTTCTGGTGAATGCCGGCATCCAGAACGCCGGCCAGACCTGTTCGGCCTCCTCGCGCATTCTCGTCCATCGCTCGCTCCACGATCAGGTGGTCGAGCGCATGGCCGCCCGGTATTCCTCGCTCCAGGTCGGGCCGGCCCTTGCCGATCTCGATGTCGGTCCGCTGATCTCGGCCAGGCAGAAGTCGATCGTCTCCGGTTTCCTGGGTCGCGGTACGGATCTTGAAAAGGCCGCCGAGGGTGTCCTGCGCGATGCTCCCGATGGCGGCAACTATGTCAGGCCGACGCTGTTTGCCGGTGTCTCCCCGACGCACACCCTGGCGCAGGACGAGATTTTCGGTCCGGTTCAGGTCGTCATTCCCTTCGACGACGAGGAGCAGGCCGTCGCGATCGCCAATGGCACCGACTACGGCCTCGTGGCGAGCATCTGGTCCCGCGACGGCGCGCGGCAGATGCGGGTGGCGAAGAAGATCCGCACCGGCCAGGTCTTCATCAACAATTACGGCGCCGGCGGCGGGGTCGAACTGCCCTTCGGCGGCATGGGCAAGTCCGGCCACGGCCGCGAAAAGGGGTTCGAGGCGCTCTACGGTTTCACGGTGCTGAAGACGGTCGCGGCCTATCACGGCTGAACCTGTGGGGCGTCCATTGAGCGGATGAAGCAACGCGGGAAACCGCGGTCGGAGAGCCGGACCGTCGGCTTGAAGCCTTGAAGGTTGGGGCTCTCCGGTCCCGGCTCGCGCTGCGCTTGGCCGGGATGACGAACCGTGAGGGGCCTCGATAGCCGAAAACCTCGTCCTTCGAGACGGCGCTTTGCGCCGCCTCAGGATGAGGGGTTTGCGGAAAGATACAAAGGATCGCGCGTCTTGGAGCAACGGTTCTGATGACGGCGGAGAGCAGGAATATGAACGGGAGATCGAGATGAGATTGCAGGGAAAAACAGCCATCGTGACGGGTGGGGCTTCCGGGTTCGGGGCAGGTATCGTGCGCAAGTTCGCGGCCGAGGGGGCAAGGGTCCTGATTGCGGATCTGAACATTGCCCTCGGCGAAGAGATCGCCAGCGAAGTGGGCGGCATCGCGGTAAAGGTCGACGTCGCTTCGAATGACAGTGTCAAACTGCTGGCCGAAACCGCCTTCACCACGTTCGGGACAGTCGACATCCTGGTCAACAATGCCGGCATTACCCATCTGCCCAAGCCGATGCAGGACGTCAGCGAAGAGGAGTTCGACCGCGTGATGGCGGTCAACTGCAAGTCGGTCTATCTGACGGCGCGGCATTTCGCGCCCCGGATGATCGCGGCCGGCACGGGCGCGATCCTGAATGTCGCCTCGACCGCAGGCCTCAGCCCGCGCCCGCGCCTCAACTGGTACAATGCCTCGAAAGGCTGGATGATCACCGCCACCAAGACCATGGCGGTGGAACTTGCTCCCTCCGGCGTGCGCGTCAATGCGATCTGCCCGGTGGCCGGGGAAACGCCTCTGCTGAAAAGCTTCATGGGCGAGGACACTCCCGAAATGCGCGCCAAGTTCCTTTCAACGATCCCGATCGGGCGGTTCTCTACCCCCGAGGACATGGGCAACGCCGCCTGTTTCCTGTGTTCGGACGAGGCCGGCATGGTCACCGGCGTTGCCATGGAGGTTGATGGCGGGCGCTGCATCTGAAGGTGACGATTTTCCGCCGGCGCCACTCCCTTCGGCGCTGTCGTGCTGACCGGCATGCACGGCGCGCGCGGAGGGGCCCGGCGAACATCGCGCGTCGCGCTTGCCCTACTCCAGGTTGGAATGCTTCCAAAAGATAAAACTTGACTGTGGCAGTCATGAAAAATAAGACCAAAACAGGAGTATAAAGCTCCAGTTTTATCTTTTCTTATTCCGAGGCAGACGTGACCAAGATCAGGGATTTCGCAGCTTCTGTGCTGCTGACAGCAGCGCTCCTACCGGCCGGCGCGGCAGCGGCCGATACCATCACCGTTACCGACATCACCGGACGGACCGTCCAGGTCGAGGGCCCGGTGGAAAAGGTCATTCTCGGCGAAGGCCGCCAGATCTATTTCACCGCGGCGCTGGATACCGAAGAGCCGTTCAGGCGCGTCGTCGGCTGGCGCGACGATTTCGAGAAGGCCGATAATGACGGCTATCACCAGTATCTCGAAAAATATCCGGAAATGGCGGAGCTGCCGACCTTTGGCGGCATGAAGGACGGGACCTTCGATGTCGAGCAGGCCGTTGCCCTCGATCCGGATGTGATCATCCTCAACATCGACGCCAAGGCGGCGACCGAAGAGGGCGGATACATCGAGAAGCTGGAGAAGGTCGGGATTCCGGTCGTCTTCATCGACTTCCGCGAAAAGCCGATGGCCCATACGGAGCCGTCCATGCGCATCATCGGCAAGCTCTACGACAAGGAAGAGCAGGCGGAAGCCTTCATCAGGTTCCGTGCCGAAGAAATCGCGAAAGTCACCGACCGGCTGGCAGCGGAAAAGGACCTGAAGCGGCCGGTCGTCTTCATGGAGCGAGCCGGCGGCTATTCCGACGATTGCTGCATGTCCTTCGGCAACGAGAATTTCGGCATGATGGTGGAACTTGCCGGCGGCACGAACATGGCCAGCAACATCATTCCGGGCACCTTCGGCACCGTGAACCCGGAGCAGATCATCGCGTCCAATCCGGACCACGTGATCGTCACCGGGGCCAACTGGGACCTCTATGTGCCCGGCGGCGCATGGGTGGGCGTCGGCAGCGGCGCGGATCCGGAGGTCACGTCGGAAAAGCTTGCCAACCTGATGGAGCGGCCGGGCTTCACGGGCGTCAAGGCCGTGCAGGAGGGCAACGTGCACGCCATCTGGCACCAGTTCTACAACAGTCCGTACCAGTTCGTGGCCATCCAGCAGATCGCCAAGTGGCTGAATCCGGACCTGTTTGCCGATATCGATCCGGATGCCACCTTCAAGGAGCTGCATGACCGGTTCCTGCCGATCGACTACCGGCCGGGCTACTTCGTCTCGCTGAAATCGGATGGCTGACATGCAGGCGACGGACACGGTTCCGGTCGAAACGGGGCGCGGCTTATACCGCGCCCTCAGCTTCAGGCGGCTGCTGATCATCGGCGGCCTTTTCGCTGCCCTGGCGGCGACATTCTCCCTGGACCTTGCGCTCGGCCCGGCGCGCTATCCCCTGAGCGAGGTCCTGTCGGCGCTGTTCTTCCCCGGCAGCGCCGATCTGCAGACGCGGGTGGTGATCTGGGATATCCGCATGCCGATCGCCCTGATGGCCATCTCGGTCGGCGGGTGCCTCTCGCTCGCCGGTGCCCAGATGCAGACCATCCTGGCAGAATCCGCTGGCCAGCCCGTTCACCCTCGGGATTTCGGCCGCCGCCGGTTTCGGCGCCGCGCTCGGCCTTGTCGCGGGCGTTGCCATCTTTCCGGCGGCCGTCCAGTACATGGTGCCGTTCAACGCCTTCATCATGGCGATGGGCGCATCGCTGTTCATCTACGTGTTTTCCACCTTCCGGGGCGTGACCGTCCAGACCATTGTCCTTCTGGGGATCGCGCTGGTGTTCACGTTCAACGCGCTGCTTTCGCTGCTGCAATATCTCGCCTCCGAACAGGCGCTGGCGGCGGTCGTCTTCTGGACCATGGGCTCGCTCACCAAGGCCACGTGGGGCAAGGTCTATGCAACCTTCGCGGTGCTGGTCGTCTGCGTGCCGTTCTTCGCCCGCAACGCCTGGCCGCTGACAGCGCTGCGGCTGGGCGATGCCAAGGCGGCGAGCTTCGGGGTGAACATCCGCTCGCTGCGCCTCAAGACCCTGCTCGGCGTCAGCCTCTTGGCGGCCATTCCGGTTTCCTTCGTCGGAACGATCGGGTTTGTCGGCCTGGTGGGGCCGCATGTTGCCCGCATGCTCGTCGGGGAGGACCAGCGCTTCTTCCTGCCGGCAGCGATCCTGTGCGGCTCGCTGATGCTGTCGGCGACCTCGGTGGTCTCCAAGATGATCCTGCCCGGTGCAGTCCTGCCCATCGGCGTCATCACCGCGCTTGTGGGCGTGCCCTTCTTCTTCGCGCTGATCTTTGCTGACCGGAGGAACTCTTGGTAACGCTCAAGCTTCATGAACTGGGTGCGAAATACGGTGCCGAACTGATGGTCGAGGGCATCTCCACGCCCGAGATCCGCGGCGGGGAAATGACCGCGGTGATCGGCCCCAACGCCGCCGGCAAGTCGACGCTGTTCAAGCGCGTGGCCGGTCTTTTGAAAGGCCCGGGCACGGTGGTTCTGGAAGGCGCCCGCTCCGAAGCGCGGGAGGCCATTCGCTACATGCCCCAGGACACGAGCGCCAACGCGGTGCTCACGGTCTATGAATCAATTCTGCTCGCCGCCAAGCAGGGGGCCGGATGGCGGGTGCATGACCATGAGCTGGTCGAGATCGACCGGATCCTGCAGGCCCTGCAGATCACCGACCTGGCCTTCCGCAATCTCGGTGAACTCTCCGGAGGACAGCGCCAGCTCGTCTCGATCGCGCAGGCGCTGGTGCGCGATCCGCAGGTCCTGTTGATGGACGAGCCGACCTCGGCACTCGATCTTTACCGTCAGGTGGAAGTGCTGAACTTCATGCAGGCGCTCGCCCGCCGCAAGGGCATGCTGGTGCTGATCGCCCTGCACGATCTCAATCATGCCCTGCGCTACTGCACCAACACCATCGTGCTGGCCTCGGGCCGGATGGTCGCGGCCGGGCCGTCGGCAGAAGTCATCACGCCGGATCTCATGCGCGAGATCTACCGGGTCGAGGCCAGGATCGAGTCCTGCTCGCGCGGGGAGCCGCACATCATCATCGACCGCGCCGCGGCTTGAGTTTGATTATCCGTCAACGTCGTCCTCCCGGCTCGCGCTGCGCTTGGCCGGGAGGACGACGAAAGGATTATTGTTATCGGGCTTGTCTAACTGACCTGTCGCAGAACGTCTCCGAGCACCGAAACGATTTCGCCGATCTGATCCTCTTCGACGATCAGCGGCGGCGACAGGGCGATGATGTCGCCGGTGACGCGGATCAGCAGACCCTTTTCGAAACACTTGACGAAGACCTCATAGGCCCGCGTCCCGGCCGCATCCGGGCGGGAGGCGAGTTCGATGCCGGCGACGAGGCCGATGGTGCGGATGTCGATGACCTTCGGCAGGCCGGCCAGGCTGTGGATGGCCTCGTGCCACTGGCTCTCGAGGCGGCTCGCACGGGTGAGTAGGCCTTCCTGCTCGTAGATGTCGAGGGTTGCCAGGCCCGCGGCGCAGGCGGCCGGGTGGCCGGAATAGGTGTAGCCGTGGAACAGCTCGATGGCGGCTTCCGGTCCGTTCATCAGGGCGTCGTGGACTGTACGGCTTGCGAAAACCGCACCCATCGGGATCGCGCCGTTGGTGAGCCCCTTGGCGGTGGTGACCAGATCCGGAGTGACGCCGAAATAGTCCGCGGCAAAGGGAGCGCCCAGGCGGCCGAAGCCGGTGATGACTTCGTCGAAGATGAGCAGAATGCCGTGTTTCGTGCAGATGTCGCGCAGGCGCTGCAGGTAGCCCTTGGGAGGGAGCAGGACGCCGGTGGAGCCGGCGACCGGTTCTACGATGCAGGCGGCGATCGTCTCGGCGCCGTGGAGGACGACGAGGCGCTCCAGATCGTCCGCAAGGTCCGCCCCGTGTTCGGGCTGGCCCCTGGTGAAGGCGTTCCTTTCAAGATCGTGGGTGTGGCGCAGGTGATCGGCCCCGGGAAGCTGCGGGAAGACGCGCCGGTTGTTGACGAGGCCGCCGACCGTTATGCCGCCGAAGCCGACCCCGTGATAGCCGCGTTCGCGCCCGATCAGGCGGGTGCGGGTGCCCTGGCCGATGGCGCGCTGGTAAGCGACGGCGATCTTCAGCGCCGTGTCGACGGACTCCGACCCGGATCCGGTGAAGAAGACCCGGTCCAGCTTGTTGTCCTGGCTGCCCGGGGCAAGGGCCGCCAGCCGCTCGGCGAAGTCGAAGGCGATGGGATGGCCCATCTGGAAGGACGGGGCGTAGTCGAGCGTTGCGAGCTGATGCTCGACCGCACGGGTGATCTGCTCCCGTCCATGTCCTGCGTTGACGCACCACAGGCCCGCGGTGCCGTCCAGCACCCGGCGGCCGTCATCGGTGGTGTAGTGCATTCCCTTGGCAGCGGTGAAGAGGCGCGGCGCGGCCTTGAACTGCCGGTTGGCCGTAAACGGCATCCAGTAGCTGTCGAGAACCGGCGCATTGGACTTGGAATGGATGTTCATCGGGGTCTCCTCGTTTACGCGGAGTGTCCGTACGATTTGAATTCGGAACAAGTCCTTTTCTGATCGGAATTATCGCCTTGAAATTCCATGCGGGATAATTGATGATTTTCGAAATATTCAACACCCTCAACAGGCTTGCGGCATGACAATCGATATTGGCGGGCGCCTGCGCCACATTCGCATGGCGCATAATCTTTCCCAGCGTGAACTGGCGAAGCGGACCGGCGTTACCAACTCGACCATTTCGCTGATTGAGTCCAATGCCACCAACCCGTCGGTGGGTGCGCTCAAGCGTATCCTCGACGGCATTCCCATCGGCCTGTCCGAATTCTTCGCCTTCGAACCGGACCGTCCGAAGAAGGCCTTCTACCAGGCGCAGGAACTGGTGGAGATCGGCAAGGGCGGCATCTCCTACCGGCAGGTGGGCGATAATCTCTTCGGACGCAATCTGCAGATTTTGAAGGAGTGCTATCAGCCCGGCACGGACACCGGCAAGGTGCCTCTGGTCCATGATGGCGAAGAGGGCGGGATCGTCTTGTCCGGGCGGCTGGAGGTCACGGTCGGGGACGAGCGGAAAATCCTGGGGCCGGGCGATGCCTACTATTTCGAAAGCCGCCGGCCGCACCGCTTCAGATGCGTCGGGCCGCACCCGTGCGAAGTCATCAGTGCCTGCACGCCGCCGACATTCTGACGGTGGCCGGCCGGGCTCCGTTCGATTAGTGACAAGAGTGGCTGAGGGGGCTGTGCAGGGCCAGCAGGCTGTGGAGCGCCCAAATTGCGGGCTTTTCCGGGATCCGGATTCGCGACATCAGTAAGTTTCCGGCCTGCCATCTTTTCCCGAATCGGTTGTTCACTTGCAATTCGATCTCGCCCTGGTGGTATTTTGCGGTGGCAGGAGAGAACAAGCGTGGCCAAAATGCAACATGCTCACTCTATGAACATTCTATGGGTCCCGTAGGGTCAATTTAAACAGTCTCTTAATTTCCTTCGGGTGGATAATGTGTCACAAAAGGCCGTCTTCGGGGTGATCGCTTGGCGCAGGCCGTGGCGACGGCGGATGGATTTGCGGGCATGCCGAGTGGATGTGATCTATTCATCCTTGCGAGCCACCCGCGGAAAACGTGGCGGAAACGGGCTTGCGAAACAGGGTCCAGTTGGGGGTAGTTGATGGGTATGCAGATCATCGGGAAGGGCGCGGTACTCGCTGCGACCATTCTGATCTTGGTTGGCTGCCAGTCCGGTGAATTCGGTGAATACTCGAGCTTCGGAGACAGTGCCGCTTCAGTAAAGGACCTGCCCGACGTCTCCTATTACCGGGACGACGAGTTGCTTGCTCAAGGGAACGTGCAGTTCAAGGAAAAGAACTACGGAAAGTCCTATGCCATCTACAAGCGGGCAGTGGAAGTCTATCCCAAGGATCCGGCAGCCTGGCTCGGATACGCGGCTTCGGCGGACATGATCGGCCGGTTCGACAATGCGGACCAGGGTTATCAGCGGCTCGCCCAGATGGTCCCCAACCGGCCGGAATATCTGAACAACCGCGGCTATTCGCATCTCCTGAGGGGCGACCTGCTCGTTGCCCGCCGCTACTTTCTGAAGGCCTACGAAATCGATCCCTCCAATGAGGTGACCGCCAACAACCTGGAACTCATGCGAAACAGCGTGTCATTTGCCAAACGGGGATGACGGGGCGAGCGGCTCGGCTTCAGAGGGTATGAAGTTGACCAAAGTGGACAAGACGGCCAAATCACCGAACGCTGGGACGCGTCTGGTTGCGCCAGCACGCGAAGCGGCTGGTGACGGCGCTTCGAATGCGGGCACTTCGAACTCTGGCACTTCGAATTTTGGCGAAACGAACAGATTCCGTATCCTGATCGCCTTGAACGCCGCTTCCCTGCTGACAGCCGTGATCTTGCTGGTCGCGCTGGTGTTTTCCTGGACCACCGTTTCCAAACTGCGTCAGATCAATGCGGAACTGGGCGAGTTGAAGAAGCTGGAAGAGCGCATCGTCGGCAAGATCAATCTCATGAATACCGGTTTTCAGAACCGGTTGGAACGGACGGACGACCGGATCGAGGGTTTACAGTCGGAGTTGATGGCGGTGAACGGGACGCTGCAGGAAACCGGCGCCTATATCGAGGATCAGATCCGCGACATCAAGAGAAACACGCGTGCGGGTGAAGCAGGTATTGGTGCAGGCTCTGGTGACGGGGCAAGCGCGGACACTGCCAGCGGGGCGCCCCAGGGCTCTCCGATGTTCCGGCGCGTCGTCACGGAAGACGGCAAGATCCGCTTCGAAAAGAAACGGTAACGCACCGTGGCAGGTCACCAGCGTGTTGCGGAGGCGATCCGTATTACGCGACGAACTTCGCGAACATCACCAGATAGAGCGCCAGAACGATGACGACGCCATAGGGCGTTTTTCTCGTGCTGCCGATTTCATGCAGCCTCACGCCGACCCGCGTGTGCGCGATCGCATTGAGAAAAGGCGACTTGAGCACGACAAGGATCACAAAGGCAAAGCCGAGCAGGCCGATGGAGAACAGAAGCATATGATCCCAGCCGACGAACAGGCCGGTCGGGAACAGCAGCTTCGCATCGCCGGCTCCGAACAGCTTGAAAGCCCAGAAGACGAAGCCCAGGGCAAAGAGAAGCGCTGCGGCGGAGAGGTCTCTCGCCGGGTCGACATAGTGCTGCAGCGCGATGTCGGTGGTCGACAGTCCGGCAAACGCCGTAACCGTATAAAATCCGCACAGGATCAGAACGTCCCTGTTGCGGATTTTCCAGTTGCGGAAGTCCTGAACCGCGACATAGCCGAAGAATGCAGCAGAGGCGGCAAGGCAGATATAGAAGGCGGCAAATTCCAAGTCCGGTCCTCCGGATTGGCGGATATCAAGGCGCGCTCAGCACCGTTCCCCGCAGCCGGTGCCTGCCGCTAAGAACAAGCTGTTTGCGAGTTCACTTGTGCGCCAGGGCGTAGAGAATGTCCTTGTGAGAATTCATCAGCGAAACGGTCAGCAGCGCCAGAAAGATCGTCTGCACGGGCTCGAACTGGCGCAGGCCGATGATCACGGAAGCTATCGTTTCGTTGATGCTGCCCGGCATGACCGGGAGCTGGAAGAATTCCAGTCCGTATCCTATGCAGAAGGCCAATACCGCGGCGTTGAAAAAGACGAGCCGCAGCCTCAGGTGATTTGTTGCCCGCATGAGGGCTATTCCGACGCCGGTGGCAAGAGCGAAGAAGGCGGCGCAATAGGCGACCGGCAGACCGGTCCCGTAGTAGAACAGGTTGGCCGGCTCGCGGATCACGTCAGGCATTTCAAGAAAGGCCCGCCAGGCCAGGGGACTTGACGGATCCAGTCCGATCCAGAGCCGGACACCGAAGAAAGCCGTCAGCAGCAAGAGCCCGGCAACGACACTCAGTTCGGAAATAAAGATGAGCCGTTTCATGATGATTCCCCCGTCACTTAGGCAAGCTTGACGTAAGGGAGTTAGGCAACGGTTAAGAACGGATCGTTTTGCGCGCCGGACTGCCGGTTTTTTGCAGTTGATCGGAAGCAAAGACCCCTGCCGGACCTTCAGCACCGCGCAAGGAGGCCCTGGCGATCGGACGGGCCGCCGCCCAGGCCAGTAGCGCCAGAACGAAGCCGGCTATTCCGTCCACCGCGTAGTGCCATCCCAGCACGATGGAGCCAATGAAGATCATGATTGCGTATATGATTGTAACGATCCTGAGCGCGCGATGTTGCCACGCAGCGAAAACCCAGAGCCATGCAAATATCGTGTGCAGGCTTGGCATCGCGGAAATACCGGATATAAAACCTTTGCTGTTGGCATAATAATCCCAAAGTAAATGCTGTCCAACGAGCGCCCAGACGGTGCCGGTTCTTTCATTGACTTCGTTGAGATGGTCAAGCAGCGGCGCATAATAGTCAAGGCCAAGCAGCGGCCCGAAAAAACAGGGCCCCGCAGACGAAAACGTCACAGCAAGTAGGTTTCCTGAAATGGCAAAGGATAAAATACTCGCAAAAAGGTATTCCAACCGGCGTAAATGATTGCTCGAAAACGTGACCCATAGGATAGAAGCGACCATTGCCACGAGCCATGCTTGGTAGGCGTTGTTCAGGATGAACAACTGCCAATCGCCACCGAATATTGGCAGCAGCAACTCATATGGATCTACACCGAAGATTTTCTGATCCAGTTGGTAGAAAAACAAGTCGTACTGAAACGGGACCAATTGCGGCAGGGTCGATTTTACCGTTCCAAAGACCGAAAACGTAGCAAGAAATAAAACGTAAGTTGTGATGATGTGGATGCCGTTATGGTTGTTATTAAACCAGAAACGAGACATTTGAATAAGCTCAGTTGTAGGATTGGGATGCTTATTTACAAATAGTTTTATTGTGAGGGCAATCAAAATACAGGGGGCGGCGATAATTGCGCATAAAGCCGCATATGTTACATAAACTGAGCTTGTAATTATTACTGGTGTAGACTTAAAGTATTCGAAAGCGAAAACGCTAGCTGCCACATGCAAGACAAGCAACAAGATGGCATATCTATAAACGTATATCGCCTTCGTCATGAGCTGGTATTCTCCCGGGATAGTCCGTTCTATCTGCACCATCGCAGACCGCTGGCGTGCTTTTTCTTGCGATCAGACCGCATACTCGCAGCATCCTTCTCATGCGCAGCGTGCCGGCCGGACTTCGTTCGCCTCATCTCGTTGGCGAACTGGCACGAGGCTTTGTTCGGGCAGTGGTTAGCAGGTTAGTTCCCTCTTGTACTTCACTATACGACATGCAAGTTGTTCCAGGCGCCATCCAAAAGGTCGTCGTTCATTGCCGCCGGCTGACCCTTGTAGCTGCATACCGAATGGATGAAATCCAACAGGTACTTGGGATGGTGTCCGGCCGGAGGAACGTTTCTATCAACATAATACTTCCTGAAAAAACGCTCGAAGGTTGCTTCGTCGAAAGGTATGCCGACCTGATCGCAGGCGTTGAGGAAGATCCGCCGATAGTCGGACGCTGTCGGTGTTGGAATGTGGAGCTTGTAGTAGAGGCGCCGCAGCCCGGCCGCGTCCGCAAGCTTGTGCGGATCGATGTTGGTCGAGAAGATCACCAGCTGGTCGAAGGGAATGGAAAACTTCTTCCCGGTGTGCAGGGTTAGAAAATCGAACTTGCGCTCCAGCGGTATGATCCAGCGGTTGAGGACCGTCTGCGGAGGTGTCTGCTGGCGGCCAAAATCGTCGACGATGAAGATCCCGCCGACCGCTTTCAGGTGGATGGGCGCCTCATAAAAATTCGAGACCGGATTATAGGCCAGGTCGAGCATGGCCAGCGTGAGTTCACCACCGGTCAGGACCGCAGGGCGTTTGCAGGCAACCCAGCGGGCATCATACGACGGCTTTCGCGCGGCGGGCTCGACATTGGCAGGGAGCTGCTCGGCCCGTGTGTGAAGGGTCGTGTCGAAAAAATTGATGATCTGCCCGCCCACTTCGATGGCGTGGGGAAGATAGATCGTGTCCTTGAAAGCTGTGCCTATCGCTTCCGCTATGCTGGTCTTGCCGTTGCCGGGGTCGCCGTAAAACAGGATCGACCGGGCGGAGTTGATGGCGGGTCCCAGCCGGTCGACCAGCTCTTCCGGCAACACCAGGTGGGACAGGCTACGGACGAGGTCGTCCCGGTTGACGTGTTCCCGGGAAATCGTCTGCATTTTTATTTGATCGTGAAAGGCCTCGAGGCTGACCGGCGCTGGGCCGACATATTGGGATTGCGCCATGGCCTCGAGCGCGAAGGGTATGCCCCTGCCGCCGAGGGCATAACGCAGTTCGGACCGCATGTCTGCCCCGGCAAGCCCCTTTGCCTCGATGATCTGCAGGCGTTGCAGTTCCGACAGAAGGGCCGAAACCACGGTGATCGGCAGGCAGGTTTCGCGGACGATCGCCGAAGGTGTCATGGTACCGTGCACGTGAAGCGTCTTTGCGACAAGCTTGTGCAGGAAGTCCTGTTCCAGCCCGGTCTCCTCAAGGCTGTTCGGCGCGGCCGGCGCTTCGATCATGCTGTTTCCCCCGGTTGTGTTGACGAGTAATGCTTGCGAGTGCCTTCAAGGCAAGGAACGCTCATCTAGGTCATATCAATAGTTATTCAAATGCATCTCATTTGTCTTTGTATTGTATGTGTTATTCTTCAATAACAGGAAATGGAATTGTGTCATTTTCCGAATAATTACAGTAAACTGTCGTAAATGCCGATGAAATCCCTGATTATGCATCTATTTCCTTGTCTGTTTTGCCGATACATCAAGAAAAATTCAGAAGTACAATATTCTTACGCGAATAGTTCAAGTAAAAACAATCTTTGGTTGTGGTAGTTAACTATATTTTAAGACAGTGCTTACGCAGAGTTATATTTCGTTGACTCCCAATTGTTAAAATTTTATTAAATAAAGTCAGGAGCAAGGCAATCCCTTGAAGATTTTGGGGCGCCCTCCGTTGCGGCAAGAGATCCAAAAACCGTTGCCGTTCCGACAATTATAAGGGGAAAAGGTTATGAAAATGGTTGAAATGATCAAGGCATTCTCCCGCGAGGAAGACGGGGTTGCGCTTACTGAATATCTGATGCTTCTCGGCTTGTTGATTGGTGGGGTCATCCTTGCAGTTACGACTGCGGGCTCAAATCTGGCGGCTGCGTGGACCAGCTGGGGAACCTGGTGGACAACCACTCTTACGCCCCCTCCTGCTGGTGGCTAATGGTAAGTCCTGCGGCCGCGCCATGTGAGGTGGCGCGGCTGCCGTATTCATATCGTTCCACTGATTGGTTGCCATAAACTCTATAAATACAGCAACTTGCCAAAAATAGTAAATCAAACGCGCCTAAAGCGTAAGATGGCAGTGGAATTGGTCTGCGCTTGGCTTTGCAATATTAAGGGTAAAAACTGGGCAGTTTTTGTGGCGGTCACGTCGTGACGGCCCGTGTCCGGCGTTCCGGGCGTAAGCCAATGGAGGCAGTTATGCGTAGATCAACGTTTTTCAGTATCGCGGTGTCCGCCATGCTGGGCGTTGCAGCTGTTATGGCAGCCAAGACCTATCTGAACCAGCAACGCCTGGCCATGCTGAGCACGCTTGCCGAGCCGCGTGTTGAGGCGGGTGAAATCGTTGTCGCGGCCCAGAAGCTGAGCTTCGGCGCGCGCCTTGAGAAGCACTCGTTCAAGACAATCGAGTGGCCGGCCGAAAAGCTGCCCGAGGGGGCGTTCCAGACAATCGAGGAAATTCTCGGTGATGGCGAGCAGGCGCGCTTCGTTAAGGGGTCGATCGAACCCGGCGAGCCGGTTCTTGCAACGAAAATCACGGGTTTCGGAGAACGCGCCACTCTGTCGTCCGCCGTCACGCCAGGCATGAAGGCCGTTTCGATCGGCGTTAATGATGTGCTCGGCGTTGCCGGATTTGTCCTTCCCGGAGACCGTGTCGACATCCTGCTGACCCGGACACAACAGCGCTCCGATACGGCCGGCGCCTATACGGACGTGCTGCTGCAGGGCGTCAAGGTTCTTGCGATCGACCAGCTCGCGGACGATCGGACCAACAAGCCTTCCGTCGTGCGTACCGTGACCCTGGAAGTCTCCACGAACGAGGCGCAGAAGCTGGTGCTCGCGCAAAGGGTCGGGCAGCTCTCGCTTGCCTTGCGCAACAACGCCTCTGCCGCTTTCGAGCAGATCCAGCCGGTCAATGTCGCTGATCTTGGCGGGGCTCCGGTATCTTTCGGCGTGATCGGGGATGTCGTTACGGAAGAATTAAGTGATATGAACGACAATGACGATATAATCACCAAGACGATCCCACGATTCGCTGTTATAGGTGTGTCGCGTGGTGTGGACCGGGTTGAATACAAGGTTGGCAAGGACCTCAATGTCGGTTCGGCTCTTGGACAGTAACTGTTATTTGGGCGCGGGTATGAAGTGTAGATCTTTGGTTTGGTTTTTTCGCCGTCAGTGTGTGTTTCGGTTTAGCACGCTTCTTGTACTGGTAATCGCAGGCGTAGGGCTGGGTGCCGTTGCGACACCGGGTCTGGCCCAGGTGGACAACATATCGGTGTCTATCAGCAGCGCCAGCGTTTCGAATGTGGAGGTCCGCCTGGGATCCACATTGACGGTGAGAACCAATCGCGCCTTTTCCGATCTCGTGGTCGGCAACCCGAATGTCGCCGACATCGTGCCCCTGACCGAGCAGTCGCTCTACATCCAGGGCAAGGCACTGGGCATTACCAACATATCGATCTACAACGACGACAAGGCCCTTATCGGGATCATTGAAGTCAAGGTACAGCTTGATTTCTCCGAAGTCGGCGCCGCCGTGCGTGCGGCTGCGCCCGGGGCGGCCATCAGTGTGTCAAATGTCGGCAACAAGATCCAGTTGAGCGGATCCGTTCTCGATGCCGTCCAGCTCACGCGGGTCCTCGAAGTCGCCCAGCAGTTTTCCGAGAGCCCGGTGATCAATGCGCTCGCCGTTCGGGCGCCGCAGCAGGTGGCGCTCGAAGTGCGTGTTCTGGAAGCCAGCCGCCAGATCGGCCGCGACCTCGGCATCAACTGGTTCGGCCGCGGCAACAATGCGATCGGCGCTATCGGCCGCCGCGGAGGTGTCGGTGTCGACGAGGATACCGGGCTGCTCGAGACACTGCTTGGAGCCGGGGGCAGCCCGACCCAGCAGGGGGCGCTTCCCTTCGGCACCCTCGTCGCCCAGGTTCTGAGCATTTCAGGGTTCAATATCGACATCCTGATCGACGCGCTGGAAGGCAAGGGGCTTGTCCGGCGTCTGGCGCAGCCGAACCTGACGACGATCAGCGGCGAAGCGGCACGTTTTCATGTCGGTGGTGAAGTGCCCATTCAGACCGCCATTTCGAATGCGGGCGGGGTTGCAACCTCCACCGACTACCGGCCGTTCGGCGTTCGTCTGGAATTCGTGCCGACGGTGCTGGATGGTGCGCGCATCAACCTGCGGGTTCTGACCGAGGTCAGCGATATCGATACGTCGATTGACGTGAACGGCAATCCCGGTTTCTCGTCACGCCGGGCCGAGGCCGTGGTGGAATTGCGCGACGGGCAAAGCTTCGGCCTGGCCGGATTGCTCGAAACGGTGAATGCGAGGGACGTCCAGCAACTGCCGTGGCTCGGCCAGGTGCCGGTGCTCGGCGCGCTTTTCCGCTCGACCAGCTTTCAAAAGCGTGAAACCGACCTGGTGATTGTGGTCACTCCCCGTCTGGTGCGCCCGGCGGACCCGAGCGAAAAGCTTGTAACGCCGCTTGACCAGGCCCGTTCTTCCGATGACTTCGAACTGTTTGCCTTGGGGATGCTCGAGGTCGACAAGGACATGACCCGGAAAATCAAAAACGGGGACGGTATCGTGGGCCCGTATGGCCACATGATCGATTTGCAGTTCGAGGATGGGTATGTTTATTCGAAAAAGTGATTGTCTCAAGGTCATTGCAGGTCTCGCAATTGCGACGCTGGTTTCCGGCTGCGCGGATTACATGAACCGCCGCGACACCGTCACGCTCGGGTCCGGGAATGCAATGGAAGCCAATATCGGCATCCACACCATCACGCCTTTCCCGGCCGCGGCAGCTCATACCTACATTCCCGGTGATGGAAGAGCCGTGCTGACGGCGCAGGGGCGCTATCTGACGCCGGGTGACCCGGACGTCGTGATACAATCCGGTGCGTCAGGATCCGCGGAAGTGCAATAGGTCAAATCGGAGCGGTGGGCAAGCTCAGGGCATTGTGTGACAGAGGCTTCATGAGAGTTAGGAAAGGCCGGTCATATGGTGAATACGCCAAAATTCACAGCTCGATGCAGACGGCTTGGAAGAAGCTGGTTTTGCGATGAAAACGGCTATGCGCTGACGCTCGCACTTATCGCGATGCCCCTGATCATGGGCTTCGCGGTTCTCGTCCTCGACGCGTCGAGGATCCACAATCTTCACACGGACCTGCAGAACGCCGTCGACGCGATGGCGATCGCCGGCGCGCGTGAACTCGACGGACGCGGCGATGCCATCACCCGGGCAACGGCCGCAGTTGAAGAGCTCAGCCAGAATGAAGCCTGGTTCGGTCAAGGCGGGACCGGCCTCAGTTTTGGCTCCAAGATCAACGTCGTTTATGACGCGAGCGATGCTGACGCGAGCACCGTTGACCTGATTTTTTTGACCGACATTCCGGCAAGCGATGACACACCCATCGATGATGCGTTTGTTGCAACCAATGAAGCCGCAACTCCCGATGAGGCACAGTACGCTCTTGTCCGTGCAAAGCCGCAGAGCCTGACGACCATGTTCCCTCTGCCGATCGGCGGACGCGATACGATCAATGTTTCGACAGAAGCGGTGGCCGTCTATACCTTTGCTGCCTGCGAAGTGACGCCGATTTATATCTGCAACCCGTTTGAAGAAACCGCGACGCCGGATGATGAACCGACGTTCAACGACCATTTCAACGATGGGGACACATACGGCAAAGAGATCCTGTTTCAGAATTCGGGTGCCTCCTCGACGCTCCCAGGCAACTTCGGGTTCCTGAGAACCTACGGGTCCGGCGCTAATGTACTGGCGAACGCACTTGCCACCGGAAATCCCGGCGTTTGCTATGGTCGAAAGGGCGTCGATACCGAGCCTGGCGCGACCGTGGGCCCGGTTGAGCACGGAATTAATACGCGCCTTGGTCTCTATAATGCCAATTTCAAGAACAATGTCGCCGCACACAAGCCGGACAAGAACGCCCGCTTCGGACAGAAGATCACAGGCAATGCCGCACAGGACTGCAAGGACTATGACCCGGAAGAAGACCCCGGCATGGCGATGGGATTGCCGCGTGGCGAAGGCGGGGAGCCCCTCAGTTCAGGAGGGCAGGTTTCCGCTGCATTGACCGCAACGCAGTTCGATGAGTATTGGCACGTTACGCACGATGGTTTGACCGAAAGTCCTTACGAGGAAGTTGACGGTGCGTGGGTCTTGAAAGATCCGGATGCGCTGCCCGATCACAGTGATGTCAGGTTAGACATTAGGAATTCCGTTCATCATAATCCGAACCCTGTCGGGGATTTCGTCCCGTCCCGATATGACATCTATCTCCATGAACTGGCGCAGAGCACGCATGTGCACGCTTCGGCAAATGAGGAGACCGGCAACAAGCGCATGTGCCATACCTCAGGCGAAGCTGTTGCCGACCGGCGCCAGATCTTCTCGGCTGTCATCAATTGCCAGGAACATGAAAGCGAGCTGAAGGGGGCTGCGACCGATATTCCGGTAGAAGCTTACACGCTCATGTTCCTGACAAGGCCCGCCGTATCAGATGGCAGCAACAGGGAATTCTCGCTTGAGATCGTCGATGTGACGGGGAAGGGCGGTTTCGGTCTGATCGACGACTCCTTCCGTGAGGAATCGGTGCTGGTGCGATGACCGTGAGAGTTCGCCATTTCGTCAGCCATATCCGCTCCTTTTTTGCTGAGCGGGAGGGCGCCATCATGACCGAGGCGATCCTGGTCGTTCCGTTCCTGACCTTCTTCGCCGTGGCCATCCTCGAGTTCGGGGGCATGCTGTGGCAGCGCGAGCAAATCACCACAGGCCTTCGCGATGCGGTCAGATATGTTGCCCGATGCCACACAAATACTGACCCTGACACTGACCCTCTAATCCGTGACGAGGCGGCCTGCGATGCCACCGCCAGGAACATTGCCTATTACGGCAGCGTGTCGGGCAGCGGGACCCTTCGCGTTCCCGGCTGGGATGCGGCCACCAGTCCGATCACGATCATCCGCACTTCTCAGGCGGCGCAGGACGTGGTCACCGCCAGCACCACCCATACCATTTTGCATTCGCCGCTGTTCGGTTTCCTCGGTATCGATGACATCACCGTCACCCTCGATCATCAGCAGAGGGACATCGGATGGTAGTGCGTTTTCTGCTTCGCGGCTTCTGGAGCGACAGGGACGGGATCTCACTCACCGAAGGGCTGATCGTGTTTCCGATCATGGTTCTGGTGGTCTCGGCGCTGATCGAATTCTCCTATGGCATGCATCAGTGGAACCAGGCGGCAAAGGCGGTGCAGCTTGGCGCGCGCAAGGCCGCAGTCTCCTGTCCGTTGACAGAGGATTTCGAAACGGTCTTCGCTTTCGATCCCGCGCTCGGCGGCGAACTGATCCCGGCAAGCAGCGCCACCGTTTCGCAATGTGGTCCCGACGAAAACAATTGCGTCGCCGCTAGGCTCGACAGGTTGGTAAACGGGGTGGCGGGAAGCACATGGCCGGGCATGGCAACCTATTTCCAGCAACCCGATTTCGGCCCCGACAATGTGGTCGTCATCTATGAGCAAAGCGGGCTCGGCTATCACGGGCGGCCGGAAGGGCCGGTGGTCTCGCTCAGGCTGGAGCTTCGCAATGTGCAATTCGACCTGCCGGTCGTCGGCCAGCTATTGGGGCTGGGTACTATCAACGTTCCGGGTTTTCCGGTGACGGTAAGTACGGAAGATCTCCGAGAAGGTCCGGATGACGATTGTACGTAACGCCGGCTGTAAACGATCATGATCCGTCCGACCGTATATCCCTCGATTTGGCACGGGCCGCCGGTATTGGGAGCACGATGCTGCGATCCGGCCGTGAGGGAAGCCCATATCAAGATCGCTCACAACCTCATCCTGAGGAAGCGCGAAGCGCTGTCTCGAAGGATGGGCCACTTGCTCGGAGTATGCCGCCCATCCTTCGAGACGGACCTGACGGTCCTCCTCAGGATGAGGGAGTGTGTGCATTTCTTCGCCCGGGGGAGCGTCGAAGGGACAGGCCATTGAAAGCCCACACTTACGGCAGGCAGAATTACTGGAAGGCGTTTTTATGAGTTCATATGGAAGCGTAACGCAACGACATCGTATTCTGATCTGTTCTGATGATGCGGATATGCTCGAGTTCACGGAAGGGGCGATTTCGACGCTGCCGCAGTACGAGACCACACGGCTGACGCTGGCCAATTTCCCGAAATCGTTCGAGGGCATCGATACCGACCAGTTCGACCTGATCGTCTTCGACGTCGGCAATGGCGAGTTGCTTCAAGGACCCGCCCTGGCAGAGATCCGGGCGGAGATCGGCGAAACGCCGCTTGTTCTGGTCTCCGATCATCTCGAGAACAGCCAGATCCGGCTGCTTTTCCAGCTCAACGGCAAGGACTGGCTGCGCAAGCCGCTGGAGCGGCGCTCGTTTCTGGAAGCGATAAACACTCACATGAATACAGTGAAGGCAGGCAGCGGCTTCGTTCACGCCGTTGTTTCGGCGGGAGGCGGCGCCGGCGGCACGACGGTCGCGCTGACCCTTGCGCACCACCTTGCCAGGACCCGCAAACGCCGCAAGCCGCGTGTGGCGCTTTTCGACCTGGATTTTGCCGCGGCGGATTGCGGTGCCTATCTCAATTCGATCAATCCGTATGACCTTGAAAGCGCCCTGGACAACCCGAAGCGCGTCGATACCGAGTTCATAGACCTGGTTCGAAATCAGCACGAAGCGGGATTTTCACTGTTCTCGTTCTTCAAGCCCGAGCTTCTGCTTTCCCCGCGCACCAACGAGCTTGTGCTGCGCATGCTGGACGTGATCGCTTTCCAGAACGATCACACCGTCCTTGATCTGCCCTATTACGAAACGCCCTGGCGCGAGAAGGTCATCTCATCGGTGAACTCAATCACGATCGTCACGGCCGTGTCGATACCTGCGCTTCAGTCCGCCAAGCTTCTGAAAAGCCGTATTGCCCGGCTGCGCGGAGAGAGCAGGACGGTGCAGATAATCGCCAACAAGGCTTATGGAGGCGGTCTGTTCGGATCCGGGCTCGGCTCCGCGGAAATCGGCAAGATCTTCAAGGACGACAGTTTCGTCATCATCCAGGATGAGCGGGACGTGATGATGCGGGCCGTCAATCACGGCATTCTGCCGAACGAGGTCAGTCCCAGATCGAAATTCGACAAGAATGTCAGCCGGCTGGCTGACAGTTTGAGGGAGGTCGGTTGATGAACCCATTGTCCATGATCAGAACCTGGCTGGTTGTCGTGGCCTGCAGTCTCGCCATGGCCGGCGCCGGGGCGGTGAGTGCCCACGCGGCCGGCTGGAAGGTTCCGCGCAGCCATGGGCCGGCATCAAAGCAGATCGTTTCCCTGGAAACGGGCGAGCGGTCCGGAACGATCATCATTTCCACGCAGGACCGCACGCTGGACGTGGTCCTGGATGCCGCGACCGTCGCCCGCTACAGTATCGGTGTCGGACGGGACGGCTTTACCTGGACGGGCGTCGTGAAAGTCGGCCACAAGGCGGAATGGCCGTCCTGGCGCCCGCCGAGCGAAATGCGCGCACGTGAGCCGGGATTGCCGGAAATGGTGCCGCCGGGGCCGCACAATCCGCTGGGGGCAAGGGCTCTTTATCTTTACAGGAACGGCACGGATACCTTGTACCGCATTCACGGTACGAACGACACAGGGAGTGTCGGCGATTTTGTATCCTCCGGATGCTTCCGCCTATCAAATAAAGATGTTCTTGAACTCTACGAAAACGTGAAAATCGGGACCAAAGTTATCGTAAAATAAACATTCCATAGCGTAAGCTTTGAAGTGTTTGGGCGCAAGTTTGCAAGACGACAACAGGCAGCCGGGAGCAACGAGAAACAATGGCGAATGCTTTCATGGGGCGGTTTTTCAAACCCGGTGAGGAGCCGCGGCCCTCCGCCGGCGCTGGTGCGGAGCAGCCCGCACCCGATGCGCCGCAAGGAGTGGACAGCGCTGTTTCGTCTGAGACGGACGCAAAATCTGCCGGGAAATCCGGCAAGAGCGACATGCTTGCGCAGCGGGTCGACCTGCACAAATACCTGCTCGACAAGATAAACCTCGGCTTCATCGACACGATGAGCAGCGACGAACTGGCAACGGAGATCCGTCCGATCGTCCGGGAATACATCCGCGACAGGCATTTCCCGCTCAGCGCGCGCGAACTGGATCTTCTGATCGAGGATACGACCAATGAAATGCTCGGTCTCGGCCCGATCGAGCCGCTCCTGAAAGACGACAGCATCGCCGATATCCTTGTAAACAATCACAGCCAGATCTTCATTGAACGCAATGGCCAGCTCGAACTGACGGACATCCGGTTCAAGGACGAGGATCATCTGCTGCGGGTGATCAACAAGATCGTCTCCGCGGTCGGCCGGCGTGTCGACGAGTCGACGCCACTGGTCGATGCCAGGCTTGCGGACGGCTCGCGCGTCAACGTGGCCATTCGCCCGGTGGCCGTGGATGGACCCATGGTCTCGATCCGAAAATTCTCGCGCCACCCGCTCACGATGGACCGTCTCGTACAGTCCGGCTCGATGGCCGACGCAATGCGGATCCTCCTGGTGGCGGCCGTGCAGGGGCGCATGTCGATCGTCGTCTCCGGGGGCACCGGATCGGGCAAGACCACGCTGCTCAATGCATTGTCCTCGAAGATTTCGGACAAGGAGCGGCTGATCACGATCGAGGATGCCGCGGAGCTTCAGTTGCAGCAGACCCACGTGTGCCGGATGGAGACCAAGCCGCCGACGCTGGACGGGCGCAACGAACTGCGCCAGCGCGAACTCCTGAAAAACGCGCTTCGCATGCGCCCCGACCGCATCATCGTCGGCGAGGTGCGCGGCGAGGAGGCGTTCGACATGCTGCAGGCCATGAACACCGGTCACGAAGGGTCGATGTGTACCGTTCACGCCAATACGCCGCGCGATGCGATCTCCCGACTGGAGCAGATGGTCGGCATGGCCGGCCTGCCCATGACCCTGATGAGCATTCGCGGACAGATCGCCGCGGCGATCGACCTGATCGTTCAGGTGCAGCGGCTCCACGACGGAAGCCGGCGCGTCGTATCCGTGTCGGAGATAACCGGCATGGAAAACGACGTCATCCAGATGCAGGAAATCATGGCGTTCAGAAAAACCGGCGTGAATGCCGAGAACAAGATACAGGGGCACTTCCTGGCCACGGGCATACGGCCAAGATTTCTTGAGACGATTGCCGAAGTCGGCCTGTCCGTTCCCGATGCCATCTTCGATCCCTCGCGCCCGATCAGTTAGCGGAGCATCATGAATATCATCTTCATTTACGGCGCCGTGTTTATTGCCAGCCTGGTGCTGTTCGACAGCCTGATCCGTCTGCTTCAGGGCGTGTTTACGCGCAAGAAACACCTGAACTACAGACTAAAGCTGCTGGAAAAAAATGAGGACCGCAAAGCCATTTACGAGAGCATGCTGCGTGAACGGGCTATCGGCGGAGACGAGCATGAGCAACTAAGTATATGGTTCAACAGGATCTTTGCGCAATCCGGACTGAAGATCGACTGGCAAAGATTCATGCTCTATGGAGTTGCCTATCTTCTGGTGTCGTGGCTGGTTCTGGGGCTGGCCTTCTCCTCAGTCCTCCTGAGAGGCGTTCTTTGTCTGAGTTCCATGGTTGCGCTTTTCATTCTGGCAATTCTTTTTGTCCGTTCCAAACGCATAAACCTGTTCCTGAGACAGTTGCCGGATGCGCTCGATGTCATGACCCGGAGCCTTGCGGCAGGTCATCCCCTGCCGACATCGATTGCTCTGGTGGCAAGGGAGATGCCCGATCCCATCGGCAGCGAGTTCGGCATGCTGAGTGACGAGCTCACCTACGGAACCGACATTACCGATTCAATGCGCAACATGGTCGAACGGGTCGGGGCAGATGACCTGAAGCTGGTGGCCATTTCCATGACCGTTCAGCGCGGCACCGGCGGCAATCTCGGTGAGATCCTGAGCAACCTGTCCGACGTCCTGCGACACCGGCAACTCATCAAGGCGAAGATAAAGTCCCTCTCCGCCGAGGGGCGCATGACATCCTGGATAATGCTCGCGTTTCCCTTCTTTCTGTACCTGATGATCAGCACCCTTGCTCCGGGCTATTTCGATCCGATCTGGGATAGTGGCTACGGAAACATCGTGATCATGGTGGGGCTCGTGATCATGGCCGTGGGCATGCTCATCCTGCGCAAGCTCGTCAACTTTGACTTCTAGAGCATAAGGCGATGAATATGAACCATTTGACCGGAGCTCATTTGTCTGCTGACGAGGCGGATCGCGCGCCGTGGTGTTTCCCACCACAAGCGCGGTCCAACGAAGTCAGCGGGCAAATGAGCCCGGCCCTTCGGGTGATGGAAAGCAGCCCATCGGTTGCGTTGCGCCGCTTGCCCGATGTTCCGCCACCACAAGCGCGGTCCAACGAAGTCAGCGGGCAAATGAGCCCGGCCCTTCGGGTGATGGAAAGCAGCCCATCGGTTGCGTTGCGCCGCTTGCCCGATGTTCCGCATCGCGCTGCGCGACGCGCCTGGCCGAATGAGCTGCTTTCCAATATCAAATGGTTCATGTTCATCGCCATATGCTCTAGGGGAGGCGTTCATGAATGATCTGCTCATTCTTGCCGCGGTTTTCCTGGCGGTCATGATCCTGTCGATGAGCGTCGTGGGCTGGTTGAGCGCCCGGGCGGAACTCGGCTCCCGCGTGGAAGAGGCATCGGGCACGGCCCGGATGCAGGGCATTTCCCTCACCCAGCGGGATCTTGCCGGGTTCTCTACCGCCGACCATGACATGATCTCGAACTATTTCGAGGTGGTGCGCGGAACCAACGATCCCAATTCGCTGCGGTCCCGTCTGATCCGAGCAGGTTACTTCAGCAAGTCCGCGGTGCCGGTGTTCCAGGTGCTGCGCTTCACTGTCGCCGTCCTGGTTCTTGCCGGCAGTTTCTTCGCGATCGGTTATCTCCTGCCGGATAAGTCCCGGCTGATTATCCTGCTGATGGCCATGATCGCCTCCGGCTTCTCGTTCTTCGTCATGAACCTGCTTTTGGAACGCAGGGGCATGAAGCGTGAACGGGAATACCAGAAGCTGTTTCCCGATTTCATGGACATGCTGATCGTCTGCGCCGATGCGGGGCTGAGCATCGAGGCCGCGGTCGACCGGGTGGCGAAGGAATTCCTGGCCAGTCACAAGAGCTTCGGCATTCATCTGTCGATCATGATGCTCGAGGTGCGCGGCGGCCGGCGCTTGCGCGACGCTCTCGCCAATTTCGCGCAGCGGGTCCAGATCGACGAGGCACGGTCCCTTGCGGTTCTGCTGCGCCAGTCGGAGGAGCTGGGCTCCAGCATCACGAAGACCTTGCGCGTCTACAGCCGCGAGATGCGGCAGATGCGGATGATCCGGGCAGAGGAAAAGGCCAATACGCTGCCCGTCAAGATGCTGTTCCCGCTCGCCCTCTTCCTCTTCCCGATGAGCATCCTCATCGTTCTGGTCCCGATCGTGATCAAGGTGGTCATGCTGATCTCGTCTCTGAAGGCGTAGGTTTGCGATTTTTGAGACAGGATCGATTAGAGGTATGTATTCAATACGTTGGTGGTAACAGTGACCAAACTTGTTATTCAGATACCGTGCCTGAATGAATCTGAGCATTTACCCGGAACACTTGCAGCGCTTCCTCGGGAGATTGCTGGCATCGATGAAATCGAGTTGCTGGTGATTGATGATGGAAGTGCTGATGATACCTCGGGCGTCGCGCGCTCCTTGGGCGTCGACCACGTTATCCGCCACAGGCTCAACCGTGGTCTGGCTGCCGCCTTTCAGAGCGGTATTGATTATGCTTTGCAGGTTGGCGCGGATGTTATCGTCAACACCGACGCTGACGGTCAGTATTGCGGGGCGGATATTGCCAAACTGGTTTCGCCGGTAATCGAAGGTAGTGCGGACATCGTGATTGGAGATCGCGGGGTGCACGATAATGTTCATTTCGGCCCATTCAAACGTAAATTGCAACGTCTGGGCAGCACCGTGGTGCGTCGGTTATCACGCACCGATATCACCGATGCGGTGAGTGGTTTTCGTGCAATTAGCCGCGAAGCTGCGCAGCGGATCTTTATCACTGCTGATTTCAGTTATACGACCGATATGCTTATCCAAGCTGGGCGCAAGCGTATGAGAATTACCAGCGTGCCGATTCGTACCAACCCGGCTGCGCGGCCGTCGCGGCTATTCCGCTCGATTCCACAGTTTATCGCTCAAACCGGCGTGACGATTGTACGCGCCTATCTTACTTACAATCCGATCCAGGTCTTTGGAGGCATCGGCCTGATACTTGCGTTCATTGGCTTGATGCCGATCCTGCGCTTCCTCCTGTTTGCCCTCCAAGGGGACACTGCGGGACACGTGCAGTCGCTGGTCATCGGCGGTGCCCTCCTTATCCTGGGGGCCATAACTCTTCTGCTCGGATTTCTGGCTCACCTGATCAGCGCCAATCGCAAGCTTTCAGAAGCAATGCTTGAAAAAATGCGTAGGCTTGAGGCAAAGCTCGAGCGGATTGAACTTGGCAAGCCGGTGATGACTGGAGACGATGTTCAAAATGCAAAAAGCTACGAAGTCGAAAACAGGATATTGCGGTGAACTTTTTTACCCAGACAACGCGAGAAGAGGCTAGTTCCCAAAGCAGAATCAAAGATTATTCGAAGTTCATTTTTGCGACGATGGTTTGCCTGTTCCTGACGCAGGCCGCTCTGATCTTCCTGAAATCGATGAACTGGGACGAGTTCCTACACTTCAGCCAGGTTTATGATTTGGCCAATGGTCGCTTGGTCTGGTTCTTTCAGACGCTGCAATCGCGTCTTTTCTTCTGGGCGCCTGCAGTGTCGCCGGACATCATCACGCAATTGCAGGCAGCACGATTCGTGATGCTGGGGTTCGAAATTGTCGCGGTCATGATGGTTATTCTGTTGGCACGGCAATTCGTCGACCGCGAAATCGCGCTGTTGACAGGGCTCGTCTATCTCGCTGGTGGTTACACCTTCGCGCACGGCTTTTCCTATCGGCCCGATCCGATGGCAGCAGCAACTTTGATGACCGCCCTTTATGTTTTGGCACGACGTGATCTTTCTGTCTGGAATATCCTGCTCACAGGTTCACTTGTCGGCCTCGCCGGTATGATGACTGTCAAAAGCATCTTCTACCTGCCCTGTTTCGCGGGTATTGCAGTCTTCAGGCTTCTTGAGAGCAGGTCCTCCCAGGGCATGACGCTGTTACGGGTCGCCGCTGTACCTGTCGTGGCCGTGATTGTATTTGCAGTTGTTCTTGTAGTTCACATGAACGGAATCCAAATACACCAAACGGCCTCTGCCTCCGTGGTTTCCAAGAGCCAGTCGTTTCTGAACAGTGGACTTTTCCTGCGTGCGCAGTACACGATCGCCCAAGCGCTAATGGCTCCACTCATCCTTATAGGTATCGTGTTGCTGCCATTCCTCATGCCAGGACGCAGCAGGAATGAGAACATCGTGCTCGCCAGCCTGCTCGTGCCGCTCGTAACGCTGATCTTTTACCGCAACACATACCCTTATTTCTTCGTCTTCCTGCTCGCTCCGGTATGCGTCGCGATCGCACCATCGATCGCGCTGTTGGCACGTCGATACAGCGTCCTCGGCATATTGCCCATTGTGCTGTTGTCGCCGATTAAATTCCTGTTTTTGGAAGATTATGACGTCATCGACCGGCAACGGGCTCTCATAAACGAGGTTCACCGACTTTTTCCTGAGCCGACCGGTTACCTGGCCTATACAGGTTTCATTTCCGACTATCCGCGGATCATCCCTCACCTTATTTCCGGGATAGGACTCAAGAGCTATCATGAGAAGGGCGATGCCCTGATTGCCCGGGAGATCGAACGCGGAAATGTGGGGTTTGTGCTGGCTGATAGTCCGCCGGTGATCGCGGCGCTGGCCGGGGAGCACATGCCCGAGTCATTTCAACCGCGCGATTTTGCTGCTTTGAGGGATAACTTCATTCATTACCAGGGCGACCTCTGGCTTGCGGGAAAGCTTCTTTGTCCTGCACCGGGGGAGCAGCCTTTGACGCTATTTCGAGCTGGACTGTATTCTCTTGAAGGTGGTGTGGTGTCCATCGATGGGCGGCGGATGGCAGATGGCGAAACCTTTGACTTCGCGGCAGGCGAGCATCGGTTGCTCTACGAAAACGGAGCATGCCTGAAACTTTGGGCATTGCCGGAGGTGCCACGTCCCAAGGTGCCTTTCGATTCAGGGCCAGTCATGACAAATTTTTAGCAATGCTCTCTTCCGATCTTGAATTGCTGAACGCCAGGGAGCACCCAAATCATGAAGCGGTAACTCTTGTCAGAGCCAGTGGAAAGCTCATCGATGAAGGAATGGCTCTCGTTGACGGCCATCAGTTTATTCACGGTGCCGAGGTTATTCGATCTCTCGCAAAGGGAAGATCCCACGGCATATCTTTCCGACATCTGGCGTCGTATCTTGGCCTGACACCGAGCGCATATGACAGCGGAACTGTAACCAAATGCCAGGGGCACTTCCAAGGCGGGCAACGCGTGGGCACGGCGCATTCTGATTGAGATCACCTGGCTCCGGCTCAAATATCAGCCAGACAGTCCCCTCTCGCTGGTATCTGACTCGAACACTGATTCTGAATTTCTTTAGCAATTATCAGGTTAATGTGGGGTTCAACGTCGGAGAGTTCGAGAATGTGTTGCGCTTGGTATGTGTCAATTCTGATCTTCAGGTTGGGTTTTTACCCCCTCCAAATTTTGAATAGATTACGCGGCGATCTGCGCCTTTTTGGATACAACCTAGTAGAAGCGGGAGAAAAACATGACCTTCGTTAAGCAGGTGCGTGCCGCTATTGAAATGGCGAAGACGTCAGGTATCAGCCCTACAATGGAGCGGATGCTGAACTTTGCACATGCTAGAATCCACGATAGACGCCGAAGAATTCAGTTCAGACGACTCCGATTACAAGAGCCTTTAGTTCGGGATATTCTTGGTTGTCAAATGAAGCTCGACCCGAGTCATAGAGGGTTAGACCGAGATCTCCTGCTCGATGGGATACGCGAGCCGATCGCTACAGGCTACATCATGCGAATGTTAAACTCCAATGATGTCGTCTTAGAAGTCGGAGCTAACCTAGGATACTACGCCTTGATTGAGGCCAGGATGTGCCAGAAGGTCTATGCTGTTGAACCGCATCCTGGAAATTACCAACGGCTGGAGGAAAACGTTGCATTAAATGATTTTACCAACATTGATACCTTCAATCTAGCTTTCGGATCTGTTGAGGGCGAAATCCCGATGCAATGCTCCTTGCTGTCGAATTGGCATTCTTGCCGCGACGTAGAACATGGAGCAAAAAATACTATAGCAGTACCCTGCACGCGGATTGATACCTTCAGTAACCAACATGGATATCCAACCTTTATTAAGATGGATGTAGAAGGATTTGAGCTTGAAGTTCTGAAAGGGGCAGTTGAGACTTTGAATAAAGTACGATGCGTCTTTCTTGAGTTACACGGAGATGTACTTAAGGTCGAAGAAATACGTGAAGTAATAGACCTCTTGACGAAAGCTGGCCTTCAGCCGTCGCTGGTAGCGCAATACGATCGACCGGGAATGGCGCGAACCTATCCAGTCTCGCACATTGCAAATATTTATAACGGAGATAGAGGAACTTATGAACTATTTTTCTTAAGGAAATAGGTAATTATCGTTTAATTTATAACGTATACTTTTCAGGAATAGGTTTGACTATGTATGTAGCTATTAGAGTTCTGCCAAACGACAAACTGTCGACGAGCTATGTGGCGCTGATGGAGCGTTTTAACTATGAGCGGCTGTAAAATGAACCAATTTCCGCGCCAGCCTTGAAATGACGAAATTGCCGAATACCGTTTTCATTACCCGCAAATGGCCGCCAGCTATTGGCGGGATGGAAACCTGGTCGCTGAAGCTCTCCGAAGAACTGGTAAAATTGGGTTCAGTCCGGATTATTGCGTTGCCTGGACGCGCCAATGGAATGCCTCCGACCATTGCTGCCCTGCTTGCATTTCCAATTGTGGCAGCGTGGAACTATTTTCGCGGTGGTAGCGCGCCGTCTATTCTTCACGTTGGCGATATGGCTCTCTGGCCTGTCGGTCTATTCGCGCGGTTTCGATACGGCCCGACGCGCGTTATCCTATCGGCTCACGGTACGGACGTCTCGTATCCGAAACGCGGTGGGATGCGCGGCAAGCTTTATGAACGATACCTTCGCTTGGGCGCGCGGCTTCTCTCGAAGTCCGTAGTGATTGCCAACTCGCAAGCAACAAAAGCGGCAACTGAAACATTGGGCTGGCGCATGACGAGGGTCGTGCCGCTGGCAACCGACGTTCCGCGTTCGTTGCATGACGGCAATCACAACGGAAAAATTTTGTTCGTTGGCCGCTTGGTCAAGCGAAAAGGCTGCGCCTGGTTTATTCGAAACGTTCTGCCGGAACTACCGCAGGACACAGTTCTTCAGGTTGCCGGAACAGTATCGGATCGGGAGGAGCGTTCCGCTCTCGAGGCCCCAAATGTCGAATACTGCGGCAGTCTGAGAGGAGAGGCGTTGACGAATGCCTACCGTAACGCAATGTGCGTGATCGTTCCGAACATCGAACTGGCCAATGGCGAATTCGAGGGATTCGGACTGGTCGCCACGGAAGCCGCAGCGGCTGGCGGTGTAGTTCTGGCGGCGAGGTGCGGCGGACTGCCGGAAGCTGTTGTTGAAGGGCGAACTGGGTTCCTCGTTGCCGCTGGAAACCCTGCCGACTGGGTTGGGGCCATTCAGCGCATCGGAGGCTGGTCGGAGCAGGAGCGGGCTGACTACACCTCCGCGTCTGTTAATGTGGTTCGGGAGCATTTTTCCTGGCGGCGCGTGGCGCTAGATGTGGCGCAGATTTATTGCGAAGCTGTGGACGAAGAATGCTGAGATATGTGTGTGAACCCGGTTCAATGGTTTCCTTATGACGGCAATGTTGAACCTCTTGATTACTCATTTGCCCGAGTATGCCTGTTGCCGGATCGCCGGCGGGGCAACAGGCGAACTACTTGGGCAAGACCCGGAGCCGAGAACATGGATGGGGCAATTTGGGCATTAACATCTGGCTCGTGCGCCTGAAAGCCGTCTTGTCTCCAGCGGTGCTGAACGACCCGGTGTGGCGGCGAGCAATTCTGATCATCGCCGCCTTGGGATTCGTCGCCGGAATCGGATTATCGATGAGGGCTCAACCTGGCCTCTTGTCGAATCTCGATTGGCGGCCGGTATTGTGCCTGATCCTCATCGGCATCCCGGTAACTGTCGTACTGAACACGCTGGAGTTCCGTGCAACTGCCCGGCTTATCGGGCGGAGTTTCACCTTCGCCAGAGCAGCGGAAACGACGATAATCGGTGGTGTCGCCAACATGCTGCCATTGCCGGGAGGCGCAATCGTGCGAGTTGCCGCGTTACGGGCGTCCGGATCCAGCTACAAGGAAGGCTCGTTGGCTATTGTCCTTGTTGCCTTCATTTGGATCGGTGTCTCCTTTGCTTATGCCGGCGGCTGGCTCCTTGTTCTCCAAGACACTGCTGTTCTGGGAGTGTTCTTCCTGCTCGGGGGCATTTTGCTGTTGGCACTGTGTGTTGGACTTACAATCTGGTTCCAAAGGGTGTGGCGTCAGACTGCCATTCTCGTGGTGATCAAGATCGGGCTTGTCTTGGTCGATGCCATGCGTCTCTATTTCTGTTTCCATGCATTGGGGCCACAGGTAGAATTCGGGCAAGTCTCGGTGTTGACTGTTTCGGGAGCTCTCGGTGCGGCGGTTTCAATCGTTCCGGCAGGCCTGGGTATCCGTGAGGCGTTTGCGGCAGTCTTGGGACCAGCCGTGGGGCTTACGGCCTCGTCGGCTTATCTGGCGACCTCATTGAACAGAGTTTTCGGGCTCGCAATGTTATCGCCGATTGCGCTCTTTCTGGCGGTTCGTCAAAAGCGCGCGTCCCGCGTTTAGCCCAGCAAGGTAACGATGGCAGTAGAAGGGCAGCATTCATTGCTGCAAGAGCTGGCTGGTTCATGGACGCTGCTTGCTGGATCGGGTCTATGTGGTATTTGAACGTTGCGTCCCACGGCGGGCGTGCCTACACCCGCAAGAACCCGGCATAGCGCTGGCGGTAGCGGGCCGGGGTGACGCCGACGGAGCGTTTGAAGATGCGGCGGAAGAAGACCGGATCGGCATAGCCGACGGCGAGGGCCACGGCATCGACGGCCTCCGCCGTCGTTTCCAGCATCTGCTTGGCCTCCTCCAGCCGCAGGGCCTGCACATATTCGACAGGGCCGTAGCCCGTCGCCTTTCGGAAACGGCGTGAGAAGGTGCGCTCCGGCAGCCTTGCGATCTCGGCCATGCGGGCGACCGGATTGCCGGTCGTATAGTTGTCGCCGAGCCAGACCTGGGCGGCCGCGATGGCCGCATCCGTGTGCTGGTGCGGACGGGCCATGACGGCGAAGGGGAGCTGTCCGTCGCTCTTGTCGCCTATCAGGAATAGCTTGGACATGCGCCGGGCTTCCGTGTCGCCGGCAAAGCGGGCGGTGAGATAGAGACCAAGTTCGCTCCACGTCGATGCGCCGCCGGCGGTGACGATCCGGTGTCCGGTGCCGGCCGGACACAGCAGGCGCTCCGGACGAAGCCGCACGTCGGGATAATGTTCGCGCACGAAGGGTGCGACGGACCAGTGCGTTGTCGCCTCGAGGCCGTAGAGCAGGCCCGCCTCCGCCAGAAAAAGCGTTCCCGTACATATCGAACAGACGACCGCGCCGGCTGCATGCATGTCGCGCACCCAGGCGATTTCCTCGGTCCAGCGGCCGTGAGGGGGGTGTGGAGGTCCAGTCCCAGATCCGTGACGATGACGATATCGGCCACTGGTGCGTCCGCCAGAGCGGCCTCCACGGCGATGACGGATCCTGCGGGCGATCGCGAGGATCGGCCGTCGCGGGAGACCAGCAATGGCGAAAAGTGATAGGCAGCCGTTTCAGGCTCTCCGGTGATACTTTGCCAGCTCCTTCCCACAAGGCCGAAGAGCTCATGCAGGCAGTAAAGCGAACCGGGAAAGGATTCCGGCAGCGTGAGCAGAGTGACTGAGAGGATGGGCTTGTCGTCCGGCATGGCGATAATATTGGCCGAAATACCCTCCCTCGTCCATCAAACTCATTGAATTCCTGGCCGGTTTGACCTCTTTTCGTCCGAAACCGCTCTCGTGGCGTAAGTCTGCACGTGCTTGTTGGAGCGCGTCACATCCAACAAAGGAAAGCGGACATGAACGTGATTGATACCCCTTCTCTTGACCTGGAGCGCGCGGAAGCTTTCGCAGACCGGGTCGGTGGAATGTTCGATGCCGGTGCGGCGGCGACCATGATCTCCATCGGTCACCGCCTCGGCCTCTTCGACGGCATGGCCGGAGCAGCGCCTGCGACGAGCACCGAAATTGCGGCGAGCACCGGCCTTGCGGAACGCTATGTGCGCGAGTGGCTCGCGGCAATGACGACGGCCGGCATACTGCGCTATGAACCGGAAACGCGCCGCTTCCACCTTCCGCCAGAGCATGCCGCATGCCTGACGCGCGAGGCTGCGCTCGGCAACCTTGCTGTCTATGCACAGCACGTTTCGCTTCTCGGCAGGATGGAAGAGCGGACCCTGCACTGTCTGAAGACCGGCGAGGGGACCGGCTACGGCGACTACCCCTGCTTCCACCAGATCATGGCCGAAGACAGCGGACAGACGGTCACCGCGGGCCTGTTCGAGCATATCCTGCCGCTCGTCGCCGGACTGGAGGCCCGTCTGGAGGCCGGGATCGACGTGCTTGATGCCGGTTGCGGTCGTGGACTGGCGCTGATGGCGATGGCGCGGCGCTATCCGAAGAGCCGCTTTACCGGCTATGACCTGTGCGCGGATGCCATTGCCCACGCGGCCGAGACTGCGCGGGCCCAAGGCCTTTCCAACATCACCTTCGAGACGCGCGACCTCACCGGCTATTGCGAGCCCGGCCGCTGGGATTTCGTCACGAGCTTCGATGCGGTTCACGACCAGAAGGATCCCGAAGGCCTGATCAGCGGCCTCTGCCGGTCGCTGCGCCCGGGCGGGTCCTATCTCATGCAGGATATCGGCGGTTCGGCCCATCTGGAAAACAATCTCGACTTTCCGTTTGCAACGCTGCTCTATGCCGTTTCGCTGGTCCACTGCACGCCTGTCTCGATCGGCCAGGGCGGCGCCGGGCTCGGCACGATGTGGGGCTGGGAAACCGCGGAAGCCATGCTCCGTGGCGCAGGCTTTAAAACCGTGGAGCGTCACGTGCTGGCGCATGATCCGATGAATGTGTGGTTCGTTTCACGCGTGTGACGGCAGGGGCGGTGGGTTTTACAGAGCTTCCCGCGTCCAAGGGTATGGCCTGCCTTCGTGTGGAAACGCACGAGGGCAGGCTGCTCATATCCCGGCCTTTGAATTCGGCTTTGCTGCATTGGATCGGGCCTGTGGCGGTGAGGCCAGTATCGGCAGATGGCCATCCTGCCGCTCTCTCTCGGCGGCCTGCCCGATCTGCCCTAAGGGTGCCCCATTCCTGCGTTGCAGTAGCGGTGACGCGAAGGAGCAGCCTCTCGTTGCGCCCTTCCGTCTCTCGTTCGCGGATGCCGAACCCGGTGTCCGACCTTCAAATGCAGCCAGCAAAACGTCCCGGGGTCTCATGCGAAATCACCTTTCCCTCGTCGCCATGCTTGCAGCCATGATCGTGTCCTTTCAGGCGCGCGCCGGAGAACTTGAGGCGGAGCGCGGCGAGCCGCGGCCTTTCAGCTTCGGTATTCTGACAGAGACCGCGCGCCGGGCCGCGGCCCGTCCGTATCAGGAGCCGGAAGTGCGGGCGTCGCGGACGCTTGAAGACATCGATTATGATGCCCATTGGCAAATCGGCTTCCGCAAGGAAGAGACGGTCGAGCTTGCACCGGGCGTGCCCCTGCAGTTCTTTCACCTGGGGCGCTTTTTCAAGGAGCCGGTGACACTGCATGAGGTGCGCGACGGGGAGGCCCGGGAAATTCTTTATTCGCCCGACTATTTCGACATACCCGACGACAATCCGGCCCGGGAGTTGCCGTCCGATATCGGCTTTGCCGGTTTTCGGGTCATGAGACCGGATCTGGAAACGGACTGGATATCGTTCCTTGGCGCGGCCTATTTCCGCACCGATGGCCAGTCCCGCCAGTACGGGCAATCCGCCAGGGGGCTTGCCGTCGACACCGGCCTGTCGACACCAGAAGAGTTTCCGCGGTTTACCGAATTCTGGTTCGAGCCGGCCACCTCGGAGGACGAGACGCTTACCGTCTATGCGCTCATGGACAGCCCGTCCGTCACCGGCGCCTATCGGATGAGCATGAACAATGAGGAAGGCGAGGGGCAGGTCATCGATGTGGACAGTCACCTGTTCTTCCGCAAGCCGGTGGAACGGCTCGGCATTGCGCCCCTTACCAGCATGTACTGGTATTCGGAAACCAACCGCTCCACGGGTCTGGACTGGCGGCCAGAGGTTCACGATACCGACGGGCTGGCGATCATCAGCGAAACGGGAGAGGAAATCTGGCGTCCGCTCAACAATCCCTCACAGATCCGGGTCTCCACGTTTCAGACGGACAACGTGAAGGGATTCGGTCTTGCGCAACGCGACCGGACTTTCGCAAATTACCAGGATGACGGTGTCTTCTACGACAAGCGTCCGTCCGTCTGGATCGAGCCCCGGGAGCCCTTCGGGAAGGGGGCGGTCCAGCTTGTGGAACTGCCGACCGACGATGAGATCTACGACAACATCGTTGCCTATTTCCTGCCTGAAGACCTTCCGCAAGCCGGGGAGGAACGGCAATTCGCCTATCGGATGACATGGCGCGATCGCCACCCGCTGCCCCGCAGCGGCGCGCGGGTGGCCGCGACCCGTGTCGGGCAGGGCGGGGTTCCCGGCCAGCCCCGTCCGGCGGACCAGATCAAGGTCGTCATCGATTTCGCCGGCAAGGCCCTTGAGGGAAAGAGAGCGGCGGATGAAATCGAGCCGGTTGTGGAACTTTCGAAAGGAGAGCCGATTAATGCTTATGTACTGCCGGTCGTGGGGACCAGTCGCTGGAGGGTGATATTCGACGCCAGGGTGAACGACGACAATCCGATCGAGGCCCGGGTCTATCTGAAAACGGAGAAGGACGTTCTTTCGGAAACGTGGCTCGGACAGATTTCCAACCAAATGGTGGCCAGGCCCCGATAGCAACCGCCCTCCTTCCGAAACGCGAAAAAAATTGTGCCAAACGCGAAACTTTGAATTGCCCCAGCGGACTATAACCCCATGTTAGGTAAAGGAGCCGATTTTACGGAGTCGCCTAGCGATGGAAGTTGAATGATGGAGATCTATACACGTTTCGCTGAAGATTACAGACAAAGAAACCTGGAAGAATTGACAATCCAGGACTACCTTCTCGGCTGTCGGGACGATCCGATGATGCGCGCCACAGCAGCCGAACGGATGATCGCCGCGATCGGGGAACCGGAGGTCATCGATACGAGCCAGGACCAGCGTCTCGGCCGTATCTTCATGAACCGGACGATCAAACGGTATGCCCCCTTCGAGCGCCTTTATGGAATGGAGACGACGATCGAACGCATCGTCGGGTTCTTCCGTCATGCCAGCCAGGGTCTGGAGGAGCGCAAGCAGATCCTCTACCTGCTCGGTCCGGTGGGCGGCGGCAAGTCCAGCATCGCCGAAATTCTCAAGCAGCTGATGGAGCAGGAGCCGATCTATGCGCTCAAGGCGGGCGACGAGATCAGCCCCATCTTCGAATCGCCGCTCGGTCTCTTCAATGCGGATCGCATGGGCGATCTGCTTCAGGACAAGTACAACATTCCCAAACGGCTTCTGACGGGGCTGATTTCCCCCTGGGCCGCAAAGCGCCTCGACGAATTCGAAGGCGACATTTCCAAGTTCTCGATCGTCAAGCTCTACCCGTCCAAGCTGCGGCAGATCGGGGTGACCAAGACCGAGCCCGGTGATGAGAACAACCAGGATGTCTCCGCGCTGGTCGGCAAGCTGGACATTCGAAAACTGGAGCAATTCAGCCAGAACGATCCCGACGCCTACAGCTACTCCGGCGCGCTCAACCGCACGACCCAGGGGCTGATGGAGTTCGTGGAAATGTTCAAGGCACCGATCAAGGTGCTGCACCCGCTGCTGACGGCGACCCAGGAGGGCTCCTATGTCGGCACGGAGAACATTGGCGCGTTCCCCTATCAGGGACTGATTATCGCCCACTCCAACGAGGCTGAGTGGTACCAGTTCAAGACCAACAAGAACAATGAGGCGTTTCTCGACCGGATCAGCGTGGTGAAGGTGCCCTACTGCCTGCGCGCTTCCGCGGAGTCGGAGATCTATGGCAAGCTCCTCAGCGAGAGTGCGCTGTCCGATGCGCCCTGCGCGCCTGAAACCCTGCCGCTTCTGGCCCGTTTCAGCGTGTTGACCCGGCTGCATGAGCACGAGAATTCGACGCTCTATTCCAAGCTGCGGGTCTATGACGGCGAAATGCTGAAGGACAGCGATCCGAAGGCCAAGTCCATGCAGGAATACCGCGATGCGGCGGGCGTCGACGAAGGCATGAACGGTATCTCAACGCGCTTCGCCTTCAAGGTTCTGTCGGAGACGTTCAACCACGATACGGAGGAGGTCTCCGCCGATCCGGTGCATCTGATGTATGTGCTTGAACAGGCGGTCCGGCGCGAGCAGTTCGACAAGGAGACCGAGAGCAAATATCTCAACTTCCTGAAATCGGAACTGGCGACGCATTATGCGGAGTTTATCGGCAACGAAATCCAGAAGGCCTATCTGGAATCCTATACCGACTACGGGCAGAACCTGTTCGACCGCTACATCGCCTATGCCGACGCGTGGATCGAGGAGCAGGACTACAAGGATCCTGACACGGGACAGATTTTCGATCGCGAGGTTCTGGAAAAGGAACTGGAGAAGATCGAAAAGCCGGCCGGTGTCTCCAATCCCAAGGACTTCCGCAACGAGGTCGTGAAGTTCGTCCTGCGGGCCCGTGCCGAGAACCAGGGCCAGAACCCTGACTGGCGCCGGTACGAAAAGCTTCGCCAGGTCATCGAGAAGCGCATGTTCGGCAAGGTGGAAGAACTCCTGCCGGTGATCAGCTTCGGTGCCAAGCGCGACAAGAAGACCGATGAAAAGCATCACGAATTCGTCGAGCGCATGACCCGTCACGGCTACACCGAGCGTCAGGTGCGCCGGCTGGTCGAATGGTACATGCGCGTGAACAAGGCAGGATAACGGGTCTGGTGAGGCTGATAGACTATGGCGCATTTCGTCGACCGCCGACTGAACCCGAAAGACAAGAGCCTGAGCAACCGTCGGCGGTTCCTCAAGCGGGTTCGCGCTCAGATCAGGGAGGCGGTTGACGAAGCGGTCCGCGAGCGCGGCATCGCCGATGTGGGGCGCGGCAAGAGCGTTTCCGTGCCCACGGGCGGGGTCGCCGAGCCGACCTTCCGCCAGGCACAGGAAGGCGGGCGGCGCGAGCGGGTGTTTCCCGGCAACAAAACCTTCCAGACCGGCGACAGGATTGCCAAGCCGCGCGGCGGCGCGGGCGGCGGCGGCCGGCAGGGCGCGCAATCCGGCGAGGGGGAAGACGACTTCCTGTTCGCGCTGTCGCGAGAGGAATTCCTCGACTTCTTTTTCGAGGATCTCGAACTTCCCGACCTGGTGAAACAGAGCCTCAAGGAGATTACGCGCACGCATCCGCGCCGCTCCGGATATTCCATCACCGGATCGCCCGCAAACATCAACGTGGCGCGCACGATGCGCAACGCGTTCGGCCGACGCATCGGCCTCAGGCGCCCGAAGGACAAGGAGGCGCAGGAGCTGGTGAACCGGATCGTCCAGCTGGAGCGGGTCTCATCGCCGACCGAAGAGCAGAAAAAGGAACTTGCCGCCTTGCGGGTCAAGTGCGACGAGGTCACCCGGCGGCGCAAGGTGATCGCCTATATCGATCCGCTCGACGTGCGCTACAACTACTTTCAGCAGCAGCCGGAGCCGAACGCGAATGCGGTGATGTTCTGCCTCATGGACGTCTCGGCATCCATGGGGGAGCGCGAGAAGGACCTGGCCAAGCGGTTCTTCATGCTGCTGCACCTGTTTCTGGAGCGCCGCTACGAAAAGACGGACATCGTCTTCATCCGCCACACCCATGACGCGGACGAGGTGGACGAGGAGACGTTCTTCTATTCGCCCCAGACGGGCGGCACCGTGGTCAGCACGGCGCTCGTCAAGATGAAGGAGATCATCAGCGAGCGCTATTCGCCTTCGGAGTGGAACATCTATGCCGCGCAGGCCTCGGACGGCGAGAATTTCAGCGGCGACTCGGCCAAATGCGCCGGGCTCCTGTCCCAGGAACTCATGCGCATTTGCCAGTATTTCGCTTATGTCGAGATCGTCGACGAGGACGAAGCCCAGCTGATCAACAGCGAGGCAAGTGGAATGGAGCTCTGGGAATCCTATCGCCAGGTGGTTGACATCTGGCCCAATTTCGCGCGCAAGCGCGTTGCCAGGGTCTCCGATATCTATCCCGTCTTCCGGGAACTCTTTTCACGCAGCCGCGCCGGAGAACCCCATGGCTAAGGTTACCCGCAAGCCCAAACCAGGTCTGCTGTTCGAGCAGGTCGACTGGGACTTCGACAGGCTGCGGCGAACCTATGACGCGATCGAAGAGGTTGCCCGCAAAGATCTGGAAATCGATGTCTATCCGAACCAGATCGAGATCATCTCCTCGGAACAGATGCTCGATGCCTATTCCTCCATAGGCATGCCGCTGATGTACCGGCACTGGTCGTTCGGAAAGCACTTCCTCTCCCATGAACGGCTTTACCGCAAGGGCGCGCGCGGGCTCGCCTACGAGATCGTCATCAACTCCGATCCCTGCATCAGCTACTGTCTTGAAGAAAACACGATGCCGCTGCAGGCGCTCGTGATGGCGCATGCCGCTTTCGGCCATAACCACTTCTTCAAGTCCAATCATCTGTTTCAGCAATGGACCGACGCGGAGGGGATTCTCGATTATCTGGAATACGCGCGCCGCTACATCGCCGGCTGCGAGGAGTTGCACGGTCCGGGCAGGGTCGAGGCGGTCCTGGATGCGGCCCACGCGCTGATGCCTTACGGCGTATTCCGGCACCGCCGCCCGCGGCGTCTATCTCTCCAGGAGGCGGAAGAACAGCGCCGGGAACGGATCGCGGCCGCCGAACAGAACGTTTATTACCTCTGGAACACGATCCCGGATATCCCGGGCAGCAAGGAGGAAATCGATGCCGCCCTCCAGGAGCGCAAGCGGGAGATGCAGCTGCCGGAGGAAAACCTGCTCTATTTCCTGGAGCACTACAGCCCCATCCTGGAATCCTGGCAGCGTGAGATCCTCAGGATCGTGCGCAATGTCAGCCAGTATTTCTATCCGCAGAAACAGACCAAGGTCATGAACGAGGGCTGCGCCTGCTTCGTTCACTATTACATCCTGAACAAGCTCTATGCCGAAGGGCGCGTGTCCGACGGGGCGATGCTGGAAATCCTGCACAATCACACCAACGTGCTGACACAGCCGGATTTCGACGACCCGCGTTTCAGCGGCATAAATCCTTACGCGCTGGGCTTCGCGATGATGCAGGACATCCGGCGCATCTGCGAGGAGCCGAGCGAGGAAGACCGCGAATGGTTTCCCGATATTGCGGGCAAGGGCGATTGGCGAAGCGTGCTGAAATACGCCTGGGCGAATTATCGCGACGAAAGCTTCCTGCAGCAGTTTCTGTCCCCGGCGGTGATGCGCCGGTTCCGGATGTTCGCCCTGACCGATGAGACCGGGGATTCACACCTCACCGTGACCGGCATCCACGACACGAGCGGCTACCGGCATCTCAGGGATGTGCTAGCGCGCAACCACGACATATCCAACACGGACCCGGACATCCAGATCGTCGATGCCGACCTTCTGGGGGACCGCTGCCTGCATATGCGCGTCATAAAGCGCGACCGGGTGCCGCTGGACGCCGCCAGCAGGGACGCGACGCTCAAATATGTCGAGCGGCTCTGGGGCTATAAGGTCAAGCTTGAAGAGGTGGAGGCGACGCTCTGACGGGGCGGATTGTCGAAGCGTTCGTTTGTCGCCGGGAAGATCAATGACGCTCCCTGTCCCGGTTGCGCTGCTTCTGCGGCCGATGGGCCATACCTAAACCGCTGAACCTTGAACGGATACAGGCAAAGCGGCCAGCGGCGCGTGTCTTGTTCGAATTCCCCATTGACCCAGATTGATCCGGCGGCGCCTTCAATGGCTCCGCGCCCGAGGCCACCGCAACAAACCGGTGACTATAATCCCCATTCCTGGCAAAGGCTCTGGACACAACTTGCTTGGTCACGCATAACTCCGCCAAAATCATCTTTTTTGCGACAACAAAATTCAGGTCGAAGTCCAATGCAGTCACGTCATGATCCATGCACAGCTCCAGGCCGCCACTCTCCTCCCGCACGAGATTGCCTTAGAACCGGATCAGCATCCGCACTGTAGTCTTCGGATAATGTTTAACTATACTGTATATGGCTTATGAATAATAAAAATAGAATAGTTGTAATCTGTGTCAAATGGGGAAGCCGGTATTCCGCAGATGATGTGAACATACTGGCGAACGCAACAAGAAATCACCTCGAATACGAGCATGACTTTGTCTGTGTTACTGATGATCCGGAAGGCCTGGCGGACAGCATCACAGTCAGGCCGCTGAATCTTCAACAGCTTCTCGAAAGAGGCATGCATACAGGCGGTTGTTGGCCAAAGCTGATCGCGTACAGCGACGAGATTTCCGGCGCTTATGACTATGCCCTGTTTCTTGACCTGGACATTGCCGTGGTTGGTCAACTCGCTCCTCTGGTCGACTGTGTGAAAAAGGAAGATGCGCTGTTCCTGATGGCGAAACGTCCCGCCTTCGGCTGGCGGTTCCTGCCCAAATGGTTCCATCCGGACAAGCTGGGGAACTCATCGGTCGTGGCTTTCAGGCCAGAAAGCCAACGGCACCTGTTTCATGATTTCAAACACCCGATCGGCGGGAACGACCAGAACTACGTCAGCAAGTTTGCCAAGAACTCATGGCGCTTCCCGCTGGCCTGGTGTCCTTCGTTCAAGTTCTACGGCCACTATTTTCCAATCTGTCTGTTCTTGAACGGCTACGAACGGGCGCTCCGTGATCGCTCAGCAATCATCATTGTCTTTCACGGAGAGCCAAAGATGCGCGAGCTTGCGGATGTAAGGCTGGGCTTCTGGGGCAAGCCCAAACGCTTCAGCTATGGCCCGGTCAAGTGGATCAAAGCATATCTCGAGCAATATAGTTCGCTTCAGAGCGTTACTCGTACCGCAACTTCTGCAGGTGCCGAGGAAACAAACGTCGAGGACATGGCGCCGGCAACTCTTCCCTGACGCTTCACCGTTGCCGGCCGGCAACGGCGATGGCGACCTTTCGGCCCTCGCCATTGGTCAGCATGGCAAAGCCCATGTCGTCAATGTTACCGCTCAGAAGCGTGGATCTGTGCTGGGGATTGTCCAGCCACTGGTCCACGAAGCCGGTGACGTCCTCGGCCGTGGCAAAGGTACCGCATCCGCCGCAGGATGCCGCGAGAACCTGAAGGCCGGCCCAGGAGCGGCGGTCCTCCTGCGGCAGGAGGTCGAAGAGCTGGTGCTGCCCGCTTGCGAGCGTGTCGGAGGAACCCGGCTCGGGGAGAAGCTTTTCGGCAGCCCGGCTGAGTGCCGGGTTCGGCGACACGGGCTGAAGGCCCTGCTGCTCCCTTGCGCGGTTGACGGCTTCGACGGCGCGGTCATCCAGTTCCCCGGTGTCGAGGCGGGTGGGTTCTTCGCCGGCCTGAAGTCCGCGCGGTGTCCCCGGCCCGGAAAAGGTCTGGACGGCAAAAACCTGGCCTCCTTCGCCCGCGATCCCGAAGCCGAAACTCTCCAGGCCTTCGGCAAGGATATTGTCCCGGTGCTCAGGACTGTTCATCCAGCCCTGCTGAAATGACCGCACCCGCTCCAGGGTCGGCGGTACCGGGCAGTTGCTGCATCGGGCTATGTTCTCTCTCACCACTTTCCAGCGACTGCCGCCGTGCTCCAGAAACCGGTCTCGCGGTGCCTCACCGTCCGGGGAGACATGCGCGTAGTAGTTTTCCTCAATCATGTCGACCGCATGGGCCTGCGCCGCTTCATCGAGCACGCGGCTCGTCTCGAGTGTTGTGAGGCCGTGCTCCTGCCGGACCTGGTTGACCTCGTTCAAGGCTTCCTTTCGAAGGGCTGCCAGATCTCCGGTCTCCTGGGCCGCGGCCGAGATCCCGGTCCAGGCCAGCAGGGCCGACGCCATGAGCAGGGTTGCTGGAGGGGCAATGGGCATGGGGCATTCTCCGTTTAGGGGCTCGGCCTTACGCCAGACCAGAGCCGCCGCGGCCGGTTCGAATTACTGTCGTGGTGCGCGGTCTTCGCGCGTCAGATAGCGGGAAAACCAGCCGGACGCCTCCCTGATCACTTCCTTGAGGGCTCCCGGTTCCTCAAAGAGATGCGTGGCATCGGGAATGACGGCAAGGCCCTTGGTGCAACCCAGGCGCTTCAGCGCTTCTTCGTTGAGTTTGAGCACTTCCGTGTCGGCGCCACCGACGATCAGCAGCGTGGGTGCATTCACCCGGTCGAAGACTTCCACGGCAAGATCGGGCCGGCCGCCGCGCGAGACCACTGCCGAAACGCGGTCGCCGAGGGTTGCGGCGGCGATCAGTGCCGCGGCGGCGCCGGTGCTCGCGCCGAAGAGGCCGATGGGGAGACCGGCGGTCCTGTCCTCTTTCATCACCCATTCGACGCCGCTGACCAGCCTGTCGGCCAGAAGGGCGACGTCGAAGACATTCGCGCGGTCCGCGGCTTCGTCCGGGCGCAGGAGGTCGAACAGCAGCGTGGCGTGCCCCGCCTCCGCCAGCCCTTCCGCAACCTGGTTGTTGCGCGGGCTCATGCGGCTCGATCCGCTGCCATGGGCGAAGACCACCAGACCCTGAGCCGGTTCCGGTATTCTCAAGATGCCGGGCAGTCCGGGCGGCTTGACGGTGACCGTGTCGATCGCCACGTTGTCATTGGTGAAAGGGCGGTTGACTGTGGGAAACATTTGCTCCTCACTGGAAGAGTGTTCCGTGATGCCGGGTCTGCCGGTGCTCGAAGGTAAAACTGTCCTGGTGCCGGCAAGGTTCCGCGGTGTCTTCCGTTCCCCGCGTGCTCTGCGCCTCCGGGGTTTCGGGTCGGCCGCGGTCAACGTTCTGCCCCGAATGACCTGTTATACCAACCGTCATTGATTATGACTCATCTGATGGACCATATCGGTTTGCCGGCGAGGCGCGTCGCGCAGCTCGACCGTCCGGTCGGGCAAGCGATGCAACGACGTCCGGCGGGCCTATATGGTCCACCGAAGGCCGTGTTTTCGAAACGCCCGGACATCGTCGCGCTTCTTGGCCGATGCCCCGCATCGCCCTGCGAAGCGCTCCTCGCCGGACGGTCCAAAAACTCGGTCAGATGGGTCATAATCAATGACGGTTGGTATTACTTTGCCAGGCGCAAAATTGATCGGGATGGCACCGGCGTATCAAGTCGGGCGGATCACGATGGCAGATAGGGAACACGAGGTTAAGGTCAAGCCGGGCTCCTGCCGGCGGTACAGATCGGAGCGGTGCGATGCGAAGCTACACGTTGGAAATCGATCCGGAGCAACTGGTATTCTGGACAAGGGCCGAGCTTGCCCAAAAGCCTTCACGGCTGAAGACATGGGCAAGCTGCGGACGGGAGGTTCGCACGTTCGACAAGCGGCCGGAATTCCTGATTGGCGATGCCGAAGAGGAAGACCTCAGCGAAATTGCGACCGTGGCGAGCCTCGAGATCCGTCCTGGAAGCGAGAAGGAAGGCTGGTCGATCTCCGTGCTGGTCGAGGACGAGCCGGGGCTGAGCATCTCGGATCAGGACGTTGAAGACGGTGAGGATGAAATCGACCTCGAGACCTTCTACGACACGTTCCTCCTGCCGGGCCGGGGAACCGTCTACGTTACCGCAACCGTCAGGGACGCAGCGGCGCAGGCTCGGGCGACGCGGTTCCTGGGAGACGTCCTGAACGACCGGCATCGCGTCTCGCCGGCGCGGCAGAGGCCCTGAACCCGGTACTGGAGCACGCCTGTCGGCGGCCTTACCGGCCGGACAGTCTAAAGATGATCCATTTCGTAGTCGGTGCAGGAATGGTTGAGCATCGACAGGGCGTCGGAAAGGTAATCCGCCAACAACGGGTGGCCGCACAGATATTCCGCCGTTCGTTCGTTATGCGCATCGGCCGCTTCCGAGCGGACCTGTTCCCAGTCCTCGCTCGAATAATCTTCCCGGCCCAGCCACATCAGCGCCACCAGGTCGATCTGCTCGTCTACTGACAGGTTGCTGATCAGGGACGTCAGTTCTTCACTCACCGGATCGTCCGGGTGGTCTTCCAGAACCGCCAAATCATTGTCGTCGCTCGGGTTGGATCCCGGGTCCGGCTCCGTCACGACGTCCTTGGCATCCAGCTCACGCGCCTTGAAAATGATATAGCAGACCTTTTCCAGCGGAATCGCGAGTTCGGTCTGACCTGCGTCGACAACGTGTCCGCGTTTCATTGCCTTTGTCCTTAAATCGATCGCGGTTCCGGTTTTCACCGGGCCCGGTCCATTCAATTACACGGACTCCCACCCGGCGCGCCGGCATTGATGCTGGTCAAGCGGCCTTCGACCATCATAGCACGCATTCAGCTTGCGGTAGAGAGAGGCGCGGCACGCGATCATAGTGACGACAGGTGTCCGTGACTACCTGCCACAGGATTTCCTTTCCCCTTTACAGCGTCGATGCTGCAAAGGGGGCCGCCGGCCTGGGAGCCTACTGACCGTTTGCGGGCGTCTTGGCGGGCGAACGAAGAAAGGCCGCGCATCATACGCGGCCATTTGTCGTCGGGAATGGGCCTTCCGCTTACCGGTGCGGGAAACCGGCCTTGGCCGTCCCGTTCCAGTCACCCTGGAATGGCATGGCGTGCCGCGCGTTGCTGGTCCCGGCGGCATGTATCTTCGCAATGCTTTCCTTTTGCAGATCCTGGCTCAGCGGTTCCTCTCCGTTCAATGTGCCGACATGCTGCAGGATCAGCAACCGGTTGCCGGCTGCATCGCGCAGTGCTTTGGCATTGAATTCCTGCTGCTGGTAAATGGATAGAGGCCTGTTGCCGGTGGCATCGCCGTAGCGGTCGAAGAGATTGTCGGCCTGTGCGGTAGCGACAGATGCGCCGGACAAAACGGCGGCGGTTGCCAGGATAGACAGAAGTTTTTTGCTCGTATGCATGGTTTTCTCCTCAATGGGTTCTCTCACAGGCTTCAGTGCGGGTGCGACCCGTCGCGCCGCTGGCTGCCTGAGACGGTATTTACGACCACCTGCTGTCCGGGTTCCCTTGCTTGCGGTCAAATAACAAGCACGAAAAAATGAGCGGGCCGGACCGAGAACGGCAATACGGAGTTCACCTGAAGTAACCAGAAACAACGTTTTTGTGTCTTCGCTTTATTCTGGCCATTATTATTCTCAAATAAGCGAGAGTATCCTTGTATGTAGTTCGTAATCGCGTTTCTTGAACTTACATACCCATTGTGCCGCTAGTAAAATGGAGAGTGAGATGGCCGGTGGAGCAGATACCTTCGTGGAAGAAATGCAGGCGGAGATTCCGCATTTGCGCCGCTTTGCGAAAGCTATGACCGGTTCTCGGGATGCCGGGGACGATCTTATGCAGACAGCTCTCGAGCGGGCGCTGCGAAGCAGGTCCCAGTTCAAAGATGGCGCGGTGTTGCGCCCCTGGCTGTTTGCCATTGTCCGGAACGCCTTCCTGGACGAGTGCCGCAAATTCGGTCGGCAGGGACGGCAGGTCTCCCTTGAGGACTGGTACGAAGGCGTTTCGCTCGCCCCCTCTCAGGAGCAGTGTCTCGAACTGGACGAGGTCGTCAGGGCGATGGAAAAGCTGCGTCCGGAGGAGCGTACCACCTTGCAGCTCAGCGCCTTTGGCGGGCTTTCCCATGCGCAGATCGCATTTCAGACCGGTGTCGCCATCGGGACCGTCAAAAGCCGCCTGTCACGCGCCCGAGAGTCTCTCGGCTGACACCTCTCACTAGATCCAGAGCCTTACGCTGACGCCCTGCCGACCGTCAGGTCATGCGGTTGGCCGGATCTGCCAACCGTGTCACCGCATCAAGAGGATCGGCACCTTGCACGTGCGCACCATTTCCGTGGTGGTCGAGCCGATGATCAGATTGCGGATGCGCGAGTGGCCGTAGGCGCCCATGACGATCAGGTCGTAGTGCTGCTCTTCCACCAGCCTGGCCAGCGTCGCTTCCGGCTTGCCGTTGTCGATGACGATCGCGGCGTCGAAGCCGCCGGCCGCCAGCGTTGCCTTGGCACTTTCCAGCGATTTGCGGATCTCCGCAGTTTCCGCACCCGCGAAGGCCAGCGTGACGGGCAGGCCCGCCAGCAGCTTGTGCCGGGCCAGGTAATCCACGGCCTTCAGTGAGGACTGTCCGCCGTCAAAGGCAATCAGCACTTTGGTGACCGGCTTGAACTCGCGATTGGCGACGAACACCGGCTTGTGGCTGGAGCGGACGACGCGCTCCAGGTTGGAGCCGAGATGCAGCCTGGCGAAATCAGCCGCTTCACCGCGCTTGCCGATGACGATCATGTCGCCGGTGTCTTCCTTGGCGAGAACCGTCTCGACGAGGTCGCCCTGCCGCAGCCGGGTTTCCACGTTGACGCCATCGGCTTCGACTATCGCCCTGGCATCTTCGAGGATAGCGCGGCCCTGGGCCTGGGCGAGCTTCGCGCGCTGTGCATCGAGTTCGCTCAGTTCCTCCAGAATGTGGGATCGGGCGCCGAGTTCGATGGCGCCGCTCAGGTTCTGGCTTGCGACGCCTTCGCGGCGGCCGAGCACGTGGTAGATTTTCACCGTGGCTCCGGTCCGCTTTGCGATCCAGGCCGCGTAGTGGCAGACGCTTTCGGAATATTTCGACCCGTCCACCAGGGCAATAAGTGTTCCTGTGGTCATTTGTGCCTCCCCTAGTGGCCGAGCAGGTTTTCCATGGCGCCCGGCTTGTCGTGAATTGCAAGCCTGTCGACGATGGTTTCCGATGCCTCGTTCATGCCGATGATATCGACCTCAGCACCTTCGCGGCGGAATTTCAAGACGGCCATGTCCAGCGCCGCGACGGAGGAAATATCCCAGATATGGGCGCGGCCGACATCGATCGTCACTTTCTCGGGGGCTTCCTTGAAATCGAACGCCTTCATGAAGTCCTCGATCGAGGCGAAGAACAACTGGCCCTCGACCTTGTAGGTCCGGTGGCGGCCGTCCGGGCTGATCGTCGTCGTCACGCGGAAGAGCTGGGCGATCTTCCAGGCAAAGAAAATACCGGACAGGAGCACGCCGACCAGTACGCCAATGGCAAGGTTGTGGGTGTAGACCACGAAGAACACGGTCGCGAGCATGACGATGGAGGAGGAGCGGGGATGTTCCCTGAGGTTCTTGATGGAACTCCAGGAGAAGGTGCCGATGGACACCATGATCATGATCGACACCAGTGCGGGCATGGGGATCTGGCCGACCAGGTCGCCCAATGCGACGACCATGAAAAGGAGAAAGGCGCCGGCTGCAAAGAGGACAGCCGGCCGCGGCCGCCGGACTTCACGTTGATCATCGACTGGCCGATCATGGCGCAGCCGGCCATGCCGCCGATGAACCCGGTTGCCGTATTTGCAAGACCCTGGCCGATGCATTCCTGGTTCCGGTTTGACGACGTGTCGGTAAGATCGTCGACGAGTTGCTGGGTCATCAGGCTCTCCAGCAGGCCGACTACGGCGACCGCGACGGAATAGGGGAAGATGATCCGCAGCGTCTCGAAAGTCAGCAGAATGTCCGGGATCAGGAAGACGGGCAGCGTGTCGGGCAGTTCTCCCATGTCGGCGACGGTGCGCACGTCCCATCCGAACAGCATCGTCAGGGCGGTGAGCACGACGATGGTCACGAGCGGTGAGGGAATGATCTTCGTCACGCGCGGGAAGAGGTAGATGATCGCCAGTCCGGCCGCGACGAGCGCAAAGGTCAGGGGCGGGACGAGCGAGGGATCCAGTTCGGGCAACTGGGCCATGAAGATCAGGATGGCCAGCGCATTGACGAAACCGGTCATGACGGAGCGCGAGACGAAGCGCATCACGTAGCCGAGCTTCAGAAATCCTGCACCGATCTGAAGGAGACCGGCAAGGACGGTCGCGGCCAGCAGGTATTGCAGTCCGTGGTCTCTTACCAGTGTCACCATCAGCACCGCCGTTGCGGCGGTGGCGGCGGAAATCATGCCCGGCCGGCCGCCGGCGATCGCGGTGATCACGGCGATGGAGAAGGATGCGTAGAGACCGACCTTCGGATCGACGCCGGCAATGATGGAGAAGGCAATCGCCTCCGGGATCAGGGCGAGCGCCACGACAAGGCCCGACAGCAGGTCGGCCCGGACGTTGCCCGTCCATTGGTTTCGGTATTGCAGGAAGGAAAACATAAACAGCCCAAAGTCCGGTTGTCCGTAGCGAATGTGCCGCTGCGGCTTACGGGAAAGTTATCTCGGGTTGTCCGGCGGATCGGCGGCCGGAAGAGCCACCCGGGAATCTCACCCGGGTCCTTGTGGTGCCAGTCTCATAGCGTGCTGCACTGCAAAAGCCAAGCCCCGAACGGCACTGTGCCTACGTAATTCACCGTAGACCCATCATCCAGGATCGCTCCGGCAGACCTGTGACGTCTGCCATCGTCTTTACTCGCGGACCTCCGCCCTGGCATCGTTTCCGAGTTGCTCGTCCAGATCCGTTATCTGCCTGGCTGCCGACATCGCGGCCTCGTCGAAGGGATAAAGCACAAGGTCCACGCCTCCGTTTTCCTTGAGGCGGGCGGCTTCCGCCTCGTCACGGGCGGTGATCGCGACCCGCCCGGCGAAGCGGTGGGTGCTCAGGGCGGTGAAAAGCCCGCTCTGCGGATCGGTCTCCGTCAGCAGGATCGTGCCATATGGCACTGCAAGCACGATCCAGCGAGCCTGGGTCAGGGGAAGATCCGTCCAGAATTCCTGCTCGGTAACGTCTCCATAGCAGACCCTGTACCCCTCGCCGGTGAAACGGCTGATCGTTCTGGGGTCGAGGTCGATGCCCAGCACGTTGTATCCGGCGTCCTCAAGGCGGCGCAGCAACTGGCTGCCGAAGCGGCCGAGCCCGAAGACGATGACATCCACCGGTGGACTGTCCTCTTCATCCTCGGCTGCCGCCTCCCGCCAGGGATCGAAATCGATCAGCCGCAGCAGGGGCCTGGACCAGGCGTAGAGCTGCTGCGAATAGGTGATCATGTAGACGGAAAGCGCGATCGTCACGAGACCGACGAGCGTGACCAGCCCGGTTGCGGACTGGTCGACATGGCCGAGGCTCAGGCCCATGGCCATGAAGATGAGCGAGAACTCGGAAATCTGCGCCACCGTCAGGCCGGCGAAGAAACCGGTACGGGCGCGGTAGCCCATCCGGCCCATGATGAGAATGACGATCAGCGGATTGCCGATCAGCACGAACACGGAATAGATGACGGCGTATATGAAGTCCTGGCCAAGGGTGGAAAAATCCAGCGTCGTGCCGATGGACAGGAAAAAGAACAGGAGCAGGAAGTCCCTAAGCGCGGAAAGCCGTGCCGATACCATGTCGCGATACGGGGTTGAACCGATGGAGACGCCGGCGGCGAGGCCGCCCAGTTCCTTGCCGAGCCCGACCGCTTCACCGATCGCGGCAGCGGTTGCCGCCCATCCGATGGAGGCGATGACCAGAAGTTCCGGCGTGCGGGCGAGCCGTGCCATCAGGGGATCGGCAACGTAGCGCACGAACAGGATCAGGATCACGATCACGGCCACCAGCGACCCGAGGACGATGCCCAGGTCGGCAAGGCCGCTGCCCCCTTCGGCGACCCCAATGCCGATCGTTGACAGGATAACCATGGCGATGACGACGATGATGTCCTGAACGATCAGGAAACCGAGGGCTATGCGGCCGTGCAGCGTCTCCAGTTCACGCTTGTCGCTCAACAGCTTCACGACGATGATCGTGGAGGAGAACGTCAGGGCAGTCGCGATGTAGAGGCTGGTCAACCAGTTGAATCCAAGCGCGAGGCCGATCAAGAAGCCGATACCTGCCGTGAAGACCACCTGGCCGATGCCGGTGGCGAGCGCGACCGGTCCGAGTGTCTTGACAAGGCGCCAGTCGAGTTTCAGCCCGACCAGGAACAGGAGAAGCGCGATGCCGAGCTCGGCCAGGAAACGGATCTGGTTCGCCGTCTCATGGCTCTTGTCGACAAAGGCAGCGGCCACGATCCCGACGGCGATGAAGCTGACGATAGCGGGTTGGCGCAGAACGGAGCCGATCAGCCCGATGGCTGCCGCGCCGAGCAGAAGCAATGCGATTTCCTGGAAAACGATTTCGGACATATGTCTCCTTGCAGCAGCTCAGAATTTGCTCCGCGCGTTACCTCTCCCGAGCCTGGTCGACGCTACGCAGGCTTGTAACTGGCGCTCTCGCGGAGCGCGTCAGGGTAAGACGCCGGCGAGATGACGCCAGCCGTTGCGCCGGCATCCTCGATCCGAAACCTCCAATGATTAAATCCCGCGTCGGCGAAACGGTTCCGGCCAAGGGGCACGGGAGCCGGCCTTGCCTGGTCCCCCAGCTGTAATGGCCGTGCTCCAGTGCCCATTGCCTGCATAGCCGTCGACACACCGAATGCTCCCGGTACGGGGCGGCGGGACAGCGTTTCTCTTGACGCAGATCAAGGTGGTTTGGCGCGCCAATGCTAGGGTTGGGAATGCTGGGCGGTGTGATTTTTCTCATGACCGTTCGAGGCATTCATCGGCCGTTCGCGGCCGGCCGCATTTCGTCTGCGGCGAACGGGCCGCCGATGATGATGGAAGGGCGGTCCAGGGATACGGGAGAACTTCCATGAAAAAATTTCTTGCAGCCACGCTCTGCACTTTCATGCTGGCAGGGACCATCGGAACGGCCGCTGCGCAACAAGACAACCCGCAGCGCGGTTCAGGTATGATGGGCCGCCAAAACACCGACCAGGGCCAGTCAATGCCCGGTCCGTTCCACCGCTGGCAAGGCATGATGCAGGGGGACTACGGCCGGATGGGCTACGGGATGATGTCCGGACGCGGCTGGGGCGGCCATATGATGGGCCCGGGCATGATGATGGGCCGAATGATGGGTCCGGAGATGATGATCGTGATGATGGACACCAATGGAGACGGCAATCTGTCGCTTGAGGAGTTCCAGGCCGTCCATGCCCGCATGTTCAAGATGCTCGACAAGGACGGAGACGGTCAGCTGACCGGCGAGGAAATCGGGCCACGGTGGAGCACGGACGATTCCGATTCCGACGACTGATCGCGGCCTGACGCGTTCTCCGATGGCTCAGGCGCGGTGTTCGCCACCGCGCCTGTCCTTCATCGCATGGTGGAGGAAGATCCGGGTGACGACTGGCCGAGATCATCGAGGATCGGGCAGTCCGGGCGATGATCGCCCGCACAGGCGTCCATTAGATGCGCCAGGGTCGAGCGCATGGATTGAAGCTGCGCAATCTTTTCGTCTATCCTGGCCAGGTGTTCACCGGCAATGCGCTTCACGTCGGCGCTTTCCCGGCTGTCGTCCTCGTAGAGCTCCAGCAGGGTTCGGCAGTCCTCGATCGAAAACCCGAGGGCTCTCGCCCGGCCGAGAAAGGCCAGCTTGTGGGAATCCTGTTCGCGAAAGCTGCGATAGCCGTTCGTGCTCCGCAACGGTTTGATCAGACCGATGTCCTCATAGTAGCGGATCGTTTTGACCGGGACGCCGGACAGGGTGGAAACATCTCCGATATTCACGTCACTCTCTCCTGTTATTCGGCTGGTTTCAGTTGCGGGACCGCGCTCTGCGGCACGGGGGCTTTGCTCTCGTCCATCGGCGCTTCGACGCGGCGCAGCCGCAGGGCGTTGGTCAGGACGAAGACCGATGAGAGGGCCATGGCCCCTGCAGCCAGGACGGGCGACAGCAGGAGTCCGAAGAGCGGATAGAATACGCCGGCGGCAACCGGGATCAGCGCCACGTTGTAGCCGAATGCCCAGAACAGGTTCTGGCGGATATTGCTCATGGTCCGCCGCGACACTTCAAAGGCGTTTACCACACCGCGCAGGTCGCCCGACATCAGAACGACATCCGCGGATTCGATGGCGACGTCCGTGCCGGTGCCGATGGCGATGCCCACGTCGGCATGGGCGAGGGCAGGCGCGTCGTTGATCCCGTCGCCGACAAAGGCGATCTTCTGTCCGCTGCCCCGCAGCGTGTCGAGAGCGGCGACCTTGCCGTCGGGCAGGACGCCCGCAACCACCTGGTCGATCCCCGTTTCCGCGGCGATCGCCTCGGCGGTTTCGCGTTTGTCGCCGGTGATCATCGCCACTTTCAGGCCCTGGGCATGAAGAGCGGCAATTGCGGCGCGGCTCGCGGGCTTGACGGGATCCGAAACCCCGATCACCGCCGCGATCCTGCCATCGATGGCGGCAAAGAGCGCCGTGCGACCACGCCGGGCGAGATCCGCTTCGGCTTCCGCCAACGCTCCCGGATCGATGCCCTCGCGCTGCATCAGCCGATCCGCACCGACGAGCACGTCAGCGCCCCCGGCGAGAGCCCGCACGCCATAGCCGGTGATCGAGGTGAAGTCCGCGATATCGGCAAGAGCGACGCCCTCGCTGCGGGCCGCCCGCACGATGGCGGCCGCGATCGGATGTTCCGAATTCTCCTCTACCGCGGCCACAAGGGCCAGCACATCGGCGCGGTCGAAACCGTCGGCCAGGATAAGGTCGGTCAGTTCGGGATGGCCTTCGGTGATCGTGCCGGTCTTGTCGAGCGCAACCACTCCGACCGAGGAGAGCTGCTGCAGGGCGTCGCCCTTGCGGAAAAGCACTCCCATCTCGGCGGCCCGGCCGGTGCCGACCATGATAGAGGTCGGCGTCGCCAGTCCCATGGCGCAGGGGCAGGCGATGATCAGCACCGAGACCCCGGCGACCAGTGCCAGCGTCAGGGCCGGGGAGGGGCCGAAGATCAGCCAGACGAGCACGGTCAGCGCCGCCACCGCCATCACGGCGGGCACGAACCACAGTGTGATCCGGTCCACTAGCCCCTGGATCGGCAGCTTGGCGCCTTGGGCTTCTTCCACCATGCGGATGATCTGCGCCAGCGTCGTGTCGGCACCGACCCGTGTGGCGCGGAAGCGCAAGGCCCCCGTCCCGTTCACGGTTCCGCCGGTGACCGCATCGCCCGGCGTTTTTTCCGCCGGCACGGGTTCGCCGGTGATCATGCTCTCATCGACATGGCTCGTGCCTTCCGTCACCTCGCCGTCGACGGCGATGCGTTCGCCCGGGCGGACAACGACAATGTCGCCGGTATGCAGCTCGTCAATGGCAACTTCCACCGGCTCGCCGTCGCGCAGCACCCGTGCGGTACGGGCCTGCAGGCCCAGAAGCTTCTGGATCGCGGCTCCCGTGCGCCCCTTGGCACGGGCCTCCAGAAACCGGCCCATCAGGATGAGCACGACGATCACCGCCGCGGCCTCGAAATAGACGGCGCGGACCTCATCGGGCAGCAGGTCGGGGAGAAAGGTAGCGATCACCGAATAGGCATAGGCTGCGCCGGTGCCGACGGCGACGAGGCTGTTCATGTCCGGGGTACCCTTAAGGAGCGCGGGTATGCCCTTCAGAAAGAATTGCAGCCCCGGCCCGAACAGGACCACGCTCGTCAGAACGAACTGGATCAGCCAGCTTGTCTGATGGCCGATCGTGTGGCCGATCAGCGCGTGCATTCCCGGGATGACATGACTGCCCATCTCCAGGATGAAGACCGGCAGGGCCAGCACGGCGGCCAGGATCACCCGCCGGGCGAGGCCGCGCGCTTCTTCCTCTTTTTGGGCCGCGCGATCCTGGGTGGCACTCGCCTCGGCGATTTCCGCCGGATAGCCGGCTTTGGTCGCGGCGGCGACCAGCGCCGCGGGATCGGTGACGCCCTCCAGATAAGTCACTCTGGCCGTTTCGGAGGCTAGGTTCACATTCACGTCCGTCACGCCCGGGACAGCGGCCAGCGCCATGTCCACCCGTCCTACGCAAGAGGCGCAGGACATCGATTTCACATTCAGCGTGACGCTGGCACGGCGGGCGGGATAGCCCAGCTCATCGAGCTTGTCTGCCGCGCCGATCAGCTGTTCGGGCCGGTCCACGGTCAGCCGCGCGGTTTCATTCGCCAGGTTGACCGATACGTCGCTGACGCCATCGATTGCCGCCAGGGCGCGGTCCACACGCCCCACGCAAGACGCACAGGACATTCCCTCGATGGAAAGCGTAGCGTGCTGTGTCATGGTCAGTCGTCTCCGATTTGAGGTTCCGGCAGCTTATCTAGGGCTTCCAGTGACTGGAAGGTCAAGGGCGTGACGAATCTTTTTTCACGGCACGTTGGGGCTTGACCTTCCACTTACTGGAGACTGCATAATCCACCATGAACGTAATCGTACCAAGGAGGTGTGCCATGAAGTATCACGTACCGGACATGAGCTGCGGCCATTGCAAAGCGACGATCGATCGCTCTCTCAAGGACGCGGACGCGGCGGCCCGCCTGGAATTCGACATGGAGAACAGGATTGTCACGGTGGAAAGCCGGCTTCCTTCGGATAAGATCCAGGAAACCCTCAAGGCTGCCGGCTACGAGGCCGCCCCGGTGCAACAACCGGCCTGAACGAAACCCGCCGCGGCGGACACCATGCATTTCAGGATCGAACATGAACTGGGCTGGCCGGCCCGCGTGCCGGAACATCTGGAAACCGTCAATCTCGACCACCCACACTGACCGGCCGACCGGCGCGTTCCCACCCTTCAACCGCTGTCGGCAAACCTGGGGGGCGGCGTCGGTCCGTGCCTCCTGAGACTTCGGTATACGATCCCTCCTGTCGTGTGCTATTTTTCCGGCTTCCGTAACGGAATGGAGGCTGCAATGACTAGCTGGAAAATCGAAGGCCAATACATGGAAACGTGCAACTGTGATTTTGTGTGCCCGTGCATTACCAGCAACCTCGAGGCGGTCCCGACCGAAGGTGACTGCAAGGCCGCAATCGCCATGCGGATCGACAAGGGCGAAAAGGACGGTGTCCGGCTCGACGGGCTGTCCTTCATCGCCCTTCTGTGGTCGCCGGGAGCGATGGCAGAGGGCAACATCAAGGTCGGTCTGATCATTGACGAGCGCGCCGACGAGGCGCAGACGGCGGCCATCACCGAAATCGCGACGGGTGCGGCCGGCGGACCGATGGAAGCCCTGGGCCCGCTCGTCGGCGAAATGGCGGGTGTCGAAAAGCGGCCCATCAGTTTCGAAGGCGATGGCATGCGATATGCCGTCAAGGCCGGCGAACTGGTGGACCAGGCATTGGAGGGCGTGCCCTCCGCAGCTGATGCCGGCAAGGCGATCATGCTGGAGAATGTCGCCCATCCGGTAAATTCGAAGCTGGCACTTGCCAAGGCGACACGAAGCAGGTTGCACGCTTTCGGTATCGACTGGGACGACGCCAGCGGCACCAGGAACGCGCATTTCGCTCCGTTCTCATGGGCCGCGTAGGTTCATCGGGTTTTGCCTGCCGGAAGAGTGTCCCGTGACCGACACCACGCCCCTGGAGACCGTCCTGAAGCGCGATCGCCTGATCGTCATGGTCGGGCTTGCGACGGTGGTTGCCCTGGCGGCGGTCTACACGGTGGCGGGCGTCGGCATGTCCATGTCGGCGCTCAGCATGACCGGGATGGCCGTCGAAATGCCGGGGATGATGATGGAACCGGCGGTCTGGTCCGCGCCCTACGCCCTGCTCGTCTTCCTCATGTGGTGGGTGATGATGATCGCCATGATGGTGCCGAGCGCGGCGCCGATGATCCTCCTTCACGCCTCTCTTGCCCGCAAGCGCAAAACCGCACGTTCGCCTTATGGAGCCGTCTCGTGCTTCGTCGCGGGTTACCTCGCCGTGTGGGGCGGCTTCAGCCTTGTGGCGATGGCCCTGCAATGGGGGCTCGAGCGGGTCGGCACGATGACGGGCATGATGGAGATCGTCAGCGCACCGCTTGCCGGCATGGTGCTGCTTGCCGCTGGCCTTTACCAGTTGACGCCGCTCAAGGAGACCTGCCTCAAACATTGCCGTCATCCCATGTTTTTCCTGCTTCATCACTGGAAGCCGGGCGCCGTCGGGGCCTTTCGCATGGGAGCGGAGCACGGAGCTTACTGTCTTGGCTGCTGCTGGTTCCTGATGGCGCTCCTGTTCGTCGGCGGGATCATGAACCTCTTCTGGATTGCCGGCATCGCGATTTACGTGGCGGTGGAAAAGCTCGCCGCCGGACACCGCCTACTGACCACCGCCACCGGTATTCTCCTTGCCCTTTGCGGCGTCTGGCTGATGGCGGAGCCCTATCTGGCCGCTTGAGGGCCGGCCCGGATCTTTTGCCCCGTCCACGCCTTTTATCCCTGACGACACCGCATTTTCGACGCAGACGCCGGTTAGGGCGTCTCGCGATTGGATTGAATTCATTTGGCCGGAAAACGCACTAACTGTTGGTTCCGGTTGCCATGGCCATGGACAACAAGAAACACGCTTCGTTAAAGTCGTTGGTCCGTGGCGGGTTAAAAATGCTCATCAGAGAGACAGATAAAGTCCCAGAGGCCGACGCAATGAAAGAAGAAATCCTACGACATCTGTGCAAATCGCTCGGCAAGGATGCAGCGCATTCATCCGTTCACGATTGGCGCGTAGCCCTTTCACTGGCGCTGCGCGACCGGATGGTCGACCATTGGTTTCGAAGTACCCGCGAGACCTACGAAACCCGCGCAAAACGGGTCTATTACCTGTCGATGGAATTCCTGATCGGCCGGCTCGTGGAGGACATGGCCGCAAATCTCGGCCTTGTCGAGGAAGCAAGGGCCGCGCTGACGGAGCTGGGTCAGGATTATGACGCGGTCGTGCTGAACGAACCGGATGCAGCTCTCGGCAATGGCGGGCTCGGCCGTCTGGCGGCGTGTTTCATGGATCTGCTCGCCTCCCTGGGCATTCCCGCCTACGGCTACGGTATCCGTTACGAACACGGGCTGTTCAAGCAGGATTTCGTGGACGGACGCCAGGTGGAAACCGCCGAAACCTGGCTGACGCAACGCAATCCCTGGGAATTCGAACGGCCCGAAGTCCAGTTCCGCATCGGCTTCGGTGGCCATGTGGACCATCATGACGGCAAGGCCTACTGGCATCCCTGGGAAACCGTGCTGGCCACTGCGTATGATACGCCGGTCGTCGGCTGGCAGGGCAAATGGGGCAATACGCTGCGCCTGTGGTCGGCCAGGCCGGCATCCAAGTTCGACCTGGAAAGCTTCAACCGGGGCGACTATCTGGCGGCGGGGCGCTCCGAAGCGCTGGCGCGGACCATTTCAAGGGTGCTTTATCCCGACGACACGACCGAGGCGGGCAAGGAACTGCGCCTCAAGCAGGAGTATTTCTTCACCGCGGCGTCCATCATGGACCTGCTGCGCCGTTTCCTCAGCGATCATGACGACATCCGCGAACTGCCGCAGTACGTGGCCATTCAGCTCAACGACACCCATCCGGCCATCGCCGGGCCGGAGCTTGTCCGGCTGATGAGCGACGAGCACAATCTGCCGATGGACGAAGCGATCGAACTGGCCCGGCGCTGCCTCGGCTATACCAATCACACGCTGTTGCCGGAGGCGCTGGAGCGCTGGCATGTCGGTCTCCTGGGCCGTGTTCTGCCCCGGCACCTGGAAATCATCCGCGCCATCGATGAAGACCAGCAGGCCAGGCATCCCGGCAGTCCGCGCATTCTGGAGCATGACCATGTGCATATGGGGGAGCTTGCCTTCATCATGGCGCACAAGGTCAACGGCGTCTCGGCACTGCATACGGAGTTGGTCAAGAGCACGGTCTTTTCCGACCTGCACCGCATCCACCCGACACGGATCGTCAACCAGACGAACGGCATCACTCCGCGCCGCTGGCTTCACACCTGCAACGCACCCCTGAGCAACCTGATCACGCGCGAGATCGGCGATGGCTGGGTCGCGGATCTGGAAAAGCTCAAGGCGCTGAACCAGCGCACCGGCGACCGTGAGTTCCTTGACGCGTTCAGCGCGGCCAAGCGGCAGAACAAGACGGAGCTGGCCGACTGGATCGCACAGACTTGCGGCATCGCGGTCGATCCCGATGCCATGTTCGACGTCCAGATCAAGCGCATCCATGAATACAAGCGCCAGCTGATGAACATCCTGGAAACGGTGGCGCTGTGGAACGAGATGCGCGATGCGCCGGATGCCGAATGGACGCCGCGGGTCAAGATCTTCGGCGGCAAGGCCGCGCCGGGCTATCACGTGGCCAAGCAGATCATCCACCTGATCAACGACGTCGCCCGGGTGATCAATAATGACCCGGTGACCGGCGACCTGCTGAAGGTGGTGTTTCCAGCGAACTACAATGTGACCATGGCCGAGCGCCTGATTCCCGCCGCTGACCTGTCGGAGCAGATTTCCACGGCCGGAAAGGAAGCCTCGGGCACCGGCAACATGAAATTCGCGCTCAACGGCGCGCTGACCATCGGCACGCTGGACGGAGCCAATGTGGAAATCCGCGAGCATGTGGGATCGGAGAATTTCTTCCTCTTCGGCCTCACCGCCCGCGAGGTTGTCGAACGGCGCCATGTCCACGGCTACGCAAGGGCCGCGATCGAGGCGAGCCCGCGTCTGTCGCGCGTTCTCGGCCAGATCGCCGACGGGCAGTTCTCGCCCGAGGATTCCTCGCGCTACCATGGGCTTGTCGGCGGCCTCTACGATCATGACTATTTCCTCGTGACCTGCGATTTCGACAGCTATTTCGACACCCAGCGCCGCGCCGACCAGGTGTACCGCAATGGTTCGAACTGGGCGGCGATGGCGCTGCGCAATACCGCGAGCATGGGCTGGTTTTCCTCCGACCGGACGATCAGGGGCTATGCGCGCGATATCTGGCAAGTGGACGCCGTCGACAGGGCGGGCCTGGAGATGACGGCATGAGTGATGCTGCGCTGATCGATCCTGATGCTGCCCGCGCGATTGCCACCGGCGATCACGGTGATCCGTTTTCCGTACTCGGCATGCACGAGGACGGGGGCAATCTCGTCGTGCGCTGTTTCCATCCCGAGGCGGAGGCCGTGGACCTGCTGGATGCAGAGACCGGAAGTCTCGTGACCGCCTTGAAGCCGGTGGAAGGCGCCCCGGGTGTGTTTGCCGCGACTGTCCCGGAGCGCCGTAAACGCTTTGACTACCGGCTGCGCATGACGCGCGGGGGAGAGACATGGACGCAGGCGGATCCCTATGCCTTCGGACCCTGTCTGGGCGAGATCGATGAGTACCTTCTCGGCGAAGGTACCCATGGCCGGCTGTGGGAGGCCCTCGGAGCCCATGTCATCACGCACGAGGGGGTTAAGGGCACGCATTTTGCCGTCTGGGCGCCCAACGCGCGGCGTGTTTCCGTCGTCGGCGACTTCAACGGCTGGGACGGGCGCCGGCATGTTATGCGGCGGCGCAGCGCCACGGGCGTGCATGAACTCTTCGTGCCGGGCGTCGGTGACGGCGTCGTCTACAAATACGAAATCCTGGGCAGCGGCGGCCAGCTGCTGCCGTTGAAGGCCGATCCGGTCGGGTTCGGCTCGGAGAAACCGCCGCAGACGGCCTCGGTCGTCCGTGATCTCGGCCGCCATGAATGGACCGACGGGGAATGGATCGGCAAACGCTCCGACCTGCAGCGGATCGACCGGCCGATCTCCATCTACGAGGTCCACCTGGAATCCTGGCGGCGCGTGCCGGAAGAGGACGGCCGTCCGCTGACCTATCGCGAGTTCGCCACGCAGCTGGTGGCCTATGCGACAGATCTGGGCTTTACCCATATCGAGCTGACGCCGATTTCCGAATATCCGTTCGGCGGTTCATGGGGGTATCAGCCGGTCGGGATGTTCACGCCCACGTCCCGGTTCGGCCAGCCGGATGACTTCCGCGTCCTGGTGGAGGCCTGTCATGACGCCGGTCTCGGCCTGATCGTCGACTGGGTGCCCGGGCATTTCCCGTCCGACGCTCACGGCCTGGCGCAGTTCGACGGAACCGCGCTTTATGAGCATGCCGACCCGAAGGAGGGCTATCATCCGGACTGGAACACGCTGGTTTACAACTACGGCCGCACCGAGGTTACCAACTATCTGATCGCCAACGCGAAGTTCTGGTTCGAAGAGTACCATATCGACGGGCTGAGGGTGGATGCGGTGGCTTCGATGCTCTATCGCGACTATTCCCGCAAGGAAGGCGAATGGGTGCCCAATGTCCATGGCGGCCGGGAAAACCTCGAGGCGATTGCCTTTCTGCAGCACATGAACGAGGCGGTGTACGGCGAAAGTGCCGGGATCATGACGATCGCCGAGGAGTCGACCGCGTATCCCGGCGTCAGCGCGCCCACCTCGAACGGCGGGCTCGGCTTCGGCTTCAAGTGGAACATGGGCTGGATGAACGACACCCTGCGCTATATGGCCGAAGACCCGGTGTACCGGAAATATCACCATGACAAGATGAGTTTCAGCCTGCATTACGCCTTTTCGGAGAACTTCGTTCTTCCGCTGAGCCACGATGAAGTGGTGCACGGCAAGGGATCGCTTCTGGGACGCATGCCGGGGGACGAATGGCAGCGCTTTGCCAATCTCAGGGCCTATTACGGCTTCATGTGGGGCCATCCCGGCAAGAAGCTGCTGTTCATGGGCGGGGAATTCGCGCAGCGGGCCGAGTGGAACCATGAGCAGAGCCTCGACTGGCATCTGCTTGAAACGCCACCGCATGCGGGGATGCAGGCGCTGGTCCGGGACCTGAACGGGCTCTACCGGTCGGCGCCAGCGCTCTACGAACGGGACTGCAAGGCGGAAGGCTTCCGCTGGATCGACGGCGGCAATGCCGAGGAATCGATCTTTTCCTGGATCCGCTACGGCGCCGAGGGCAGCGCGCCTGTGCTGGTCATGTCGAACTTCACGCCTGTCGCGCGCAGCGGTTACCGGGTCGGGGTGCCCGTGCCCGGCCACTGGGCCGAGCGCTTGAACACCGACTCGGCGATCTACGGCGGCAGCAACCAGGGGAATGCCGGGGGCGTCAAGGCCGATGCCGTGGCCGCTCATGGCTGTGAACAGTCCATAGAAATCACAGTTCCGCCGCTGGCGACGGTGTTTTTTGAGCTTTCGGAAGTCTAACGGCGATACAACCGGAAAAGGGAGGGCTCCATGGAATATGACAGACACAGACTGGCCCAGCAGACGCTTGCCTATGTCCTGGCGGGCGGGCGGGGCAGCAGGCTGAAGGAAATGACCGATGTCCGGGCGAAACCGGCGGTCTATTTCGGAGGCAAGACGCGGATCATCGACTTTGCCCTGTCGAACGCGGTCAATTCCGGCATCCGCAGGATATGTGTCGCGACCCAGTACAAGGCGCACAGCCTGATCCGGCATATCCAGCGCGGATGGAGCTTCTTCCGGGCCGAGCGCAACGAGTCGCTCGACATCCTTCCGGCCTCTCAGCAGCTCGACGAGGAGAACTGGTACAAGGGAACCGCCGACGCGGTGAACCAGAACATCAAGATCATCCGCAGTTACGGGCCGAAATATATTCTCGTTCTGGCGGGCGATCACATCTACAAGCAGGACTACTCGATCATGATCGAGCAGCATGTGAGGACCGGCGCCAGGGTGACCGTGGGCTGCATCGAGGTGCCGCGCGAAGAGGCCAAGGGCTTCGGTGTCATGGCAGTCGACGAGGCGGACAAGATCCTCGACTTCGTGGAAAAGCCGGCCGACCCGCCGGCAATGCCCGGCGATCCCGATCACTCGCTGGCCAGCATGGGCATCTATGTCTTCGATGCCGAAGATCTTTACGATCTTCTGCAGAAGGACGCCGCCGATCCCGACTCGAGCCACGATTTCGGCAAGGACATCATTCCCCGGATCGTTGCCGAGGGCGGCGCGATAGCTCACCCCTTCAGGCGGTCCTGCGTGATGTCGGGTCTGGAGTCCGAGCCATACTGGCGCGACGTCGGGACAATCGACGCCTACTGGCAGGCCAATATCGACCTGACCGATTTCGAGCCCGGGCTCGACATCTACGCGAATGACTGGCCGATCTGGACCTATTCGGAGCTGGCCCCGCCGGCCAAGTTCATTCACAACGAGGAAGGCCGGCGCGGGCAGGCGGTCTCGTCCATGGTCTCGGGCGGCTGCATCATTTCCGGCTCGTCCCTTTACCGCTGCCTGATGTTCACCGGGGTCAAGACCCACTCCTATTCGCATCTGGAAGGGGTCGTTGCCCTGCCATACTGCGAGGTCGGCCGCCGCGCCTATCTGCGGGACGTCATCATCGACCGCGGCGTCAAGATCCCCAACGGTCTTGTCGTCGGCGAAGACCCGGAGCTCGACGCCAAGCGCTTCCGGCGCACCGACGAGGGGGTATGTCTGATTACCCAATCCATGATCGACAGGCTGGATATGTGACATGAAAGTGCTGATGGTGGCTTCGGAGTGCACCCCGTTCATCAAGACCGGGGGGCTGGCGGATGTTGTCGGCGCCTTGCCGCAGGCGCTGGCCCGGGCCGGTATCGATTGCCGCACGGTCCTGCCGGCCTATCCATCCCTGCAGCCGCTTGTCGCCAAGGGCAAGGAGGTCGCCGGTTTCAGCGACCTGCCCGGCGGTGCCGGGCGGCTGGTACAGGTTGCCGCCGCAGGCATGACGCTGCTGCTTCTCGATGCTCCGCAGCAATTCGACCGGCCGGGCCAGCCTTATACGGGACAGGACGGCCTGGACTGGCCGGACAACCACCTGCGGTTTGCGGCTCTGGCGCAAGTCGCCGCCCGGATCGGCCTGGAGGGCATCGGGGACTGGAAGCCTGATATCGTGCATGTCCATGACTGGCAGGCGGCGCTGGCGCCGGTCTATCTGAAACAGGCCGGCGGCGCGGCGCCCAGGTCGGTGCTGACCGTCCACAACATTGCCTTCCAGGGGCGGTTCGGACCGCACGTTGTGAAGGAACTCGGCCTGCGCAGCGACTGGTTTCATCCAGACGGTTTCGAATATTACGGCGATGTGAGTTTCCTGAAGGGCGGGCTCATGTTCGCCGACCGGATCACCACCGTCAGCCCGACCTATGCCCGCGAAATCCTGACACCGGAATTCGGCATGGGACTGGACGGTGTGCTGCGGGCGCGCGCCGACGCTCTGTCGGGCATCCTCAACGGGATCGATACGGAAATCTGGAACCCGGCGGAGGACAAGGCGTTGAAAAGCAGGTTCGACGCCCGCAGTCTCGGCCGCAAGCGCGACAACCGGGCACAGATCGCCGTCCGGCTCGGGCTCGACCCTGATAACACCGGGCCCCTGTTTTGTGTGATCAGCCGCCTGACCCATCAAAAGGGCCTGGACGCGCTGGCCGGGGCGGTGCCGCATATCGTGGCGCGCGGCGGGCAGCTGGCGGTGCTGGGCACCGGCGAACCGGGGCTCGAAAAGGCGTTCCTTGAAGCGGCGGACGCTCATCCGCACATGGTGGGCGTCCATATCGGCTTCGACGAGGGACTTGCGCATCTCCTGCAGGGCGGCAGCGACGCGATCCTCATTCCCTCGCGCTTTGAGCCCTGCGGACTGACACAGCTTTGCGCCCTGCGCTACGGCACCCTGCCGGTTGTCGCGCGCACCGGCGGTCTGGCAGACACGGTGATCGACGCCAATGCCGCCGCGGTTGCCGTCAAGTGCGCAACCGGTTTCGTCTTCGACGATGTCAGCGTTGCCGGGCTGGAGGCGGTCATCGACCGGGTCTGCGACCGTTACGCGGACAGACCTTCGTGGCAGGCAATGCAACGGTCCGCGTTGCGCCAGCCCGTCGGCTGGGAACAGTCGGCCGAGGCCTATGCGGACTTGTACAGAGAGCTCGGCGAATGAACGATCACTGCAGTGTCATGTCGGAAATCACAGCGGGCACCCCGTACCGCCTCGGGGCTCATTTCGACGGAGAGGGCACGAATTTCGCCCTGTTTTCCGAAAACGCGTCGCGGGTGATGCTCTGCCTTTTTTCGCCGGACGGCAAACACGAGCTGCAAAGGCTCGCCTTGCCCGAGCGCACCGGCTCCGTCTGGCATGGCCACGTTGCGGGCCTCAGGCCGGGCGCGCTCTACGGCTACCGGGTGGAAGGCACGTACGCACCGGACAACGGCCACCGGTTCAATCCGAACAAACTGCTGATAGATCCGTACACACGCGAATTCCACGGCACGTTTGGCGAACATGGTTCCACATTCGGCTATCAGATCGGTTCACAGCAGGGCGACCTGTCCTTCGACGAGTCTGACAGTGCGCCGCATGTGCCGAAATGCGTGGTCTCCGATCCTGCCAGCTTTCCGCTCGACGCGCAGACCCTCGGTCGGGGCTGGGACGGAACGCTCATCTACGAGGCCCATGTCAAAGGCACGACCATTCTGCATCCCGGCGTTCCGGAGGCCATGAGAGGCACATATGACGGGCTCGCGTCTCCGGCCATTCTGGATCACCTGACGCGTCTGGGGGTCACGACTGTCGAACTCCTGCCCGTCCATGCGATCAAGTCGGAAGACGCGCTGCGGGCAAGGTCGATGGTCAATTACTGGGGCTACAACACGATCGGCTTCTTCACGCCCGAACCACGCTATTTCGGCCCGGCCGGTATCCTCGGTTTTCGCGCCATGGTCGAGCGTTTCCACGCAGCCGGCATCGAGGTCATTCTCGACGTCGTCTACAATCATTCGGCCGAAGGCAACCACCTGGGACCGACGCTCAGCTTCCGCGGGCTCGACAATGCATCCTACTACCGGCTCATGGACGGCCAGCGGCGCTACTACGTCAATGACACGGGCTGCGGCAACACGCTGAACGTCGACCATCCCTACGTGCTGCGCATGATCATGGACAGTCTGCGTTTCTGGGTCCAGGCGATGGGCGTCGACGGCTTCCGCTTCGACCTTGCCGTGGGGCTGTGCCGCGAACGCCATGGTTTCGACAGCCAGGGCGGTTTCCTGGATGCGCTGCGGCAGGACCCTGTGCTGGCTGGCGTCAAGCTGATCGCCGAGCCTTGGGACCTGGGGCCTGGAGGCTACCAGCTGGGCAAGTTCCCGCCGCCTTTCGCCGAATGGAACGACCGCTACCGCGACACGGTGCGGCGGTTCTGGCGGGGCGACGGACACAGCGCCCAGGACCTCGGCTCGGCGCTGCTCGGCTCGGCGGACCTTTTCGACAGCGCCGGCAGGCGCACCTGGTCCTCGGTCAACTTTGCCGCGGCCCATGATGGCTTCACGCTGGCCGACACCACGCGCTATGCCAAGCGGCACAACGAGGCCAACGGCGAAGGCAACCATGACGGCCACCACAGCAATTACAGCGACAATTTCGGTGTGGAGGGCGACAGCGACGACCCGGTGATCATCGAGGCCCGGCGCCAGCGCATCCGCAACATTCTGGCCACCGTGCTCCTGTCCCAGGGAACCCCGATGATCCTTGCCGGAGACGAGGGCGGCAACAGCCAGAACGGCAACAACAACGTCTATTGCCAGGACAACGAAACGAGCTGGATCGACTGGCAGGCAATGGATGGCGGCCTGACCGAATTCACCGCAGCCGTCTCCCGGTTCCGGCGGGAACACGCGGCTGTGCGGCAGACCAGCTTCCTGCACGGTGCTGTGCGCGAGTCCGATGGCAAGCCGGACGTGGCGTGGCGCGATTTCGACGGCTCGGCTCTGAACTGGCGCGATCCCGGACTTTCCAGCCTGTGCCTGCTGCTGCGCGGCTGCGCGGAAAGCGCGGTGGGCGACCAATCCGAGGACGAGGTCCTGCTGGCTTTCAATCGCGAATCCCGCGAACTCGAGTTGGGCCTGCCCGATCCCGGTTCGCGGCAGTGGGTGCGGGAAATCGACAGTTCGCAGAACCACCAGTCACCTTGGCCGATCACCGATGGCAGCGTCCGGGTTGCGCCCCACTCGGTCTCTGCATTCGTATTGCGTTCGTTCGGAGCCGCGTGATGACTGCGGATGCGGCCCTCAGGGAACTCGCCCGCGAGAGCGGCGTGCATCTGGAGTTCCAGAACATGGCCGGACAGCGGCAGGCCGCCGAGCCGCCGACCCTGCGTGCGCTGCTTGGCGGGCTGGGCGTCGCCGCGGATACGGATGCCGCCGTCGCCGATGCGCTGGCGGAGCGGCGCGCTGAAAGAATGACGCGCCGCTTGCCGCGCGAAGCCGTCCTGCCTGCCGGAAGGCCCGCGGAAATTGCCGTGCCCGGCCGCTGCGACTGGAGCCTCGTTGCAGAGGACGGCGCGGAAGTCCGTGTGGGCGCAAGCGACACTGGCATCACGCTTGCCGACCTGCCGGTCGGCTATTTCACGCTTCATGTGTCGGGTGATGGTTGGACGGAAGAGGTGTTCCTGCTCTGTCCGCCACACTGCGCGCCAAGCCTTTCACAGCGGACCGGGGCGGAGCGGAGCTGGGGGATCTGCGGCGCGCTTTACGGGCTGCGGTCGCAGACGAATGGCGGGCTCGGCAACTATTCTGATCTGGCCGTGGCTGCCGGGGCGCTTGGCCGCAGCGGAGCGCAGTTCTTCGGCATCAATCCCGTCCATGCCCTGGGGTGGGCCGCGGCGGAGACGATCAGCCCCTATTCGCCGACGCATCGCGGGTTCTTCAACACCGACCATATCTCGCCGGCCACCGGTCTCGGGCCTGGCCCGGCGGGCGATCTGATCGACTATGCGGACTTCCGCAAGCGCCATCGCGCGGCGCTGGAGGCCGAATTTGCCGGCTTCATCGACAGCGGTTCGGAAAAGGACCAGGCGGCCTTTCGCCGGTATTGCCGGGCCGCGGGCCGGCCCCTCGACGATTTCGCTGCCTTCGAGGCCTTGAGCGAGCAGCACGGCGAGGCGTTTCAGAAATGGCCGGCGGCGTTCAGAAGCCCGGGCGAGGCGGCGGATCAGGCTGCCGGCGCAAGGGCGGGCTTCCATCGGTGGCTGCAGTGGCGGGCCGAACAGCAGATCGTCCGGGCACAGCATGGCGCACGGTCTTCCGGCATGAAGCTGGGGCTCTACCTCGACCTCGCGGTCGGCCCGCGCCGGGGCGGCGCCGAGGTGTGGATGAACCGGGACACGATCGCCGGCGGCATTTCCATCGGCGCGCCGCCCGATCACCTGAGCCCGGAAGGCCAGTCCTGGGACCTTGCGGCCCACGCGCCGACCAAGCTGGCGGCCAACCGGTACGAACCGCTCAGGACCATGCTGCGCACGCTGATGGGAAAATGCGGCCTGTTGCGGATCGACCACGCCCTGGGGCTGTTGCGCAGCTACTGGCTGCCGGACGACGGCAGTCCGGGCGGCTATGTTTCCCAGCCCTTCGAGGCACTGCTGGCCGTGATCACCATCGAAGCCTGGCGCAGCGGATGCGTGGTGGTGGGCGAAGACCTGGGCCTTGTTCCCGCAGGCTTTCGCGAAGGCCTCAACGGCGCCGGGCTCTACAGCTATGCGGTGTGGCAATACGAGGCCGATGACGGCGGCTGGCTGAGCGCGCCGGAAGACCTGCGCCCCTTCAGTCTCGCCTGTTTCAGCACCCACGACACGCCCACCCTTGCCGGGTTCTGGCACGGGATCGACATCGAATGGTGGCAAAGGATCGGCTGGCTGCCGGCCGGGGAGGCCGAAAGCCGCCATGGCCTGCGCGCGCATCAGCGCAACAGCCTCCGCGCCCATTGCGGCATCGGGCAGGAAACCGATATCAGGCGGATCAGCGCCGCCATCCACAACAGACTTGCCCGCTCGCCCGCGGCGCTGGTGGCGCTCCAACTGGACGATCTCTTCGGCGTCATCGAGGCGCAGAACCTCCCCGGTACGATCGACCAGCATCCGAACTGGCGCCGCCGGTTTCCGGTGGCGGTCGAGCAGTTCCCCGCAGCCGGACCTCTGGCGCGTATCCGCGATCTGATGCCCGAGCGAAATCCGACTGATGAAACAATGCAGAGAGGACTGGAAGCATGTCTGGAGTGACTCGCAGCTGCACACCCTTTGAGGGCCAGAAGCCCGGAACCTCGGGACTGCGCAAGAAGACCCGCGTCTTCATGGAGCCCGGCTATGTCGAGACCTTTGTCCAGTCGATCTTCAACGCGATCGGCGGGGCCGGCGGCAAGACGTTCGTCGTCGGCGGCGACGGGCGGTATTTCAACGCCGAGGCCATTCAGACGATCCTGCGTATCGCCGCTGCCAATGGTGCGGCGCGGGCGATCGTCGGGCAGAACGGCCTCCTGTCGACGCCGGCTGCGTCCAACCTGATCCGCAAGCGCGAGGCCAATGGCGGGCTGGTCTTGTCGGCAAGCCACAACCCCGGTGGCATCGACGAAGATTTCGGCCTGAAATACAACACCGCCAACGGCGGTCCCGCGCCGGAAAACGTCACGGCCGCGATCTACGAGGAGACCACGAGGATCGCGGAATATCGCACGCTGGAGAGCGAGGACCTCGATCTTTCGGAGCTCGGCGAAAAAAGTCTCGGCGGCATGACCGTCGAAATCGTCGATCCGGTCACCGACTATGCCGCCCTGATGCGCGAGCTGTTCGACTTCGACAAGATCCGCGCGCTCATCTCAAGCGGCTTTACCCTGCGCTTCGACGCCATGCATGCGGTCACCGGTCCCTATGCCAGGGCCATTCTGGAGGAAGAGCTCGGTGCGCCGGAAGGATCGGTGATGAATGCCGTCCCCTCGGTCGATTTCGGCAAGGGTCACCCGGACCCGAACCCGATCTGGGCCAAGCCGCTGGTGGATCTGGTGATGTCAGACGACGGCCCGGACTTTGCCGCCGCGTCCGATGGCGACGGCGACCGCAACATGATCCTCGGCAGGGGCGTCTACGTGACGCCGTCCGACAGCCTTGCCGTACTCGCCGCCAATGCCCATTTCGCGCCGGGCTACGCCCACGGCCTGGCAGGCGTGGCGCGGTCGATGCCGACCAGCTCGGCCTGCGACCGGGTGGCCGAGAGGATGGGCATCGCCTGTTACGAAACGCCGACGGGCTGGAAATTCTTCGGCAACCTGCTCGACGCGGGCCGCGTCACCCTGTGCGGCGAGGAAAGCGCGGGAACCGGATCGGATCATGTGCGGGAAAAGGACGGGCTCTGGGCCGTGCTGCTCTGGCTCAACATCCTGGCGGAGCGCCGCCTGCCGGTGCGCGATATCCTGGCCGATCACTGGGTCACCTACGGCCGCAACTACTATTCGCGGCACGATTATGAGGCCGTGAACGCGGATGCCGCGCAGGACATGATGGCCGACCTGACCGAAAGGCTGCCGCAGCTTGCCGGAACACGGGCGGGCAATCTGGTCGTCTCGGCCGCCGATCAGTTTTCCTACACCGACCCGGTGGACGGCTCCGTCAGCCGCAACCAGGGCATCCGGATCTGGCTCGAGGGCGGCGGCCGGGGTGTGCTGCGCCTGTCCGGCACCGGCACGGAAGGGGCAACGCTGCGCATCTACCTGGAACGCTACATGCCGGCGGACGGCGAACTTACCATCGAAACCCAGACGGCCCTGCGCGAGATCGCCGAGGCGATCGCAGAAGTGAGCAAGCTGACCGAATACACCGGGCGCACGGCTCCCGATGTCATGACGTGACGCTATTCGCCGTCATAGATGTAGCCGATCCCGCGCACCGTGCGGATGACTGCCGGCTTTTGCGGATTGGTTTCGATCTTGCGGCGGATCCGGGAAATGCGGATGTCGATGCTGCGGTCGAACGGGTCCCATGACCGGTCATGCGCCCCTTCGAGGATCTGGTCGCGGTTCAGGACGCGGCCGCGGTTGGTCGCGAAGAGCTTGAGCAGGTTGAACTCCATCGCGGTGAGGGGGATTTCCGTACCGTCCTCGTCGGAAAGTTTGGCAGCGCCAAGGTCCAGCCAGTACTTGCCGAAGCGGAAACGCTGGCGGGCGTCCTCGGCGGATGGCTTGCCTTCGGGCGACGGCAACGCCTTGCGGCGCAGCACCGCCTTGATGCGGGCCTCCAGTTCGCGCAGGTCGACGGGCTTGCCGAGATAATCGTCGGCGCCCATTTCCAGGCCGATGATCCTGTCGACCACGTCGCCGGCGGCGGTCAGCATGATGACCGGCGGGTTCTGATCCGCCTCCAGGCTCCTGAGGACCGACAGGCCGCTTTCGCCAGGCATGTTGATGTCGAGCAGGATCAGGTCTGGCATCCCGCCTTCCAGCGAGGCGCGCAGCTCGTCGGCATTGGCCGCCTGCGAAATCCGGAAGCCCCGCCGTGACAGATATTCCGCCACCATGCCGCGGACTTCCGGTTCGTCGTCACAGACCAGGATGTGTTGTTGCTCGCTCATTTGTGCCCCCCGCCGCGTGCATGCTCCAGCATTCGCTGCGCCAGGGCGCGCAGTTCGGACGGGGCGATCGGTTTTTCAAGGTAAGGCCTGTCGGCACTGTCGAGGAAACCGCGTGCGGACGGGCTCATCGTGTCGCCGGTGACGAAGCCGACCCTGTCGGCCATCTCGGGCAGGTCCCGTGCGATGATCTCGTAGAACCCGCGGCCGCCGATCCCGGGCATGTTGAGGTCGCTCAGGATCAGGGCATACGCCTGCTTGCGGGCGAGCGACAGGGCGGTTTCCACCGATTGGGCATAATCGACCCGGTATCCGTCACGTTGCAGGATTTCCCGGATCAGGTCAGCGACATCGGCCTCGTCGTCGACGACGAGGACGCGCGTGGCAGATACTGCGCCGGCTTCGGACTGGCTCAGGCTGTCCGCAGCAGTTTGCAGCGACGATACCGGTAGCCGCAGCACGAATGTCGCGCCCTTGCCGGGCGCGGACTCCAAGCGGATCTGGCCGTTATGCGACGTGATCACGCGGTGGCAGAATGCGAGGCCGATTCCGGTACCCTGGCCGACCTCCTTGGTGGTGAACAGCGGGTCGAAGATACGGCTGCGGATAGATGAGGGCACACCAGGACCGTTGTCGCTGACGCGCAGCTCGATCATGCCCGCCGCCTTGTCGAACGTCGATGATATGGTGATCCGGTCGCCGGTTCCCGATGCGGCGATCGCCTGATCGGCATTGGTGATGAGATTGATCAGCACCTGGACGAGCTGGTCCGCATCGCCCTGGATCGACGGAAGGTTGCGCGCAAGGTCGATCTCGACGGAAGCCTTCAGGCCGCTTGCACCGTTGCGCAGCGCTTCGATCGCGATCTCGATGGTTTCCTCAAGGTCCATCGGCGCGAGCCGCGCCGGCTGCTGCCGTGCCATTGCAAGAAACGACTTCACGATCCGCGCACAGCGTTCGGCGGCTTCGGAGATCTTCTCGAGCCGGCGCAGGACCTCGGGATCCGCCGTCTCCTCGCGCATCATCAGCGCGTGGCCGACAACGACCGACAGCGGATTGTTGAGTTCGTGCGCGACGCCGGCGAGTAGCTCGCCGAGCGCGGACATCTTCTCGGCCTGGAAGATCTGCTCGCGCTGTTCGGCGAGCTTCTTCTGCATCTCCACTTCCCGGGACATGTCGACCGTACTGGAGACCACGACCTCCTCGCCGCGATAGTCGATCACCCTTGCCGAGACGGCGCAGGGGAAGGTCGATCCGTTCGGCCGTACGCCGGTCACCAGCATGTCGTCGACCCTGCCGTCCGGCAGAAGCGCGGTGACGAAATCCGCCCGTTCCTCCCGGCTGGCGAAATGCTCCTGCGAATTGTGCGTGGTGCCGAGAAGCTCTGTGGCGGCGGGCGAGCGATAGATGATGTGCCCGTCGCCGATCCGCGACATGACGACATTGGCCGGGCAGGCCTCCAGCACCTTGCGCAGGAGGATGTCCGCCTGGCGTTCGTGCTCCTCGTACTGACGCTTGTCGGTGAGGTCCGACTGGGTGACGACGAAACCGCCGACCGGGGTCTGGCGCATGGCGATTTCATGCATGGCGCCGTTGGAAAGTTCGATCTCCAGGAGCGCTGAGGTGTCGGCGCCGGTCGCAAGCCGGTTTTCCATCCAGCGCAGGCGATCCAGCGTTTCTGAGGAAAGGGCGCCGCGCAGACCGCATTCACGCAGGATGAGTTCCCACCCGATTCCCGGTTCCAGCAGGTCGGCAATCAGCGGATTGAGCTCGCGGTAGCCGGCGTTGCAGCGCACCAGCCGCGCTTCCTCGTCGAAGAGCGCCAAACCTTCCGACATCGCCTCGATGACTTCGCGGAGCATGTCCGGCGAGCTGTCGCCTTGGCGAGGCGGCGTACCGTCCGCCCTGTCCGCCGGCATGTCGGAACGAAGGATCATGACTGCGACCCGTAGGTTTGCGGCTGGTCGGCGACGGCCTCCATGCGGAAGATCTCGGTTTCAGTGCCGCCGACAAGCTCACGTGGGCCCATCGATATGCGATTGAACTTCGCTTCGACCAGTTGAGCGATCTCGCCGTCAGCGGCAACACTCATCGGTCCGGCGTGTCCGCGAATGCGCAGGGCCCGCGTCACGGCCGGGCCGAAGACGTCGTAGATGTATTTCTGCACGCCGACCACGGAGCCGATCACCGCTCCGGTGGAGATGCCGATGCGGCACTGCCACTGGACCGGATGGCTGCCATTGCGTTGCTTGAGGTAGCGCAGGAAACGGATGGCGGCGTTCGCCACGGACATGGCGTGATCGGGAGCGGCATCCGGCATGCCGGAGACGGTGATATAGGCATCGCCGATCGTCTTGATGCGTTCGCAGCCGAACTGTTCGCCGATCCGGTCGAAGGCGCTGTAGATGTCGTTGAGTTCGCTGACGATGACGCCCGGATCGAGTGTGGCGACCATGTCGCCGAAGCCGCAGAAATCGAGCGTGAGGACCGACACAGGGTCGTAGAGTCGGGGCGTGACCACGCCGAAGGTCTTGTATTCCTCGTAGACCGACCGCGGCATCATGTTGAGCAGGAGCTTTTCCACCTGCTCCTTTTCCCGCTTGAGCTCGCGGGTGTTGCGTTCGACCATCATGGAATAGGAATCGATCATCGACTCAAGTTCCTTGATACGGGTGATGTTCTGGCACACCAGCACCGCGATGCGCTCGCCGCCGTCGAGGGCGCGGTTGAAGTCCATCGCCACCGTCATCGTGCGGCGCTTGACCTTGAAGGTCGTCTCGGTCGCAAACCGTCCCCCGTCGGAGAGGGCCTCGCGCAGCGCCTCCGGGTCCAGGGAGCTGAAGAAATCCGTGAGCCGGGCATCGGCATCCGGTTCGCCGAACCATTCCGCGAAGGTGTCGTTGTGAAAGCGGAACTTGAATTCCTTCAGATCAAGCAGGGCGACACCGACGCCGATGGCGCGCAACAGTTGTTCGTTGATGGCTTCAATCGACATGATCTACACCACGATCAGCTTGCGGCGTTGTTCGAAACCCTGCACGACCGTCTCGACATCCTGAGGCGTCATTCCATGGTCGGTCAGCGTTTCGGCGAGGATCTCCGACAGCCTGTCGAAGTGACGGGTATGTATCTCCAGGTGATGGTGCATCCTGGAAATTTGTTCGTCCGTGTACGAGGCGGGACCGCCGAGCAGCGAGGAGATGAATTTTGTCTGGTGATCGACGATGCGTGCCATGTCGACATCGTCGAAGAACGGACCGATGTCGTCGTCGTCAAGCAGCCGGTTATAAAGATCGAGTACGATGCGGCTGACTTTCGAGAAGCCGCCATACTTCTGGAAAAGCGTCTGTTCCATTTCCTGTACCTGCCTAGCCCGGACCGGTGCACTGAGGCTGCCCCGGTCTCCCCTCTCCAATGCAGGAAAATCTTGCCCCACGCGTGCGGTGGGAGGCAAGCGGAAAGCGGAGAAATCCGGGATTCTGGCTCCGTCCTGGCGATGATGAGGGTAATTGAATTGATGCCCCACGACCCGCATCGGTCCTGCCCCTTGAGAACATGTGCGTTCTTCGATCGCTCATGACTAATATCGCCACGTTTCAGGTGCGTTTCGCAGGGAGGAGGGGAGTGTTTCAAATGTTTCAATCCGGCTGAGGCCCGCGCCGAAACAAATGAAACGCAGCGGGCGGCGCCGCGAAATCCGCCTGAAACGCAAGCTTGCGATCGTCTTGCCATCGGAAAACGAACTTTGGAGAAGACGATGTTGAGTACAGTCAGGAATGTCATACAACGCCAGGTGAAACGGTCCCGTGACCGGCGCGCCTACGAAATGTTGCTGATGAGCGAGGATCGGCTGTTCGCCGATATCGGCGTGAGCCGCGACGAGGTGGCAAGGTGCATCCGCAATTCACGCTACCTGTAACGAGGGGGTTTCCTCCCGTTCATCAACGGCCCGCCGGCAACGGCGGGCTTTTGTCGTTGTCAGGGTATGGTCCTGTAATATTGAACGCGCAGCCGTTTTGGCGTCCAGTGCATTCAATTTTACGGGGCCATACCCTCGGGCGCTTGCCGGTGCCATTCCTGCATCCGTCGGAACGCATCCCGGAACTGCCCGCCTGCCTCCTCACGCGGCCTGTAGGCCGCGTTCGAAGGCGGACTGCATCCACTCCTGCTCCTGCTTCATGACGGCGTTGAGCCGCTTGTGCAGGGTCTTCAACTCTTCAAGGCTCCAGCTGAGCGAGGCAATCGTGTCGGTGACCTCGAACAGCTCCCGTGCGAGTACGTCGCGTGCTTCCTGGTAGCGGTCGAGCGTGCCGCCGGCGATTGCGCGCGCAAGGATTTCGGCGTCCCGCAAGGCATCCGTCATGCCGTGGGCCGTCAGAGGATCCTTGAAATGGCTCGCGTCGCCGACCAGGGTCCAGCCGGGACCGGTGGCCCGGCGCATGTGACCTTTCTGGCCGGGAAAGCCGATCGGCCGCGAGGAAAGCGTTGCGCCGGCAAGCGCCTCGCGAAGCTCCGGGAAGCTGGCCGCCACGGCGAGCAGCCCTTCTTCCAGCGAACCGCGCATGCCGGAAAGATAACGCTCGCGCGGGACCCCGACAAAGACGCATGTCTGGCCGTCATTGGTCGGTATGACGCCGGCCGCTAGGCCCGGTACGAAATACGAGCGGTTGCCGCGATGTTCCATGCCGTCGAAATAGCCGTAGACGAACGACGTCGCGTTGCGGGAATGTCGTTGGATCTCGGCATCGGCAAAACGTGCCACGGACGAGCGCCGCCCGTCGGCACCGATCACGATATCGCCCGTCACGGAGAACGTTCCCCCGCCTCCAGCGCCGGCGAGGATGCCGCGTACCCGGTCGTCGGGGCCATGTAGCAGTCCCCGGCAGGACAGGCCGTAGCGTGCGTCGACACCTGCCTCGATGGCCGCGTCCGCGAGGACGCGGTCGATGACATAGCGGCGGGGTGCATAGAGCGCGTCGACGCCGTGCAGCGGCTTGATTTCGAATTCGATCGCCTCGTCTCCATAGAGATAGGCAGCGGTGCGGATGGGCGGCGTGCCGGCGTGCCTGATCCGGTCGAGCACGCCCCATGAACCGAGCTGCATCACGGCGCCGCGCATCAGCGCGTGCGTGGAGAGCGTGTCGCTTCCATGCGCGCTGCTGTCGATCATCAATACCCGCGCGCCCTGACGGGCGAGCAGCATGGCGGTGGCAGCGCCTGCGCAGCGCGCGCCGACGACGATGGCGTCATAGTGCTTGGAGAATGTCCCATTGAGCGGCATGGCGGGTTCCTTTCAGGCAATCTGTTTCGGGGATGTGGTTCAGGTGGCGGGCAATATCGGCGAGGAGCTCCTCGGCATCCCGGCCGACACCGTCGATGAAGGTGGAGGACCGGCGGCGCATGAACGGCAGGCCGAGGACGAAAAGCCCCGGCACGTCGCTGACGCCGCCGATGTTGCGGATCTCGCCTGTTTCGTCGACGACCGGCAGTTGCAGCCACGGATAGCTGCGCCGGTATCCGGTCGCCCAGACGACGGTGCGTATGCCCGCCGCGCGCAGGTCCAGGCGGGTGATCTTGCTGCCCATCGCTCCGGGCCAGGCCCAGGCGAGCGGGTCCTGCGGCGCATTCAGCCCGTGGCCTTCGATGAAAGTGTCGATGCGCGCCAGCAGCTTGCGCCGCCGCTCTTCCGCGGCCATGCATTCGTGCGAAAGGTCGGGCGCGACGCCGAGAAGATCGCCATCGGCGCCGATGGCATGACCGACAATGCGCACCCCGCGTTCCGCAAGCCGAGGAAGATCGAGCGCGTGCCGGCCGGGATGACCGATCAACTGCAGGGACGGCTGCCGGATCAGCTGCCGTGCGTCCGCATCGGGCGAGCGGCCTTCGTCCAGGAAACCGCAGGCGTCGAGCCAGGCCATGATGTCCCTGCCGCGATAACAGCGGGGAACGCGCACGTGCCGGCCGGCAGCGACCGTCACCTGATGGCCGGCCCGGTGGATTTCGTCGGCAAGCTGGATGCCGGTGGCGGACGCGCCGACCACCAGGACGCCGCCGGCCGGAAGGTCGCGGGGCGACCGATAGCGTTCGGGGACGATCTGCTCGATGTCATGGGAGAGGCCGGAGGCCCAGGCCGGCACATTCGGCCGGTCGCAGGCACCGGTTGCCACCACGACGCTTCTTGCGTTCCAGACGCCGCCGTCGGTCGTGACCCGGAAACCCGAGCCCTCGGTTGAGAGATCTATAACGCGGGTACGCGTTTCCACCGGCGCATCGAAGGACGAGCGGTAAGCTTCGAGGAAGCGGACGACATCCGTGCGCCGCATGAAGCCGTCCGGATCGTTTCCCTGATAGGCGTAGCCGGGAAGCCGGGTCATCCAGTTGGGTGTGAGGAGGCGCAGGGAATCCCAGCGTTCGGAGTGCCAGCGTTCGCCGACATTGCCGCGCTCGATCAGGACATGATCGATGTCGGCGTCCGTGAGGCAGCGGCTCATGGCAAGTCCCGCCTGGCCGGCGCCGATGATCAGCACATCCGTTTGCTGGGGCACGATGCATCTCCATCAGTGAGGTGGATGGATCCGATGGCGGATCCGTGAACGGGCTCAGGAGTAGCAAGTGCTTGTTTCAGCACGACTTCTTTGCTGAAGTTCCACGTTTCATTTGTTTCGAAAGGGACCGCCCGGCAGCAAAAGGCCCGCCGGGAGGTTTCCGGGCGGGCCTTGCGGTAATGGTTCCGGGCTGAGCTGCGGGTCAGCGGCGGCCGGGAACATGATAGACCGAGCTCTTGTCGGTGCCGTTCAGGAAGGGGAAGTGCAGGCGCTCGAACTGGGTCCGGATCTGCGTCTTCTTCTTCGGAAAGTGGTTTGAAACGATGGTCATGGTTCTATCTCTTTGTGAGGGAGAGGGGAGGAGGCGGGCGTCGTTCACGCCCGCCGGCATGAAATCAGGCTGTCTTGATGTCGATCGAAACCGGCACGCCGTTGGTGAGCACGTCGAAGACCGCGGAACGGGCAACGGACTGCTGGACGATCTGCTGCAGCTTTTCGGCCGGAGCGTCGCCCTTTATCTTGAAGGTCGCGCGGATGCCGTTGAAGCCGTTGCGGACTTGGTCGCTGAGGCCCAGGATGCCGAGAAGGTTGATATCGCCTTCGACGGTGGTCTCCACGGATTCCAGCTTCACCTGGCGGGCCGACGCGATGTTGCCGATGCCGGCAGTGATGCAGGCCGAGAGCGCGGCGAGCAGGAATTCGACCGGGGTCGGCGCCTTGTCGGTGCCGCACAGGACGCCGGGGTGATCGCCTTCCATCATGAGGTCGGTGTCGCGGGTCTGTTCGCCGCCGGCGCCGAAGTAACCGTTGATGTTGATGCGGCTGTGGGTGCCGCTCAGCCACGCGCCGTTGGCGCGGAAGGTGAACCTGGCGAGATCGCGCTGTTCGTTGACGGCGCCGATCGTGGCCATGAGCGTCGGTACGTCGATGCCGTTCATTGCCATCTTCTCGGATTTCATCGGAGCGTTCATGTTCATTTCCTTTCAAGCGTTCGCGGCGGCTAACCGGGCCGGCGCGGCGGGTCTGTTTGGAGGTCACGGCGGGACAGGATCTGACGGCCCTGTCGTTCTCGCCTGGTGACAGTTCTAGAAGGCCCATGTTTCAGTCCGATGCCGTCGCGGCAGGGGCTGCGTTTCGATTGTTTCGGATTGTGCTTCGGTTCGGTTTCCCTGCGGCGTGCACGCATGAAAAAGCCCCGGTCGCATGAACCGGGGCCGAAGTTCAGACGGGCAAACTGCACATCTAGCGCGGGTGCACCCATTTCGGCAGGAAGTCGTAGGGGTCGCCGGCGACATCGTCCCGGAAGGCGACACGGTTTTCGGCAAGCATCCGCTGGAGACGCCCTTCCCGGAAATAGTCGAATGTCTCGGTGCATCCGCCGACATGCCTGCCGCCGATGAAGACCTGCGGGATCGTCGGTGATCCGGTTCGTGCATGGAGCGCCACGCGCAGGTCGCCGCCGAGATTGTCCTTCTGCCAGGCGACGGAGTCGAGATCGACCGAGCGGTACGGGATATTGCGGCCGTCGAAGAACTTGCGCAGAGCCCAGCAGAATTCGCACCATTCGAGCGCGAACATCACCACCGGTTCCTCGTCGTCGCAGATGATCGCATCCAGCCGTTCGACGGCCTCCGGTTCCGGTTCCGGTGCTTCCACGGGTGCGAGCTTTGCGGCCTGCGGAGAGGGGGCCGGAGCGCCGATCCGGTATCCGGGTGTCGACGCGGCGATGGCCTGCTCTTCGTCATCCATGATTTCCGGCACATGCTCGAAAAGCGGCGTGGAGAGATAGCGTTCGCCGGTATCCGGGATCATGCACAGTATGGTCGAGCCGGGCTCCGCCACCTCGGCCACCTGGAGCGCACCGGCAAGCGTCGCGCCGCCGGAGATGCCGCAGAAGATGCCTTCCTGCCTGGCAAGTTCGCGCGAGAGGCGCAGGGCTTCCATGCCGCTGATCGGCATGACGCGGTCGACATGGCCCGCGGCGAACGCATCGTTCGTCAGTTTCGGAATGAAGTCCGGTGCCCAGCCCTGCATGAGATGCGGCCGGAACATCGGATGGCTCGCGGCCGCTGACCCGTCGCCGTTATAGGACTGGCCGATGCCGCTCGCGATCAAGGGGGCATTGTCTGGCTCGCAGGCGATGATCTGCGTCTCGGGACGGTGGCTCTTCAGGATGCGCGAGACACCCCGCAAGGTGCCGCCCGTGCCGAAGCCGGAAACCCAGTAGTCGAGACGCCTGCCTTCGAAATCGGCGAGGATTTCCTGCGCTGTGGTGCGCGAATGATAGTCGGGGTTCGCCTCGTTCTCGAACTGGCGGCAGAAGAACCAGCCATGCCTGTCGGCCAGCTCCCTTGCCTTGGCGACCATTCCGGTGCCCTTTGCGGCGGCAGGTGTCAGCACCACGCGCGCGCCTAGAAAGCGCATCAGTTTGCGGCGTTCGACGCTGAAGCTCTCGGCCATGACGACGACCAGCGGATAGCCCTTGCGGGCACAGACCATGGCAAGGCCGATGCCGGTGTTGCCGCTGGTCGCCTCGACGACGGTCTGGCCGGGCTTCAGCGCGCCGGACTTCTCGGCCGCCTCGATGATGCCGAGCGCCAGCCGGTCCTTCACCGATCCGAGCGGATTGAAGGCTTCCAGCTTGGCGTAGAGATTGATGCCCGCCGGGGCGAGCTTGCTGATGCGGACGACCGGCGTCCGGCCGATCGTGTCCAAGATGCTGTCATACGGTCCGGCCATGGCGGATCTCCGATAGTGCGGTTTCAACGATGTCCGGATTTTATCGGGCGGGCGCCGTGCCCAATAGGCGCATTCAAGTTGCAATTGTAGCAATTGTAAGCGCCCGAACCGTTCGCCTGAAGCAATCGAAACACGTGTCGCCGGCCAGGGAAATCGTGCGGAAACGTGCGCCCGGCAGTCTCCCTCCATACTGATAAACGGCGCGGGAATTTCCTCGCCTCTGTCCCCGGAGGGGAAATCGATGACACTGGAATCATTTGCCGCCCGGCCGCTCGCAGCGAGCGACCATGGCGGCGTCAAGGCGGCGCTTGGCGCCACACTCGGCATGGCAACCGGCTTCGGCTCGCTGGCCCTGACCTCGGTCTTCATCGGGCCGCTGGGAACCGAATTCGGATGGTCGAAATCCGAATTGAGCCTGTGCTACACGCTCGCGGCCGTCGGCATGGCCATCGGGGGTGTCGTCTGGGGACGTATTTCGGATCGCACCGACATCCGCTACCTGCTCTACATCGGTGGGGCCTTCATCGTCCTGCCGTTGCTGATCATGTCGCAGGCGACGGACCTCTGGCAGTTCTATGCCGCGAACCTGATGCTCGGCGTTGCGGGGTTCGGCTGCCTCTATGCGCCGCTGGTCTCGGCGGCGGGCGAATGGTTCGAGAGCCGGCGCGGGCTGGTGATGGGGATCGTCACCGCCGGCGGCGCGCTCGGACAGGGCGTGATGCCCTATGCCGCGGAGAGCTTCATCTCGGCTGTCGGCTGGCGGGAGGCTTTCTTTCTCGTCGCCGTTGGCGTGCTCGTCCTGCAGTTGCTCGTCGGCGTGCTGGTAAGGCGGCGGGGCCCGGCTGCCGTCGCCGCGTGCCACAATGCCGTCGGCCGCGGCCGGTCCGGCACCTTGCAGCGCCCCCGGCTGATGCTGCTCGCGCTTGCCGCCTTCCTGTGCTGCGCCTGCATGGGCACGCCGCTGGTCCATCTTGCCGGTTTCGTGACGTCGGTCTGCGGTTCCTCGGCTTTCGGCGCGACGAGCCTGCTTGTGGCGATGATCTTCGGGGCGATCGGCCGGGTCTGTTTCGGCATGATCGCCGACCGGTACGGGAACCTATTCAGCTACGGCAGCGCGTCGCTGCTGCAGACCCTGTGCATTCCGGTCTTTCCGCTGCTGCAGTTCGAACTGCCGATACTGGCCCTGTCGGCCGTCTTCGGCTTCGGTTTTGCCGGCAACATGACGTGCCTGATCCTGTGCGTGCGGGACGAGGCGCCTGCGGAGGCGTTCGGCGGCGCGATCGGACTGGTGATGTTCATCGCCTGGGCCGGCATGGGTGTCGGCGGCTACCTGGGCGGCGCGCTGTTCGACCTTTCCGGCGCCTACGGCCTGCCGTTCCTCGTGGCAGCGCTCTTCGGTGTCGCCAATCTTCTGGTCCTGGCCGTCCTGGGCCTTTTGCGCAGGACGGCCAGGCAGACCGGAAGGAGCACATGAGGCGAGCGGTCACGCGCTGGCGAACGCGTCCTTGTACCGCTCGCGCAGGACGTTCTTCTGCACCTTGCCCATGGTGTTGCGCGGCAGGCTGTCGACGAGGACGAGTTTGCGCGGGTGTTTGAAGCGTGCCAGCGAGGAGCCGGCCGCCTTCAGGATGGCCTCAAGATCCGGATCCACATCGGGATCCGGGACCAGAACGCCGAGAACGGTTTCCCCGAAATCCGCGTGGGGCACGCCGATCACCGCGCTTTCCGACACGCCCGGCTGGGCGTCCAGGACAAGCTCGATCTCCTTGGGATAGATGTTGTAGCCGCCGGAGATGATCAGGTCCTTGTTGCGGCCGACGATGTGGACATAACCGTCCTCGTCGATCTTGCCGAGATCTCCGGTGATGAAGAAACCGTCCTCGCGCAGTTCCGCCGCGGTCTTGTCGGGCATCTGCCAATAGCCCTTGAAGACGTTCGGGCCCCGCACCTCGATCTGGCCCACCGTGCCGTCGGGCAGTGTCGTGCCCGTGTCCGGATCCGTGATCTTCAGCTCCACGCCCGGCAGCGGAAAGCCGACGGTTCCGGCCCGCCGTTCACCGTCATATGGGTTGGAGGTGTTCATGTTGGTCTCGGTCATTCCGTACCGTTCCAGAATGCGGTGGCCGGTGCGTTCCTCGAACTCGCGATGGGTATCTGCCAGGAGTGGCGCGCTTCCGGAAATGAAGAGCCGCATGTGGCTGGTAAGCTCCCTGGTGAACCTGGGGTCCTGCAAGAGCCGAGTGTAAAAGGTCGGCACGCCCATCATCGTCGTCGCCCGCGGCATCCAGTCGATCATCGCGTCCTGGTCGAACCTGGGCAGGAAGATCATCGAGGACCCGGCTGCCAGCGTGACATTGGTGGCGACGAACAGTCCATGGGTATGGAAGATCGGCAGCGCGTGCAGCAGGACGTCCCGGGGCGTGAAGTGCCAGTGCGCCGCAAGCGTCACGGCGTTGGACAGCAGGTTGCCCTGGGTCAGCATCGCGCCCTTGGAGCGCCCGGTGGTGCCGGAGGTATAGAGGAAGGCGGCAAGGTCGTCTTCGGTACGTTCCACGGTCGGATAGATCGCCGGCATGACGTCGGCAAGATCGCTGAGCGTACCGGACCCGTCCGCGTTCAGGGTTTCGAGCCGGGCGCCCGAGCGCGCGGCGACCGGGGCAAGCAGTGCCTGGCTGCCGGCGTCGCAAATGACGGTTTTCGCACCGCTGTTTTCGATGAAATAGCTCAGCTCGTCGACGGTATAGGCGGTGTTCAGCGGCAGAAAGACTATGCCGGCCTGGACGCAGGCGGCATAGAGCGCCAGCGCCGTCGGCGACTTCTGGACCTGGGCGGCAAGACGGTCTCCAGGTTGCAGTCCGCCGCCGGTCAGCACGTGTGCGATCCGGGCCGCCGTTCGCAGGAAGTCAGCATGGGTGAGAATGGTGCCGTCCGGAAGATGCAGGAACGGGGTATCCTTGCCCGCGTGCTTTCCGAAAAACCGGTCATAGAGTGGGTTGGTCATGGTCACAGTTCCCCTGATCAACCTGCCGGCATGCACTCCTGCATGGCGACAGAAAGCCGATCGATGTCAAGATGTCAGAGCTTCTTCGGCGGCCGCGCTCAGCGACCGGATTTCCGGGGAGGCGGCTATATTTCGGGTGGAGACGAAACGCTCGTGGTTCTGGGCCACCTTTGCCGGATCGTATAGATAATTGACCATCACGCCGGCGGACTGCTCCAGCCCCTTTTTCGAAACGTCCGCGCGGGCATGAACCCGGTGCACCACGGCGCCATTGCCGAGATGAAAGCGGGCGACGGGATCATACGGCATCCCGTCCTCACGCTTGGCGGTCAGCAGGTAGTTTGCCGCGAGCCTGCGCATCTGCTCGTCGTCCTGCGGATCGAACGGGCGCCCGTCCGCCGTCAGCTTGCGGACAAGGCCGGGGATCGGTGAGAGGGTGACGAAGGTCTTCAGGCCCGGCAGTTCCATCGAGAGGTCGGTAACCACCTGCTTGATCAGCGAATTACCGAAGGAAATGCCCGCAAGGCCCGACTGACAGTTCGAGATCGAATAGAAGACCGCCGTGTCGGCGGTGTCCGCGTCGATCATGTCGCGGCTTTCCGCCAAAAGGTTCTGGATCGATCCGGGAACGCCCTTGGTCAGCGCCACTTCCACGAAGATCAGCGGTTCGTCCGGCATGGCGGGATGCAGGAAGGCGAAGCAGCGCCTGTCGGCCGGCTCCAGCCTGCGGCGCAGATCGTCCCAGCTGTCGATGGCGTGCACGGCTTCGTAATTGATGATCTTTTCCAGGAGCTGGGCCGGGCTCTCCCAGCTGATCGGCCGCAGCACCAGAAAGCCGCGATTGAACCAGCTCGCGAAGAGGTGACGGAAATCGATGTCGAGCGCCTGCAGCGCGTCGTCCTGCCGTCCGAGCCGCAAGAGATCCTGACGCATGGCGACCAACAGCCGCGTTGCACCGGGCACCTGGTTGAGCCGGCGGATCAGTTCCTGCCGGGGCGGCTCGGCGGCTTCCATGAACGCCCGGTAGCTGGCCTTTGACTGGCCTTCCTCGTAAGCCTCCAGGGCGGCGCGGACCTTGGGCGCGGAAATGCTCAGGTCCTCGGCCAGATGGTGGAAAAAGGCCCGCTTCCCCTCGTCGTCCAGCCCCCCATAGCGGTTCAGGATCTGTTGTGCCAGGGCAACGCCCGAAACCTCGCCGGCGCCGCCGATCAGGTCGGCGATCAGGGCCTCGAGCGGACGGTTGTCGACATTGCCGGCGGATCTGAAGCGGTATCGCCTCTCGAACACGGTTGAGAGAATATCGGCCAGGAATGTCATCGGCTTGCTCCCATGACGGCATCGGGCAGCCAGGTGGCCAGATCCGGGAACAGGCACAGCAGAATGATCGCAAGGACCATGCAGGCCACATAGGGCAGGGAGCCTGTCAGGATCGTCTTCAGCGAGATATCGGGTGCGATTCCGTTGATGACGTAGAGGTTCAGGCCGACCGGCGGCGAAATCAGGCCGATTTCCATGTTGATGGTCAGCACGACCGCGAACCAGATCGGATCGAACCCGGCGGTCGTGATGATCGGCAGCAGGATCGGCGCGGCCATCAGGATAACAGCGACGGGAGGCAGGAAAAAGCCGGCAATCAGCAGGAAGATATTGATCGTCCCCATCAGGATCCAGCGGTTGACGTCCAGCGTACCGATCCATTCCGCGATGGCCTGGGTGATGAACAGCGAGGAAAGCATGTAGGAAAAGACGCCGGCGGCGGCGATGATGAAGAGGATCATCACGCTTTCCCTGGTGCTGTCGCGCAGGACGACCCAAAGGTCTGCCGGATTCCAGAGCTTGTAGATTATGACCGCGATCAGCAGGCACAGCAGCGCGCCGACGGCCGCGGTCTCCGAGGGCGTCGCGATGCCGCCATACATGGCGTAAAGGACGCCGGCGATGATGGCGAGGAACGGCAGGACGCGCGGCAGGATCTCGAATTTCTGGGTCCAGGAATAGGAACCGGCGCCGAGGACCGCGGCGTTGCCGCTGCGCCAGGTCGAATAAAGCGACCAGGCCATGAAGAGGCCGACGAGTAGCAGGCCGGGGACGACACCGGCCAGGAACAGCCGGCCGATCGAGGATTCCGTGGCGATGCCGTAGACGATCATGGTGACGGAGGGCGGAATCAGGATGCCGAGCGTTCCGCCGGCCGCGATCGAGCCCGCGGCGACACCGTCCGGATAGCCGCGCTTGCGCATTTCCGGAATGCCCATCTTGCCGATCGCGGCACAGGTGGCCGGCGAGGAGCCGGACATGGCCGCGAACAGGGCGCAGGCACCCAGATTGGAGACCACGAGCCCGCCGGGAACCCGCGTCAGCCAGCGCTCGAGGGCTTCGTAAAGGTCGGCGCCGGCACGCGTCGAGGCGATCGATGCTCCCATGATGATGAACATCGGGATCGAGAGCAGGGCGAAATTGTCGAGCTTGCCGAACAGGATTTCGGGCATCAGCTCCAGCGAGCGGAAGCCGTCGAAGACGAGCAGGAAGCCCGCGGAGACGATCAGAAGGCCAAGGGCGACGGAGACCCCCGAAAACAGGACGAAGATGGTGGCGAGCGCCACCAGAAGGCCGAGCAGCAGCGGATCCATTATGCGTCCTCCAGTCCGAAGGGCTTGTCGGCGCCGGTGACGACGGCGACCAGGTCGGCAATGAGCTGAAGCAGAAGCAGGCCGAAGCCGACGGGGATGGAGAGATAGGGAATCCACAGCCTGACGCCCCAGACCGTGTCGGAGGTCCAGCCGCGCGACCAGGCGAAGTGCCAGAATTCAAAGCCGTAGTAGAGCATCATGGCGATGATCAGGATCGATGCGCTGAGCGTGATCAGGGCCATCACGAACCTTGCCCGCGGCTTGAGCCACAAGGGAAACAGGTCGACATTCACATGGCCGCGCAGGCGCTGGACATAGGACAGTCCGATGAGCGTGGCGGCAATGGCCAGATAGATGACCGCCTCGGTCTGCCAGACGGTGGAGGCGTTGAGCACCAGGCGCACGAAGATCATCTGACACGTGATAAGGACCGCGGCGACGATCATGGCCGCCGAACACCAGCCTGCAAAGGTCGAGAGCGCGGCGACGATGCGCAAGAAGGGATTGCTCCCGGCACGTGCGGCCACGGCCGTACTGTAGCCCGCCATGGGTTACTCCTGGAAAAGGTGGTTCGTTCAAGCGAAGTGCAGGGCGGTCCGATGCCGCCCCGCAGTGAACCGTCACTCGACTGAGAGCGCCAAGTCGAGGAGCTGCTGACCGTTCGGGGTTTCCTCCACGAAGGCCTTGTAGGAGGTTTCCCTGGCAAGCGTGCGCCAGGCTTCGAAATCCTCGGCCGTCATCTGGGCAATCTCGACGCCGTTCTCGCTGAAGACTTCCGCGGATACGGCATCCTCCTTCTTGGCTTCGTCGAGATAGAAAGCCTCCGCCTTTTCGGCGCCGGCCAGCAGGGCCTTCTGCTGGTCCTCGGTCAGGCTTTCGAACTTCGACTTGCTCATCAGGAGCGGCTGATACATGAACCAGAGCGCATATTCACCGGCCGGCGTATAGCAGGAGACCTGCTCGTAGATCCGGTAGCTGACAAAGGACGAGGACGAGGTGTTGACCGCGTCCAGGACGCCGGACTGCATGGCGTTGTAGACTTCCGAGGAGGCCATGGAGGCGATCGATGCGCCGGCGCCGGCAAGCATCTGCTCGAAGGCCTTGCCGGCGGCGCGCGTCTGCAGGCCCGGCATGTCTTCCGGCTTGGTGATGCACTTGTCCTTGGCCGCAAAGCCGCCGGCCAGATAGCCGTGAACCAGCACCATCACGTCGTCCCCGGCCATGATCTCCTCGATGGCTTCCATGAAGGGACTTTCGTTCATGCGCGCCGCGTGATCGTGGTTCTTCACAAGACCGGGCATCAGCGTCAGGTTATAGGCGGGCTGCTGGCCGCCCGCATAGCTGAGCGGCAGCACCGTCATGTCCAGGAGACCGCGGGTCAGCGGCTTGTACTGTTCACGGGCCTTCAGGAGCGACTGCGACGGGAAAATCTTGATTTCGAGATCGACATCGGCGGCGGCGACCTCGTCGGCAACGATCTGCGCCACCTTGTGGCGGACATCGCCGGTGGACCATTGATGCGACAGGCGGAGCTCGGCGGCGTTGGCCGCAAATGCGCTTGCAATAAGCGCCGCGGCGGCAACCGAGGCTGTGAGCGTGAATTTCATTTTCTTCCTCCCTGGGTTTCCGGCTCGGGTCCGGATTTCGATCTTACCCTCATGTGATGTTTTTTTGTCAAGCATTTTTGTATACAAGAATGGTAATATTGCGCGCGATGATCGCTTGTGCTAGAGGCTGAAACATGGAACGCAAACGCTCGGACCGCATCGCGGACGACTTGGAAAGCCTGATTTTTGAGGGAACTTTCGCCGATGGCGACAGGCTGGACGAAGTGCAGCTGGCCAGCCGTTTCTCGGTATCCAGGACGCCGGTTCGCGAAGCATTACAGCGCCTTGGGCAGTCGGGACTGGTCGTTCATGTCCCGCGCAGGGGGGCGTTCGTGCGCCAGCCCGGACCGGTCGAACTGCTCGAGATGTTCGAGGTGATGGCCGAGCTTGAAGCCGTGTGCGCCAAGCTTGCCGCCTCGCGCATCACGGAAAAGGCGCTGCAGGACCTCCACGCTGCAAATATGCGCTGCAAGGCCGCCGTCGAGGCGAGGGACAGCGATGAGTATTACCGCGAGAACGAGCTTTTCCACGCGATCATCTACCGCCAGTCGGGCAACAGCTTCCTGGAACAGGAGTGCCTTCGCCTGCAGCGCCGCCTTCAGCCTTTCCGCAGAGTGCAGCTGCGCGTGCGCGGGCGCATGACGCAGTCGATGGCCGAACATGAAGCGATTGTCGCCGCCATCGAGGAAGCCGACGGCGAAAAGGCCGCCGACGCGATCCGCCGGCACGTGTCCGTGCAGGGCGAGAAATTCCACCACCTGATGGCAAGCCTCAAACCTGCGGCCGAATAAGCAGCGCCCGTCCACGCCCATTCCCGCCGCTCGAAGATGCGGCCCCGGCCATGGCTCACATTGGCGGGGAGAGCGATGCCGTGCCGGGCGGGACGCGGCCGATGAGAGTGAATCCGGCCGCCGGCACTGGAAAATCCGTTCATATTCCGGCATTACCACAAAGACCACAGTGATCCGCTCCCCGGATCGGATCGCGGACCGACGGCGAAGCAGGAGTAACGGCATGAAGAGCGTACTGGATCAACTGAGACAAATGACTGTCGTCGTCGCGGATACCGGCGAAATCGAAGCCGTGAAGCGCTATCAGCCGATCGACTGCACGACCAACCCGTCCCTGGTTCTGGGCGCGTTGAAGGATCCGGCATCGGAAGAGCTTGTGGCGCGTGAGTTGGAAGCGGGCCGCCGCGCCGGCAAAAGCGCCGAGGCGGTGACCGAGGCGCTGACGGTGGCGGTCGGCGCGGAACTGACTGAACTGGTGCCGGGGCGGGTGTCGACCGAAGTCGACGCATGTCTTTCCTTCGACACGGAAGCATCGATAAAACGCGCCCGCGCGATCATTGCCGAATATGCGGCACGGGGGATCGACAAGGACCGGATCCTGATCAAGCTCGCCTCGACGTGGGAGGGGATCCGGGCCGCCGAGCGGCTCCAGGGCGAAGGCGTCGACTGCAATCTCACGCTGCTCTTCTCCATGGCGCAGGCGGTTGCCTGTGCCGACGCAGGCGCGTTCCTCATCTCGCCCTTCGTCGGGCGGATCACCGACTGGCACAAGAAGGCGGAAGGACGCGACGGGTACGCTCCAGAAGAAGATCCGGGGGTTCTGTCGGTGAGGCGGATCTACGACTATTACAAGTCGAACGGCATCCCGACGGTGGTGATGGGGGCATCGTTCCGCAACACGGGACAGATCAAGGCGCTCGCGGGATGCGACAATCTGACGATCGCGCCGAAGCTGCTAGATGAACTGGCCAATGACACGGACACGCTGACCCGCGCATTGTCGGCGGACCAGGCGAGCGGTGTTGCCCCGATGAAAATGGACGAAGCAACCTTCCGCTGGGAAATGAATGCGGATGCGATGGCGACGGAAAAGCTCGCAGAGGGCATCCGCAACTTCGACCAGGACCACAGGAAGCTGATCGCGCTCGTTTCTGAAAGAATGTAAGGGGAGAGGGGCTCCGGACCGGTCCGGAGCCGCTTTTCATGATCGCGGTCGCGGCTTCCGCCTATGAACGGTTCGCGGTGGCTGCCTCGAGGGTGGCAATGTCGATCTTCGCCATGGTCATCATCGCGTCGAAGGCGCGCTTTGCCTCGTCAGGGTCGGAACTCGTCGTCAGTTCGAGGAGGCGCCTCGGCGTGATCTGCCAGGAGAAGCCCCAACGGTCCTTGCACCAGCCGCAGGCGCTTTCGGCGCCCCCATTGCCGACAATGGCGTTCCAGTAGCGGTCGGTCTCTTCCTGGTTTTCGGTCACGACCATGAAGCTCACCGCTTCGTTCGGCTTGAAATTCGGTCCGCCGTTCAGACCGACAAACGGCCGTCCGAGTACGGTGAATTCGACCGTCAATTCACTTCCTTCGTGCCCGCCGGGGAAATCGCCGGGCGCCTTGTTCACCCGCTGGACGCGGCTGTCCGGAAAAGTGGCGGCGTAGAATTCAGCAGCCTTGCTTGCTTCTCCGTGGTCGAACCAAACGCAGGTTACGAAATCGGTCATGTCGATGTCTCCTTCAATGCTGGTGTGATCGTTTCTGGCAGGGACGAACACGTCCTCCTTTAGATGCATACCAACTAGTCGGTATGTTGTCAACGCGTGATACCCGGCGGCGAGGACGGTGTCGATCCGGCTTCGGTCTCACTGCATTTGGTCATTCGTTTGTGGAGAAAGCGCGACACTCGTGAACAGATGTGAGACGGCCCGGTCGAACAAGTCATGGGACTTGACTACATACCGACTGGTCGGTATTGTCGCTGTCACCAAACCCGAGATGGTGTCATGCAACCAGGAGCATTCCAATGAAGCCCACCATAACAGCCTTTGAACGCTCGCCCGATGGCGGAAAAGGACTGGCGCGTGACATGCGGGTTCGCTGGGCGCTGGAGGAAACGGGCCAGGACTACGAGGTTCGGCTGCGGTCTTTCAGCGCGCTGAACGAACCTGCACATCTCGCGCTTCATCCCTTTGGACAGATCCCGACCTATGAAGAGGGCGATCTCACCTTGTTCGAGTCAGGGGCGATCGTTCTCCACATCGCGGAGCGCCATCAGGGCCTGCTGCCGGTCGATGCCAATGCCCGGGCGCGCGCGATCACATGGATGTTTGGCGCGCTCAACACGGTGGAACCGCCGGTCTTCGACCGCGACCTCGCCATGATCCTCGAACGTGAGGAACCCTGGTACGAGCAGCGCATGCGTGTCCTTGAGGACAGCATCCGCAAACGGCTGGGTGCCCTTTCCACCCGCCTTGGCGATGCCGAGTGGCTCGATGGCCGTTTCAGTGCCGGCGATCTTCTGATGGTGACGGTTCTGCGCAGGCTGAAGGGCTCGGGAATGCTTGAGGAAACGCCGAACCTGGCGGCCTATGTCGCCCGCGGCGAAGCAAGGCCCGCCTTCAAGCGTGCTTTCGACGCTCAATTGGCGGTTTTCAAATCCGCATCGACCGGTGGATGACGGCCGATCAGGGATCTTCCGAAATGCGAATGGTGACGCGGCTGCTTGACGTCAAGCTCTGCCTGGCTACGCTTGGCAGCGTCTGAAACAGGTTAGGTTCGGGAAGGTTGGCCCGGCCCCCGCATCAGCGGGTCCTTCTGTTACCGTGGTAACGGCCCAAGACTATCAAGGAGCATGCATCGTGCATGCGCCGGTAGAAAGGGTATGACCATGCAACAGCAGATTTCCGTCGTCACACTCGGCATCGCGGATCTTTCCCGCTCGCGCCGTTTCTATACCGAAGGCTTTGGCTGGGTGCCGGTCTTCGAAAATCCCGAGATCATCTTCTACCAGATGAACGGGTTCGTTCTCGGCACATTCCTGAAGTCTTCCCTCGAAAAAGACATGAACAGGCCCGGTCTCATTCAGCCCGGCGCTTTTTCTCTCGCGCACAACGTGGCCAGCCGCGCGGACGTGGACGCCGTCATCGCGCGTCTGGCTGATCACGGCGGCCGGGTTCTTCGGCCCGCGGACGCACCGCCGCATGGCGGGTTCAGGGGATATGTGACCGATCCTGATGACCACGCATGGGAAATCGCCTGGAACCCGGCATGGACGATTGACGAAAACGGCCACATAACTTTCGGACTGTAACCCACCGGGAACGGCCTCGGCGGGTTCTGCTCCGCACGTTGCCCGGCAGCGTGCGGAGCAGCAGCAATGCCGGAGTTTCAGTCAGCGGTATGATCGGCGATGGCCCTCACCATGTCGTCAATGTCCCGGTCGTGGATTTCATGCCCCCCGCCTTCGACCCGGTGCAGTTTTGCAGTGCGGACGATCTTTGTGAAGGCGTCGCCGTGGCCGATCGGAAACAGCGGATCGGCCGTGCCGTGGATGGCAAGAACCGGCATCCTGAGATCGGAGGCGCGCAGCTTGTCCGGCTCTGCCCCGCCCGGCAGCACGAAATGATTGGTGGCACTGGCAAAGGAGGGCGAGCGGGCCATGTCACGTGCGATCAGGCCGCTTGCAGCCTCGGCGTCGTGCGGATGCCGGGTGCCGGCAAGCATGGCGCAATCGCGGCGCAGGAAATCGGCAATCGTCCCCGGGTCCGACCAGTCGAGCCCGTCGGCCGCCGCGGAGTGGTCCTGATAGGCCCTGGCCGGAGACGGCAGGCCTTCGGCCCCGAACGGCGACGTGCTGATCAGCGCGAGCGTCCGCACTCGGCCCGGATGGCGCAATGCGGCATCCTGCGCGACGAAGCCGCCCATCGACATGCCGGCCAGATGCGCCGAGTCCAGGCCGTAAGCGTCGAGAATGGCTATGGCGTCGTCGGCGAGGTCGCCAAACGAGTAGCCGGGTTCGCCTTGCGGATAGTGGGTGGAAAGGCCGGTATCGCGCTGATCGTAGCGGATCACGTAGCGCGCCCGGGCGGCCAGTTGTTCACAGAACCTGTCGGGCCACCACAGCATCGAAGACATCATTCCCATGATCAGCAGCACGGGCGGGCCGGACGGGTCGCCGAACGCCTCGGTCTGGAGTTTCGCCCCTGTGACGTCGACGCTTTTTTCGGTGACGCGGGATGATCCGACCGGGTTCATGACGCAATCCTTCTGATTCCAAAATGCAACCAGTTTACGTTTCCCATATCCGATCCTATTATGCAATCAGTTTTATCAAGGAGATTCTGCATGCGCGGCAATCGCTCGGGCTGTCCCATCAACATGACCATGGAAATCATCGGAGACCGCTGGAGCCTCGTGGTCCTGCGGGACATCATGTTCGGCAACCGCCGCCACTTCCGGGAATTGCTCGAGAACTCGATGGAAGGCATCGCGTCGAATGTTCTTGCCGCACGGATGAAGCGCCTCGTCGAGGTCGGCCTGCTCAGCCGCAGCGACGATGCAAGCCACAAGCAGAAGGTGATCTATTCCCTGACGGAGCCGGCGATCCAACTGGTTCCGGTCATGGCAGTCATCGGCGGCTGGGGGTGCCGGCACCTGCCGGCGACCCGGGAACTCAGCGTCCGGGCGCAATTGCTGGAAGAGGGCGGACCGGAATTGTGGGAGGAATTCATGGACGAACTGCGCGTCCTGCATCTCGGAGCACAGCCTAAGAACGAAGCTTCTGTGCTGCAAAAGCTGACAAGGGCATATCAGGCCGCCGTGGAGTCGGCACCAGTGGCGTCCCTGTCAGAGCAAAGTGTAAAACATCATAGAAACGAAGAACGCCAGGGTTAGAACGATCAATCCCAAACCCGCAAATATCAGCGGTGCGGAGTATTTGCTTCCGATGAGCCTGCCCGCGACGACCAGGAACATGCCCGTGAGCAGGACAATTATCGCGCCGCGCTGGTAGAGTATCGGATCCATTGTTTTCGACCTCGCCGGTACTGTCCTGGTGCTCAAGATCAGCAACGAGCGGCACCGGTCATCTGCGCGGCACAAGCCAGATTTTGATTTGAACGTTGCTGACCATCCACGATACAGGAATTGCCCAACCGGCCAAATACGGGCCAACTCAACTGGCTTGGCGAGAGCTTCGAGGCAAGCTCCGGCCCGACTACCACCGGTTCGACCATTCTCTCCGGCCCGGACCCTCTTCCTGAGGCTATCCTCGCATGGCGGTCGTTGCTGCGATGGCTGGCGATCGTGCCGCCTTAACTGAGGGTCAATCCATCGTGATCAATCGTCAGCCGTGGTGATGGTCCCGACTGTTACGATTCCTCTTCAACTCAAAAGAACAGGGAGGAAGCCGTGAAACGAATTGTTACATACGGATTATTGGCAGCGACCGGTGGGTTGTTCGCAGCGGTCGCGATCGGAACATCTGCGCTGAACGCGCAGGATGCGCCGTTTGGTGACCCCGACAGCATCAGCTATGCCGAAACACTCTGGAGTGAAATGGAGGAAGCGCGGCTGGTCGGCGATAACTCGATCAAGGTGCGTCCCTTCGAAGGCAACGAACCCCATGGAACGATCCAGGAGGTTCTTGCGACCATCGCCACGGTCGACGATCACACCGGCCGCCTGGTTGTCAAGCGCAACCATGCCAGCGACAACATCGATGCCGTCTATGACGACCCGACCGGCAACCTTGCCGCGATCACCATAATGTTCGAGCGCGAAGAGGGGTATGACCCGGAGAACCGGAACTGGTTCTGGGCCAAGTACCTCCCGGATGGCACATTGGACACGAACCCCAACGGCATGCAATTGGCCGGACGGGTGGCAAAAGGTATGGATGCCGGGTGCATCGCCTGCCATTCCGCAAGGGGCGGCGACGATTTGGAAGTATTGACCAGCAGATAGAGACCCCAGGCAAACACCCTGGGGCCGGCCCATCGGTCAGATGGCGTCGACCGCCTTGCTGAGCTGTGCCCGGACGTCTCTCGCGACCGTCTTGAGGTCATCGTTTTCGACGGCTGTCATCGAAGCGACCGGGTCGACCGCGCTCACTTCCACACCGTCATCCACCTTGCGCAGGATCACGTTGCAGGGCAGCATGGCGCCGATCCGCGGTTCCAGTTGCATCGCTTGGTGCGCCATGCCGGGATTACACGCGCCAAGGATCAGGTAGTCGTCGACCTCGGCGCCGATTTTCTTTTTCAGCGTCGATTTGACATCGATTTCCGTAAGCACCCCGAAGCCCTGATCGGCCAGGGCCTTGCGCGTGCGTGCGACGACATCGTCGAAGGACGAAGCGGGGAAATTGCGATCGAGCGTGTAGGACACGAGAACCTCCGTATGTTGTGGCTGATTGCCGGATGCGCGGACATCTCCCGACAAACGCGGCCGGGAGACACTTCAGGCAATGGTGCGAAATACCCGGACCACCCGATTCGACGCGCTGTCGGTCATCGCCGTCGTCTGCCGACACCGATGATACCCATACTAAGGACTCCGGCGCGACAGGGTTCCATCACGAAGTCAGGCGTCGCCGGTTCCGGTGCGGCTTTCGTAGCGCTGCGGCCTGTCTTCTTTGTCCGGCGACAAAGACGAATGATGGCGTCAGAGTAGAATATCCGCTCGCTGAGTGGAGTGAAACCAATGGCAGAAGCGGAGGGCATTCGGCTGGACATGCCGGTTGACGAGGTCATGCGGCGCTGGCCGGCAACGATCCGGGTGATGATCCGTCACAAGATGCTGTGCATCGGGTGTGCGGCCGCCCCGTTTCACAGCGTTTCGGAAGCCTGCGCCGAACATGGCGTTCCGGAAGCGGCGTTCATGGCGGTGCTGGAAGCTGCCGCCAACGAATAGGGTCCATGCCCTGAAACTCACCTGGTCTTTTGATGTTCGGCAATCAGCATCAGGCCATGGGGATCGGTCACGGTGACCCTTTGCCGCCCTCCCTTCACCAGTCCCTTGTTTTCCCATGCGCTCAGCAGGCGGCTGACCGTGTGCAGGGTGGAGCCGGTCATTTCCGCGATCTCCTGGCGTGTGATCGGAAAATCGATTTCGATTCCATCCTCGGTCTTGCGCCCCGACTGCTGCACAAGCCGTAAGACGGTGCGTGCAATGCGTTGCTCCACCTGTTCGGTTGCCATTTCCATGACCTGGTCCTGCGTCTCCTGAAGGCGGGACCCGATTGTCTGATAGGCGGCGGCGCCAAAACGCGGAGCCTTTTGCACAAGGTCGGTCCAGGCGCTGTTCGGCCAGGTCAGGACGACGCAGTCCACTGCCGCGACGGCGCTTGCCGGATAGGTGTCCCGGTTCAGGGCGACTGCTACGCCGAAGAGTTCGCCTTCGTTGATGTAGCGTGCGACGACCTGGTGGCCCTCGGGCGAGGTGCGCACGACGCGGATATGTCCGGACAGCAGCAGGTGAAAAGCGGTCGCCCGTTCAGCCTGCGAAAAGACTTCGGCGCCCTTTTCGTAGCGGGAGGACTTCGCCTCCTTCAGGATCTCGCGAAGCGCGTCCGCCGAGAGCTCCTCGAAGGCGGGCAGATCCGCGATCACCGAACCGTCCAGTCGTGCCATGCCGCGTTTCCCCGTTTCGCGTGGTTGCCGATCGCCAACCTAACCGTTCTTTGTCCCAGCACAAAGAAGCGTGCCGGCGCCGGGCCTATCTTTCCCGCAGTGCAACAGCACTGTGCACGAAGAAAGGAAAGATCATGAAAAAGTTTCTCTCCACCCTTGCCCTGGGTTGCGCGATGGCCGTTTCCACCTCCGCAATGGCCGACGAAGTTCAGGTGAAGATGCTGAACCGGGGCGAAGCCGGCGCCATGGTGTTCGAGCCGAGCCTCATCGAGATCAAGCCCGGCGATACGGTTCGCTTCCTGCCGACGGACAAGGGCCACAATGCCGAGACGATCAAGGGAATGATCCCGGACGGGGCCGAGCCGTTCAAAAGCAAGTACAACGAAGAATTCGTGGTCACCTTTGATCAGGAAGGCGTCTATGGCGTCAGGTGCAAGCCTCACTATGCCATGGGGATGGTCGCTCTGATCAAGGTCGGCGAGCCGGTGAACCTCGATGCGGCCCAGACCGTGAAGCAGCCGGGCAAGGCCAAGACCGCCTTCGCAGATCTTTTCGGGCTGGTCGTCGCCTCCAGGTAAGGATTGGAAACGCAGGCTGTGGGCCCGCTCACGTCGCAGGGTATGGACCGTATCCACCAGTCCATGCGTCGAGACGGGCCTTCGGCCCGCCTCCGCAGGAGGGGGCGAGGCAAACAAGTCGGCAGAGGACGGTTCTTCGGCAGGCCGGGATTCACGCACCGCGCGAAGGTGTTGCCCTTTTTGCCGGCGCGCATCTCTTCATCCGCCAGGCAGCGGATCGGGTCACCGCCTGTCCGCCCATGCCGGCACACGACCGTTCGGGTGCCTTGGACCGGCATCGTGGCGGCGCATTTTCCCCGTTCAGAGCTCCCGGTCCGACCGCGACTCTTCTTGGTTTTCCGCCGGGAATACTGGTTTCCCGGTCGCGGAAGGCAGGTCTTTTCTCTTGTTCATGAATCGATTAAGCAAAAAGCGAAAAATGTTTTGCGAGCGGCCTTGTTTTGGACAAGGTCTTATACTATTTACCGATCATCGATATTGTTTGACGAACTTTGTGACTGCGCTACCGCGTTCTCAACGATTTTCCCTATCAACGTCGACCTAACCGCTTCGCCCCACACAGTGTCTGGCGGGCACTCTCTCATGACCGATTGAAAGGAAATCGTTATGACCATTGGAACCGTAAAGTTCTTCAACGCCAACAAAGGCTTTGGCTTCATTCAACCTGAAGACGGCGCTGCTGACGTATTCGTTCACATTTCCGCTGTTGAACGCGCAGGCATGCGCTCGCTGGTCGAAGGCCAGAAGGTCAGCTTTGAAGTTGTCCAGGACCGTCGTTCTGGCAAGTCCAGCGCGGACAACCTTCAGGAAGCGTAAGTTTCTCATCCCGGTCCGTGACCACGGATGTACTGGCATGGACCCACGGGATGAGAGGAAAGGTCGGGAGTTTCCCGGCCTTTTTTGCTTTCAGCAGCTTGAAAGGAGCGACTGTCATGTCTTCCGACAAATCCATCCGCCCGCGGCGGGAAACTGCGGAATCCAAGGCTGAGACAACCAAGCGCATTTCGCAGGAGCTTCAGCAGACCGAAGCTGACATCCGCGATGCCAAGACGCAGAGGCTGAGAGCCGCGCGCCTTGCGATGGAAGATACCCAGCCGGAGCCGGCGCCCGCGAAACGCGCTGCCCGCAAGACGAAAACCGCCACGAGATCGAAAATCTGAATCCGCACTGGCTGACAGGCTGCTCTCAAATATCTGAACCGACTACTCTTCATACTGGAACGAATGTGACAACTCATGCGGCTACCAACGCTCAGGTAGTGAACGATACGCGGTCCTGGACACAGGCACTCGCACAGTACCGACAGCCGAATCCGGTGCGCAGCACCATCGAAATCGCGGCAACAGTTCTCCCGTTCGTCTTCTTGTGGGCCGCTTCCGCGGCCGCTGTCCTGTATGGAGAATACTGGGGGCTTGTGCTGACAATCCCCGCGGCAGGCTTTCTGGTTCGCCTGTTCATCCTGCAGCATGACTGCGGCCACGGGACGCTTTTTGCCCATCGCCGTCTCAATGACTGGATCGGCCGTGTCCTCGGGGTCATCACGCTGACGCCCTACGACTACTGGCGCCGCACCCATGCCGTCCATCACGCCTCTGCGGGCAATCTGGACCGGCGGGGCATCGGCGACGTCGATACGCTCACGGTTTCCGAATACCGCGCCCTGTCGCGCTGGGGGCGCATCCGCTACCGGCTCTACCGTCATCCGCTGATCATGTTCGGCGTCGGGCCGGCCTGGCTGTTCCTCTGCCAGTACCGCTTGCCCTTCGGTCTCATGCGGGCCGGAGCTCAGCCCTGGGTCTCGACGATCGCCACCAATATCGGCATCGTTCTGCCGGTAGCCGCCATGATCTGGCTCGTCGGCCTCGTGCCGTTCCTGCTGGTGCAGGTGCCGATCACCTTGATGGCGGCAACGGCCGGGGTCTGGCTTTTCTACGTGCAGCATCAGTTCGAAGACACACATTGGTCGACGGCCGACGACTGGAGTTTTCAGCATGCCGCGCTTCACGGCAGTTCACACTATGACCTGCCGCTGCCGCTCCGCTGGCTGTCCGGGAATATCGGCATCCACCACGTACATCACCTGGCGGCCAAGATCCCGTTCTACCGTTTGCCTGAAGTGCTCAGGGACTATCCGGAACTGAAACACACCAGCCGCATCACGCTGCTGGAAAGCCTGAAATGCGTGAAGCTCGTTCTGTGGGACGAGGGCGACAGGCGCCTCATCTCGTTCCGCGAGGAACTGGCGACCAGGTAACCCGGGCCTCCTGTCTCGCGGGTGACCCCGCCTCACGAGGTCACGCGGGCTTCTTGCCGGGTTTGCGGGTTGCATCCGGCAAAAGGTCGAGCGGCAGGGGAAACACGATCGTATTGGTCTTGTCGGTTGCAATGTCGCTGAGCGCCGTGAAGTAGCGCAGCTTCATCGCATTCGGCTGATGGGAAAGCATCTCGCCGGCCTCCACCAGCTTGGCCGCGGCCTGCTGCTCGCCTTCCGCGTTGATCACGCGGGCCCGCCGCAACCGCTCGGCCTCGGCCTGCTTGGCGATCGCCCGGACCATGCTTTCATCGATGTCGACGTGCTTGATTTCCACATTGGCGACCTTGATGCCCCAGGCGTCGGTCTGACGGTCGAGGATCTCCTGAATATCGGCATTCAGCTTGTCGCGCTCGGCCAGCATCTCGTCCAGCTCATGCTTTCCGAGCACCGAGCGAAGTGTCGTCTGCGACAACTGGCTGACTGCTGCGGCGAAGTCCGCGACATTGATGATCGCACGCTGGGGATCGATGATGCGGAAGTAGATCACCGCATTGACCTTCACCGAGACGTTGTCGCGGCTGATCACGTCCTGGCTGGGAACGTCCTCGACGAACATGCGCAGATCGGTCCGCACGACCTGCTGGACGAATGGAATCAGCAGCACGAAGCCCGGCCCGCTCACCCGCGTGAACCGGCCGAGCGTGAAGACCACCCCACGTTCATATTCACGGAAGATGTATATGGCGTAGAAAAGCACGAAGATCACGAACGCCGCGGCAAGCAGCGGGATGATCGAGTTGAAGATCAGTGGTTGCATGGCTAGTGCTCTCTTTCTGGCTGTGCGTCGTGATCGGCGTTGACGACCAACGTGAGCCCGTTGACGTTGCGAACCTGCACTGTCTGGCCGGCGCACAGGTCTTCGGCACCTGCCGCGTGCCACCGCTCGCCTTCCGCCCAGACATAGCCCTCGCTTCCCTGCCATTCGAGCACGTCCGCCGGTGCGCCGATCATCCGCGCCTGTCCGCTGACCGGTTTGTGGCGATATGAGCGCAGGGCTGCTCCCAGCACCAGCACCAGCACCGCGCCGCTGATGACGGCCAGCGTGCCGATCAGCCACCAGGAGATCTGGAAACCCGGCGCGTCGGTGTCGACGAGCATAGAAGCTCCGATTATGAAGGCCACCAGACCGCCGATGCCGACCACGCCGACCGTCGGTGTCAGTGCCTCTACGACCATGAAGGCGACGCCGAGCCCGATCAGGGCAAGTCCGGCATAGCTGAAGGGCAGCATGTTGAGTGCGTATAGGCCGAGCGTCAGGCTGATTGCGCCGATCACGCCGGGGCCTACGGAGCCCGGGTTCCAGAATTCGAAGATCAGCCCGTAGACGCCGATCATCATCAGGATCAGCGCAACGTTCGGATTGGAGAGCAAGCTCAGGATCTGCGTGGTCGTGGTCATGTCGATGCGCTCGACCGGCAGGCCCGCGACTGTGAGCTTATGGCTGGTTCGGCCGATCTCCACCATCCGTCCGTCGGCAGCGTCCAGGAGTTCGTCGACGTCGCGGGCGACGACGTCGATGACATCCATTTCCAGCGCTTCAGTGGCCGGGAGGCTGGCAGCCTCGCGGACCGCGCGCTCGGCCCAATCGGCATTGCGGCCGCGCAACCTGGCCAGACTTCGGATCAGCGCCACGGAATCGTTGGTCATCTTGGCCGACATGGCCTGTTCAGACCCCATCAGGTCCGTGTTGCGCCCGGAGCCTCCCTTGTCCGGGGACCGGTCCCCCGCCGGTCTGTCGTTTTTATCGCCGTCCCCGCCGGGAACCGTGTCCGGCGAGCCGCCGAGTTGCACCGGTGTGGCGGCGCCCAGGTTCGTGGCCGGAGCCATGGCCGCAACATGCGTGGCATAGAGAATGTAAGTCCCCGCGCTGGCGGCGTGTGCACCGGCCGGGGCGACATATCCGATCACCGGAACGGGGGAGGCGAGCACCTGCGAGATGATCTCGCGCATGGAGTCCGCGAGACCGCCGGGAGTGTTGAGCCGCAGCACGAGGGCGGGGGCACCGCGCTCTTCGGCCAGGCCGATAGCCCTGCCGACATGCCTCACCGTCGCAGGACCGATAGGCCCTTCGATCGCCGCCATAAGCACGACCGAACCTTTTCCGGAAATGTCGGTCTTCTGCGCCGCCGCCGGCAGCCCGACCGCAGTAGTCAGGGCCACGGCCGCCGCAACGAGACGGCGCAATCGGTTGAGAACTCTCACATTCATCTCCCTGAGGGAATTATAGGGCTCCGGGAGCGGCGTTCAACAACCCAGCCGCTCGCCGCTGCCCCGAGCAGGCGGCAACGTTGCATCCGGCAAAGGGATCCGGCCGGCTCGATCCACCGGGCCGACGCGAACCCGCGACGGAACCCGACCTGACAAGCCGCGTTCCTTGTGTCAGGATCGATCGACACCCCTGCCGCGAGTTGAACGGGCAATCGTCAACTTCCACGGACGGGAGATCTGCACGACCATCCTGCAGACCCTCGCCGGGAGAGGTGGAGAGAACGCAGACGCGCAAGGGAGACAAAAATGGATCACGTCTATCCGGTTACGGAAATCTATGGCTCGTCGACGGAATCGATCGACGACGCGATCCGGAACGCCGTCAGCACCGCCAGCAAGAGCATTCGCAAGCTCGAATGGTTCGAGGTGACGGAAATTCGCGGCCACGTGAACAGTGACGGCTCGGTCGGTCACTTCCAGGTCGGCGTCAAGCTCGGCTTCCGCCTCGACAGGGGCTCATCGGACTGACTGCCGGCCGATTGGGCCGTATATGGCCGGGCGGTGGTGCCGCCACGGTCCGTCGGACTCCGCGGCCCAGGAGGCGAGCCATGCGGAGCGGCATCCGTGACGCCGGCCTAGCGATCCAGGGCTCAAGCCGTTCAATTTTATGGGGCCATACCCTAGGCGCCGGTGTTCGTTTCGCTGAAAAGCCAGTCTCGAACTGCCCGGATGCCGGGGTTGCCGGTGGCGGTTTTCGGGAAAACGAAATGATAGCCGAGCCCCTCCAGGGCGGGCCCGAAGGGTTGAACAAGCAGGCCGCGGCGCAGTTCGTCCTGCACAAGAACCGTGCTCAGCAGCGCGATCCCCTGTCCGGCGATCGTGGCCTGGATGACGTGGCTCTCGTCCGTGAGCACAGTGCCGGCGCGGGTGTCGACGTCCCTCACGCCGGCGATCTTGCACCATTTCCGCCAGGACGGCGTGAACTCGTTCTGCAGGCGCCACTCCGAGTGCAGCAGCGTGTGGTGCTTCAGGTCCTCCGGCATCCGGATGTTGAGGCCCGGGCTGCAGATCGGGGCGAAGCTGTCATCGAACAGGGGTTCGGCGACCAGGCCGGCAAAGGGTGCGCCGCCATAGCGAATGGCGCAATCCGCCACGCCCCGCTGCAAGTCGACCACCGTTTCGCAAGGATGAATCCTCAAGGTGATGCCGGGGTTGGCCGCGGTGAAGCGGCCGATACGGGGCACGAGCCATCCGGCCGAGAAGGCCGTGGTCGACGTCACCGTCACGGCGCGTTGCTGCGTCTTTCCCATCACGGCGGCGACGGCATCACTCATTGACGAAAATGCCTCACGGCACACCGGATAGAGCTGCAATCCGATTTCCGTCAAAGCCACCTTGCGCGGCTGCCGTTCAAACAGCTTCCCGCCGAGCGTCTCTTCCAGAAGCCTGATCTGGTGACTGATCGCGGTCGGCGTGACGCCGAGTTCGTCGGCGGCGCGTTTGAAACTCAGGTGGCGTGCCGCGGATTCGAACGCACGGAGGGAGGTGAGGGGAGGGAGTTGGAGCATGGATGAATTCTGGTCATCTGTCAGTTGAGGAATTCGATTTTGAATGGCTGCATAGGCGGCTCTAAATTTACCTAACGACAACGGCGCCGATTGTCGACAAATGAATATGAATCATCTCAATTTACGACAGAAATGACGGAGACAATCTGTGGCAACCATCCTTCACATCGATTCCAGTGCCCGTTCCGGCGGGTCCGACGAGCATCGTTTCGGTTCCCACAGCCGTAGGCTGACGAGAACCTTCGTGGACAAGTGGAGATCCATCCGTCCGGATGATGAGATCATCTACCGGGATGTGGGGATCAATCCTCCCAAGCCGGTGACCGGGGAGTGGATCCACGCGGCTTTTACCAAGCCGGAGGAGCGCGAACCCTGGATGAACGCGGAGCTTGAAGAGAGCGACAGGCTGGTCGACGAACTGTTGAGAGCCGACGTCATTGTGGCGGGGGTGCCCATGTACAACTTCGGACCGCCCGCCCAGTTCAAGGCCTATATCGACAACATCGTCCGGGTCGGGCGAACCTTCGGCTTCGACCGCAATCGCCAGGGCGTTCCCTACTGGCCGATGGTGCCCGCCGGCAAGACGCTGGTCATCCTGTCCGCGCGCGGCGACTACGGTTACGGTCCCGGAGAACGTCTGGAAGACCAGAACCATGTCGAGCCGGGCGTCAGGACGCCCTTCGCCTATCTCGGCGTCACGGACGTTCATTCCGTCGCGATCGAGTATGACGAGTTCGCGGACGAACGCCTGCAGGCCTCGATCAGGTCGGCCGAGCGGGACGTTGAAGCCCTGGTGCAACACCTGGGAAGTGGGTTGTCGAAGGCAGCCTGAGCACGCCGGCCGTCGCGGCGGCTGCGGTGCTGGTCCGCTGGCTCGGCGGACCATGCATCCGGCCGCATCGCTCCTGCCGCCTTCGGGGGCCCGCCGCAAGTGTTGCGCCGGCACTCGATGCAGGGAAATGGCGAAATTTCAGATACCCACGTTTCCGTCACAAAGTCCGGTTAATTCTCCGCGAAATATGCAGTAGGGTTTGCTTATGATTCGTATTGTCAGACTGCTGGCATATCTTTCGGTTTTCATGCTTGTGCTGTCCGGCGGCATATATACACATGCCGACGATATGCATGTTCATGCCGCCGCGAGTTCCAAACCTGCGCAGGGTTCGCACGTGCATGCCGACGGCACTGCCGATACGGTCGACAAGGCGGACCTTCACTGCGGCGCTTCGATCCTGTCCCTGGCGATGGAATGCCGTTTGCCTCTCCGCCGTAAGACGCTGGAAGTCTCGCCGGGCGAAGACGGCACGATAAGGCAGGCCGACGCCCCCTTCGAGTTGCCACCTCCCAAGACGACCTCTTGAGCTTCGCATGAGGCGGCATGCCGCCCTTCACCGAAATCAAGAGGATAAACTGCATGAAGAAAACAGCATTCATTGCCGGAATTGCGCTTGGCATTTCCGGTCTCTCGACCTTTGCGGTCGCCCATTCCGGTGCCACAGGTGTCGTGATGGAGCGCATGGAAAAGATGAAGATGATGGGGGACGTCGTCAAAAGCCTGTCGGCCATGATGCGCGGCGAAACCACCTATGACCCGGCGGCTGTCCGCAAGGGCGCCGCGGTTATTCGCTCTCATTCGGGAGATGCCCTGACCGACCTTTTTCCCGAAGGCAGCCTTCAGGAGGTCTCCGAGGCCAAACCGGCTATCTGGAGCGACTGGCAGACGTTTTCGAACCTGGCGGACCAACTGGGCACCTTCGCCGAAGGCCTGGAGGCGGCTGCGGACAATGGCCTGATGGCCGGCGGCACTCCCGGGGCCCCGGACGGCCAAGCCGATATGATGACCGGTTCCGGCACGATGATGGGCGGCGGCATGACGGGTAACGGCTCCATGATGATGGGCAACGCCCCGGCTGAAATGGATGTTGCCGATCTCGCCCAAATGCCTGCCGATGCCGTCTTCAACATGACGGTGCAGACCTGTTCGGCATGTCACACGAAGTTCCGGATCGAGAAGCAGTGACGGCATGAAAAAACTGTTGCTGTTCCTTTGTCTCGCCGTTGTTGTCGCATCGGCGAGCGGCGCGGCTGTGATGTACCAGCCGATCGATCTTGAAACGGACATGCCGTCGCTGACCGGTGATCCGGGCCGCGGCGCGTATCTGGCCCGTATGGCTGGATGCATCGGTTGCCACACCAATGGAGAGCAAGGCGGCGCGCCCCTGGCGGGCGGTCTTGCGCTCGATACCGGATTTGGCACCTTTTATTCGCCAAATCTGACGACCGATCCGGAAAAGGGCATAGGCGACTGGTCGCTCGACGACTTTGCCAGGGCCGTGCGCCATGGCATCTCCCCGGACGGCAAGCCGTACTATCCGGCCTTTCCCTATCCGTTCTACGCAAAGCTGTCCGACCAGGACATCGCCGACCTCTGGGCCGCATTCCAGACGGTGCCGCCGGCCGGAGAACCGTCGGTGGACCATGACCTCAGCTTTCCGTTCGGGATCCGGGAAGGGCTGAAACTCTGGCGGGCGGCCTATCTCGAGGAAACGCCGTTTGTTCCCGATCCCGAAAAATCGGAGAAATGGAACCGCGGCAAGTTCATTGTGGAAGGTCCCGCCCATTGCGGCGCGTGCCACACGCCGCGCAATGCCCTGGGAGCCCGGCAGGTGCAATTCGCGTTTCACGGGGCCGAGGGTCTGCCCGACGGCGGCAAGTCACCACCGATCACCAGCGAAACCCTGAAGCAAAACGGCTGGACCATCGCGTCGCTGAAATACGCACTGCAGACCGGCATCACGCCGGATGGCGACGTTTTCGGCGGGACGATGGGGGAAGTGGTGCGTGACGGCACCGCGTTTCTGTCAGACGAAGACCGGGAAGCCGTTGCGACGTTCCTGCTGGAGAATGGCGGATAACGCCGAGACCGCCGGAGGCCGAATGACGGCAACCGGCGCCGCAAGTTCTGTGGCGCCGGTTTTGCTTCGGGAGCGGGGCGCTGCCGAGGGAAGAAACCGGTTGGACGATCACGTGCCTGTGTAGTTTCCGGTATGGATTTGCCAAAGATTGTAAGGTACTGAAGCTTTCATGCGCAGCCTGTTCATCGCATTTCTGATTGTCCTGTTTGCAGGGGTCCAAACGGCCGCTGCGTTCAGCAATGCGCATAAAGACACCACCGTGAGCGAGCAGGCGATGTCGGTTGGCCAGGGCGCGCCAGATATGGTGGACGCCGCCTTTTCGCATCATGCCAAATGCTGCGAGAAGTCCGGCAAGGCGGGTTCGATTGCAAAAACATTCTCCTGTAGCGCCGACTGTCTTTCCTATTATGTCGACAGCGTCGCCCATCAGGTCCTGGTCGGGACAACGCTCGAAACGCTGCCGCTGCACGTTCGTACCTCTGTGAAAACGGCCCCGCACGTTCGCCCTCCAAAACACGTCTGATCCGCCTCGCCGGAACTTCGCCTCGAAGGCTCCGGTTCGATCAGTGATTTGGACAGGATGAACGGTGTTATCCAGCAATTGCCGCCTGGCGGTTCCAGGATCGTTCATCTCGAAACGGAAGGTGAACGCTCAATGAGCCTCCATGAAAGTACAACTCCTATCCGGGCTTCGGTACCGGACATCCAGCCGGACCGGACCACCGGTCCGGCAATTCGAAAACCGGTAACCGGGCACAATCTGTTCATGATGGCCTGCTGCGCCCTCATGGTGGTCGGCACGGGCATCCTGATCGCCAGCGCGCCGGCTGGACAATCCCTTGCCGATACGCTTCTGCTGGCCGTTCCGATGCTCGGCTGCGTCGGCCTGCATTTCGTCATGCACCGCTTCATGGGCAAGTCGTGCCACTCCCATACAAAACAGGATCAGAAAAATGACTAACCGGACTATGGCGCTGATCGCGCTTGGCGGCTTTCTGTCGCTGTCATCGGCCACGTTTGCCGAAGAGGACAAGACCGTCACCGTCTACAAGTCGCCCTTGTGCGGCTGTTGCGAAGTGTGGACCCAAGCCGTCGAAGCGGCCGGATACAAGGTCGTTGTCGAAGACATGGAAGACCTTTCGGCCATCAAGACACAGGCCGGTGTCCCCGACGACATGCAGGCCTGCCATACGGCGGTGATCGGCGATGACCGGAAATACATCATCGAGGGCCATGTGCCGCTGGAGGCCATCGACAAGATGATGTCCGAACGTCCGGACATTCACGGCATTGCCGTTCCTGGAATGCCGATGGGCTCCCTGGGCATGGGAGAGGATCCGGATGCCGAATATACGGTCTATGCCCTCGGCTCAAAGCCGGGCGACACTCCCCAGCCGTACATGACGAAGGGTCAATAACCGTTCGATGACTGACTTTACAAGAAGAACCTTTCTTGCCGGGACGGCGAGCCTTGCGGGGCTCGCCGTCAGCGGTTGCGTTACCGGCAACACAGCCCCCGAGCCGCTTCCGCCTTCTCAGGATCCGGCCTATCTCGCCATGTACCGGGCGATGCCGGAAGAGCGCTTTCCGCTTCCGGCGATCAACCTGAAAAAGGTGCCGCCGCGGTTTTATCGCCAGCAGGTGGACTATCCGACACCCGAACCGGTCGGCACGCTGGTGGTCGATACCCCGAACTACTACCTCTACCTCGTTCAGGAGAACGGCAGGGCCATGCGCTACGGCGTCGGGCTCGGACGTGCCGGCTTCGAGTGGTCGGGCCGGGCACGGATCGCCCGCAAGGCTGCGTGGCCCAAATGGACCCCGCCGGACGAAATGATCGAGCGTCAGCCCGAACTCGAAAAGTGGAGCTGGCGGAACGGCGGAATGCCGCCGGGGCTGGACAACCCGCTCGGGGCCAGGGCGCTCTATATCTTCCAGGGAAGCAAGGACACCCTCTACCGGGTCCACGGCACCGGCGAATACTGGACGATCGGCAGCGCCGTCTCCAGTGGCTGCGTGCGGCTGATGAACCAGGACATCATCGATTTATACGGACGGGTGCCTGCCGGCTCGCCGATTGTCGTCCTGTCATGACCAGGGCGCGCAAGACCGGACTGCTGACTGCCGGTGCGCTTGTGGTCGTGGCCGCTGGCCTGGGTTTCTATGTTGCCGACAGGAACATAGTCCCGGACCAGCCTATCGGCATGGTTCTTCGCCCGGACGATGCGGAACTCGTCAGGCAGGGGGCGGCGGTCTACGCTCAAAACTGCGCCTCGTGCCACGGTGCCGACCTGCAGGGCGAACCGGATTGGCAGTCGGCCAATCCGGATGGCACCCTGCCGGCACCGCCTCACGATGAAACCGGCCACACCTGGCACCATCCGGATGAACTGCTCTTCCGGATCACCAAGTTCGGTACGGCCAGGGCTGTGGGCCTCCAAGACTTCAAGTCCAACATGCCTGCCTTCGAGGGCACACTATCGGATGACGACATCGCCGCCGCCCTTTCCTGGATCAAGGCCCAGTGGCCGGACGAGATCCGTGAGCGGCACGATATGATGAACGCCCGGGCACGGAACAAGGGGCAGTGAGCGAGACGGGGCCGCCGGCACGAGGCGGTTTCGATCCGGCAGCAACGGCTGACAAAGCTGATGGTAAAAGATCGCGAGAGCGAATGCCGAGTTCCAGGGGGCCGATGGGCCTGATATTCGCCACAGTGTTCGGCTGATCATAGCGCTCAGTATTGACAAAATTTCTGGCGATCACACATACGTCACTTGCCGGCAACGGCGCGCATAGGCACAGAAATCCGTTGCTTCTTGAAAGGTTGCCCCCTGCGTAATCTGCTCCAGGTTATTTTTGCCGCGGTTTTTCTGCTCGGAAGCGTTCTGCCGGGAACGACGGCGCTCGCGCATACCCTCGTTCTGGCGGAAAACACATCCGTGGAAACCGGTGAAATGTCGGCGCATCCGGCGCATCATATGGAATTCGAAGCGGGAGCCGCGGCACCCGATTGCCAGCGCAACGCAAACAAGTCACTCGCGCATGCGGCGGTGGACAATTGTTGTCCACCCTCGTGTTTCGCCGACCTGGCGATGCTTCATCAGCCCGACGTTCGCGGGTGGAATGTTTCCCCTTTCTACAGCATGGCTGCAGACGCTCTGTTGAGCGCGGCGACCGTTCGCCTCGAGCATCCACCCGAACATTGATCTGACCCCGGCTGCCTTGCAGCGCATCACCGCATATCGCACAGGCATGCGATGTGTTCGAGCATGTTCAGATCAGTGAGATTCAATGAAAATCCGGCTTCTTGCGGCCCTTGCACCCCTGGTGCTTGGCGCTTGCACCTCGGCGACTCCCTTGCCGACGCTCGGGCTTGCGCCCGCGCCTGACGACCCGTCCGTTGCGGTACGCGCGCTTCATCCTGCCCCGGTAACGGATGGCTACAAAGCGAGGCTTGCGGTCGATCCCCAGTCATGGCGGCAACTGAATGACGACCGCGCACCAGCAAACGGAGGCGGCTCATGAGGAAACTTCGCGCTATCGGCGTTGTTCTGACCACGGCCGTGCTGCTGGCCGGTTGTGTGTCGCAGGAACAGATCGCCGCCTATTCCGATCAGTATCCGGGCTTTCAGACGGTCGCGAGCGGCACCGCAGCGGCGTCGGGCCAAAAGGAAACGGTGTGGATACAGAACGCCGAACAAGCACGGCAGACGGCCGACCGCGTGCAGTCCCTCGTGCACAAGAAGGTCATCAGTGCCGATACAGCGGTTCAGGTGGCGCTTCTGAACAATCGCGGCCTGCAGGCCTCCTATGCGGGGCTGGGACTGAGCGCGGCGGAAGCCTGGCAGCAGACAATGCTGGAAAACCCGGTCGTGTCGGTCGGCCTTCTCGGTCTTGCTCACCCGGAAGTGGGGGCCTTGCGGGCCGTGGAAAGCATAATCGTCGCCAATATCCTGTCCCTGATGACGCAGAAACGGCGGGTCGATATTGCCGATACACGGTTCCGTCAGGCCCAGGCAACGGCGATCGAAGACACGCTGGCGCTGGCCGCGCAGACGCGCCGTGCCTGGATCGATGCCGTGTCGGCCTTCGAGACCGTCGCCTATCTCAACCAGGCCCAGGCAGCTGCCGATGCCGCGTCCGAGCTTGCACAGAAACTCGGGGAAACCGGGGCTCTGCCGAAGGCCGGGCAGGCGCGCGAGCATGCGTTCTTTGCCGAACTCACCGGTCAGAAGGCAGAAGCGCGGCTGCAAGCGCGCCTGGCCAAGGAAAGGCTCACGCGGCTGATGGGCCTGTGGGGCCAGGATGTGGATTATTTCGTCCCCGACAGTCTTCCCCCGCTTCCCGGAGCGCTTCGCAACTTGCCTGGAATCGAGACGGATGCCCTGCGCAGCCGGATCGACCTGCAGGTCGCCCGGCTGGAACTGGAGGCAGTCGCAAGACAGTACCGGCTGACCGAGGCGACCCGCTACGTGTCCGACCTGGAACTGACTGTCGGGATCGAGGCGGAACGGGAAATCGAGACCGAATACGAGCTGGACGGCTCGGAACTGCATGAAGAGAAATCGGAAAAGACCATCGCCACGCCGCAGATCGAGCTGGAATTCGCCATTCCGATTTTCGACAGCGGCAGGGCCAGGATGCGAAAGGGCGAATTCGCCTACCTGCAGGCGGCTAACCGGCTGGCGGAAAAGGCGGTCAACATCCGCTCCGAGGCCCGTTCGGCCTATACCGCATACAGGTCGACCCACGAAATCGCCCGCCATTACCGCGACGCCGTGTTGCCGCTGCGCAAGGCGATCGAGGAGGAATCCCTCCTGACCTACAACGGCATGATCACCAGCACATTCGACCTGCTCGCCGATACCAGGGCGAGGATCAACACGCTGCTGATGGCGGCAAACGCCAGGAAGAACTTCTGGGTCGCGGAAGCGGACCTGGCAGCGGCCATCCATGGCGGCGGCGCACGGAACAGCGCCAGTCCCGGCGGGCCGGCAATGATGGCCGACGCGGGCGGGGAGGCCACTGATGACTTCTTTTGAAGGAAACCGACCGATGATGAACAGACGCCAGTTGTTGGGTGCCGGGGCGGCCGGCGGTGCCGCGCTCGTCTCCACGGGAGCCTGGTCGAAGACCGCCAATATGGGCTTGCCGGAGGCGGCCGTGATGGACAGTCCTGCCACGCAGGCTCCTTCCGCGCCGGCAACGGGCGCGCCGTACAATCCCGTCGTGACCCTCAACGGCTGGACCCTTCCGTTCCGGATGAACAACGGCGTGAAGGAGTTTCACCTGGTGGCCGAACCGGTGGAACGCGCACTTGCCGACGACATGACCGCCTATTTGTGGGGCTATAACGGCCAGTCGATCGGACCCACGATCGAGGCCGTCGAAGGCGACCGCGTCCGTGTCTTCGTGACCAACAAGTTACCGGAGCACACCTCCGTTCACTGGCACGGTCTGATCCTGCCCTCGGGCATGGACGGTGTCGGCGGTCTGTCCCATCCGGGCATCCCGCCCGGCAAGACCTATGTCTACGAGTTCGATCTCGTGAAGTCGGGCACCTTCATGTATCACCCGCATGCCGATGAGATGGTCCAGATGGCAATGGGCATGATGGGCTTCTTCATCGTGCATCCCAGGGATTCGGCCTTCATGCCGGTCGACCGAGACTTCCTCATCATGCTCAATGCGTTCGACATAGATCCCGGCTCCTATGTGCCGAAGATCATGACCATGACCGATTTCAACCTCTGGACGTGGAACAGCCGGATCTTTCCGAGTATCGACCCGCTGGTCGTCTCGAAGAACGACCGGGTGCGGGTGCGGGTGGGAAACCTGACCATGACCAATCATCCCATCCACATGCACGGGTACGACTTCGAGGTGACCTGCACCGATGGCGGCTGGGTGCGTCCGGAAGCGCGCTGGCCGGAAGTGACCATCGACATTCCGGTCGGCGCGATGCGGGCCTACGAATTCGACGCCGTCCATGTCGGCGACTGGGCGATCCATTGCCACAAGTCCCATCACACGATGAATGCCATGGGCCACGACGTGCCGACCTTTATCGGCGTCGACAAATCCGCGGTGACCCGAAAGATCCGTCTCCTGCAGCCGGAATTCATGCCCATGGGCAGCACGGGCATGGCGGAGATGGCGGAAATGTCGATGCCGCTTCCCGACAACACCGTTCCCATGATGGCCGGATGGGGGCCGCACGGCCCGCTGGAAATGGGCGGCATGTTCTCGGTGGTGAAGGTGCGCGAGGGGATTTCGGCCGGCGATTACAGCGACCCGGGCTGGTACGAAAACCCGCCCGGCACACAGGCCTGGGAATGGACCGGGGAACTGCCGGATTTCAGCCGGGCGAGTGGGCCCGGAACGGACGTCCCTTCGTCAGGCAGTTCTGCGCGAAGCAGCGGCCATGACGGTCATTCCGGACACAAATAACTCAAACCCAAGCGAAAAACTGAAAGCAAGGAGTGAAAGATGAACAAGTTTGCAGGACTGATGGCTGCCGCCATCCTGAGCATTTCAATCCCGGCCGTCGCCGTCGCGGCGGACCTTACCAAGGGCACGGTGAAGAAGATCGACCTTAAGAGCAAAAAGGTCACCATCATCCATGAAGAGCTCAAGAATCTCGACATGCCGGCCATGACCATGGTCTTCCGCGTCGCGGATGAGGCCATGCTGGAGAGCGTTCAGGAAGGACAGGAAATCGAGTTTGCGGCCGATCGCGTCAACGGCAATCTGACCGTGATCGAAATCAACGAGTAACCCGCCGGGACGCGATGTTTCCCCGCACCTGGTACCGGGAAGCCTTGGAATTGGCGGCGGCGTTCATGTTCGCCGCCGCCATGTACTTCAAGTTCGGCCGCGAGCGTCTCGGCCTGGCCGGCCCCTCAGTTGGACAGCCAGGCCGGCAAGGCGCTGCTGATCATTCCGCGGACGGCAGCATCATCCGCACGACCAGCCTGCCGGAAATGTTCCATCCAGGTTGCCGTTGAAGATCGGCTTTTCGTCCGCGGGCAAACTAATGGCCGCGGGATTGCTCAGTATCCCATTCCGCCCATGCCGCCGCCGTTGCCGGCCATGGCCGAATCCTTCGGCGGGATCTCGACGACCATCGCCTCGGCGGTGATCAGCAGGGCGGCGATCGAAGCGGCGTCCTGCAGAGCGGTCCGCACCACCTTGGCCGGATCGACAATGCCGGCCTTGATCATGTCGACATAGGTTTCCGTCTGGGCGTCGAAGCCCAGGGTGTGGTCCTTGCTGCCTGTCAGCTTGCTGACGACGACCGAGCCTTCGACGCCGGCATTTGCGGCAATCTGACGGATCGGCGCTTCGAGCGCCCTGAGCACGATCGAGATACCCGCCGCGACGTCGGCATTGCCCCCGTTCAGGCTGGCCAGGACAGCGGTGGCGCGCAGCAGTGCCACTCCGCCGCCCGGAACGATGCCTTCCTCGACCGCGGCACGGGTGGCGTTGAGCGCATCGTCGATGCGGTCCTTCCGTTCCTTGACCTCGGTTTCGGTCGCACCGCCGACGCGGATCACCGCGACGCCGCCGGAGAGCTTGGCCAGGCGTTCCTGGAGCTTCTCCTTGTCGTAGTCCGAGGTCGTTTCCTCGATCTGCGCCTTGATCTGGCTGATCCGGGCGGCGATCTCGGTCTTTTCCCCCGCGCCATCAATCACCGTGGTCGTATCCTTCTCGATGACCACGCGCTTGGCCCGCCCGAGCATGTCGAGCGTGACATTCTCGAGCTTGATGCCGAGGTTATCGGAGATCACCTGACCTGCCGTCAGCACCGCGATGTCCTCCAGCATGGCCTTGCGGCGATCGCCGAAGCCCGGAGCCTTTACGGCTGCGACCTTCAGTCCGCCGCGCAGCTTGTTGACGACCAGCGTCGCCAGCGCCTCACCCTCGACGTCCTCGGAGATGATCAACAACGGACTGCCGCTCTGCACCACTGCTTCCAGGATCGGCAAAATGGCCTGCAGATTGCCGAGCTTCTTTTCGTGAAGGAGGATGTAGGGATCCTCGAGCTCCACGCGCATCTTCTCGGGATTGGTGACGAAGTAGGGCGAGAGATAGCCGCGGTCGAACTGCATGCCCTCGACGACGTCGAGTTCGGTCTCCGCCGTCTTGGCTTCCTCGACCGTGATCACGCCCTCGTTGCCGACCTTTTCCATCGCCCTGGCGATCATCTCGCCGACGGTTGCGTCGCCATTGGCGGCGATGGTGCCGACCTGCGCGATCTCGCCGGAAGAGTTGACCTTGGTTGCCCGCGCCTGGATTTCCTTGACGACGGCGGCGACGCCGAGGTCGATGCCGCGCTTCAGGTCCATGGGGTTCATTCCGGCGGCGACGAGCTTGGTGCCCTCGCGCAGGATCGATGCGGCCAGCACGGTCGCGGTGGTCGTGCCGTCACCGGCCAGCTCGTTGGTTTTCGAAGCCACCTCGCGCACGATCCGCGCGCCCATATTCTCGAACTTGTCGGCAAGCTCGATTTCCTTGGCGACGGTGACGCCATCCTTGGTGATGCGGGGCGCGCCAAAGGACCTGTCGATGAGGACGTTACGGCCCTTGGGGCCAAGCGTTACCTTGACGGCGTTATTGAGCAGTTCGACGCCGCGTAGCATTCGGTCGCGCGCATCGGTGGAGAATTTGATTTCCTTGGCAGACATGATGTTCGTCCAGTACGGGATTGAGATACAGGATTGGAGAGAGACGGTCAGGCGGCTTTTGTGGTGGTCGCCTCGGTCTTCTCGACAACGCCCATGATGTCGGCTTCGGTCATGATCAGAAGGTCTTCGCCATCGATCCGGACTTCCGTGCCGGACCATTGGCCGAACAGGATCGTATCGCCTGGCTTGACGTCGAGAGGGGTCAGGTTCCCGCTCTCGTCACGCGAACCGGGGCCGATTGCGAGCACTTCGCCCTGCTGGGGCCGTTCCCTGGCTGTGTCGGGTATGATGATGCCGCCCTTGGACGTCAGATCGCCTTCCGCGCGTCGAACGACGACGCGATCGTGGAGGGGACGGAATTTCATGAATGTTCTTTCTGAGGTCGGCGTGTAGGGCGACCACATTGAGAATATAGCGTCTTTGGCAGTCGAATGATAGGACTGCCAAAATAAATTATCGGCTGCTAAAAATATAAATTCCGGCCGTATTCCGCCGATCTCCCGTATTTCCCCTACCGGCCGGGTTGTTTTTCTCGCGGCTCGACCTTTTCCTCTCAAATAATCCAGCGGATTTTTCCTGGCTTAATAAATAAAGCGGGAACGTGCCTTGTTTCGATCAAGTTTGAAGCGTATATGTAGTCAACGTTGATTTGGCCGATTTGGCTTTCGCGGTGTCAGAGACTTCGACCCGCCATTCTCCACCGAATTCTCGATAACGAATGCATCGCCCCGATTCGTCGTGCATGCAGCCCGTTCGAACACTGGATTGAGCCCGGCGCTGACCACGGATGTACTGGCGGCCTGGGAATTCGTGCAGGTTCGGATGCAGCCCATGCGAGAAACGCATCCGCGTGCTCCTGCGGAGACATCTTGTCAGTGACAACACGCACCACGCAGACCTTACTGGTTGGATCTCCTCAGTATTACGGAACCTTGGCTTCGACGCCGCGCAGCCTGACGGCGACGATCGCGTCGACCGGAACGGGGAACCGACCGGGGGCTTCTCCCGCCGTGCGCGGCGACGGCCTGGCGCCTTTATTCACCTGCCGGTCACCGGCTTGAACATTCACACACATCAGATGGCGCCGATCGATCCGACCGATCTCTAAGCCACACATTGGAAGGACTACCGCAGCCATGATTTCTACAAGCTCTCTCAGACGCAGCGCCCGCCCGCCCCGGCAGGAAGCACCGACGCATCTCTTCACGGTCGGGCAGGCTGTCCGGCTGAAGGGTGGATTTGGAAGACCGGCTCTGACGGCGGACGTCTTTCACGTCACCGGCACGCTCCCGCCGAAGGACGGTTCTCCTCAATACCGCATCCGCAACGACGACGAACGTCATGAGCGGGTGACGACGGAAGACAATCTCGAGCCGGTCAGCATGCCGCAGACTGGTGACGGCGAAGCCCTCATTGAAAGGACGTTCGGCAATGGCCAAAGGACAGAAACGAAGTAATAAAGAGATTAGAAAACAGAAGCAGGAAAAGGCGCCGCCCAAGGCGGAAAGCACCTTCGGCAACCAGATCAAGCTTGCCGCGAATGCCAACGCCCCGCGCGGCAAGGTCAAGAACTGAGGCAGTGATGCCTCCGCGGATGGAACGGGATGGCGGCGCAGGTCGCAATCGAATTCCGCCGCTCCGGGAACACGGCCGACGCGCATTCCGTCGTCGGTCGCGATGCCGCTGATGCCGGTATTCCCGCGCATGCGGGTCGTCAGGCCATGACCTGGCTCAGCCGGCCGGACGCAACCGATGGCATGTCGTCCCTTGCCCGCCGCCGGGACAGACGCCACAATGATCGGGCAGCCTCTCACCACGCGCCCGTCTCGCACAAGCGCCCAATAAAGGACTGCCTATCGTGACACTGGAGTTTTCCGACCGGAGCCGCAGCTTCGACGAAGCGCGCAATGCCGTTCGCTTCATCGGCCATGACGGCACGGTCGAGATACCGTTTTTCGTCGCGGCGGCCGCACTGACACGGCCCGGCAGTAACGAACTTTCCCAAACCGACTTCCTCACCGCTTTCAATGCAGCGCGCGGTTCCATCCACGATGTGGCGTGCGAAGCTTACTCTCATGGGCGGCGCACGTCTTACACCCTGACCGCCGCAGATTTCCGATAGGTTGACCCAGATGCTGATCCGCTACGGCTATGAAATTACGATGACCTTTCAGCAACCGACCGCGCTGGTCTGCCTGCTGTCGGCCCACGAGGACCACGACCCGGCAATCCGGAGTCCGGAATCCGTATTCACCAATCCGGACGTACCGACCTCGACTTATCGCGATCTATTCGGCAACCGGTGCCGCCGGCTCGTTGCGCCCGCCGGCGACCTGACCTTGTGGGGCGACGCGACGATCGAGGATGACGGCGAACTGGACAAGGTGGTGCCCGACGCACAGGAAGTCGCCGTACCTGATCTGCCGGACGACTGCCTCGTCTACCTCATGGGCAGCCGCTATTGCGAAACCGACCATCTCAGTCAGATTGCGTGGGACCTTTTCGGCACGGTGCCGCCCGGCTGGGGGCGCGTGCAGGCGATCTGCGACTTCGTTCACAACCATATAAGCTTCGACTACATGCAGGCACGGGCGACCCGGACGGCCTTCGAAGCGTTCAACGAGCGCGTCGGTGTCTGTCGCGACTTCGCGCATCTGGCGGTCGCCTTTTGCCGCTGCCTCAACATCCCCGCCCGCTACGTCAACGGTCATCTCGGCGACATCGGCGTGCCGGTTGTCGATCCGATGGATTTCAGCGCCTGGATGGAGGTCTTCCTCGATGGCGAATGGTACACGTTCGATCCGCGCAACAACGTTCCCCGGATCGGCCGGATCGTGGTGGCGCGCGGCCGCGATGCAACCGACATTCCGCTCATCAATTCCTTCGGGCCGCACCTGCTGAAGTCGTTTCGTGTCTGGACCTACGAGGTGTGAACCTGCACTGGACGCCGGGCAAAACGGACGAGGCCAGGTGAACCAAACAAGCGCATGGGCGGTCGGCCTCGATAGCGGCGCGCGCATTTGCCGACACTCCGCCTCTGGCTTCGTATGATACAAAAAGCCTGAAATTCTGCCTGAATGCGGGAGACTCCCGAGTTCGCCACCATTTGCGGGCAATCCTGGCAAGTTGGATAGGCAGGGAATTTAGCAAAAATTATCTATATCTCCTGTCATTATTGCTAATGACAGAGTCTAGCTGTAGTGAACTCTACATATTAGCGTAATTCTCCAGCAACCATCCCGATGAATGTTTTGGTAACCCCAGATCGCTAGGCTCGCCGTGATGCAACGTCAGCGGTGCGTAACCGTGTCCGGCCCGATGCAGTTCATAACCGCCAGCTTTGCGCCTGGCGGGCACAAATAGTGTATCAGCCCAAAAAAAGGATCGGCATGTTTCAGAAAAAGCTTCTCCTCCTGACCGCCTGCCTGGTGCTGTGGCAGGCGCCAGCCGCCGTTGCGGAAGAAGATGCGAAGGTCAAACTCGACCTTGCAAGCACGTTCCCCGGAACAATGCCGATCCTTGGGCTGGCGGCACACGATCTTGCCGAGCGGGTAAGCCGGGCAACCGCGGGCGAGGTGGAGATCGCCTTTCACGAACCCGGCGTTTTGGTGCCAGGGGCCGATACCGTGAATGCGGTCGCGGACGGCAGGGTGGAAGCGGCCTGGGCCGGTGCCGGCTGGTTTGCCGGGCATGACAGCGCATTCAACTTCTTCTCGGCCGTTCCATTCGGTCCCGGCGTTGCCGAATACCTCGGGTGGATGTACCAGGGCGGGGGGCTCGAAATGGCACGCGACATGTTCCGCGAGCACGGCGTCTACAACATCCCGTGCGGCATGATTCCGCCCGAAGCTTCAGGCTGGTTCCGCCGCGAGATCAGGTCGCCGGAGGACCTGAAGGGGCTCAAGATGCGGTTTTTCGGTCTCGGGGCGCTGGTAATGGAGAAGCTCGGGGTCGTCACGGAACAGATCCCTCCAGGCGAGGTGCTGGAAAAGCTCAAGGACGGGTCGCTCGATGCGACCGAGTTTTCGTTGCCGGCCATGGACAAGCCGCTCGGGTTTCACACGCTCGCCAAATACTATTACTTTCCCGGCTGGCACCAGCAGGCTACCTTCTTCGACCTCTACATCAATCTCGAAACCTGGGACGAACTGGCGGATCATCACAAGGCGACGATCGAGCTCGCTTGTGGCGACATCATGCGCGAAATGATCGCCAAGGGCGAGGCTGCCCAAGGTGAAGCCCTCGCGGACCTTCAGGCACAGGGCGTCGAGTTGAGGCGCTGGCCCGCGCCAATGCTCGTGGCGCTCGAAGACGCATGGGCGGAGGTCGCAGCCGAAGAATCCGCCAAGAGCGAAAATTTCTGGAAGGTGTACGAGTCCTACGCGCAATTCCGGAAGAAGCAGGAAACCTGGCGATACCTCAGTGAACTTTAGGCAAAATCCAAGTGCAACCTCTGCGTAGCCGTCTCGCCGGCATCACCATTCGGACCAAGCTGACGGTCGGCTTTGGACTGGCGCTTGTTCTTGTTCTTCTGACCGGCGCCTTCTCCGTCGGCCAGATAAGCAAGCTCAATCGCTTTGCCGCCGACATCACTGCCCGCTGGCTGCCCGAGATGGAGGCGCTCGGGGACTTGCGGCACGCCCTGGCCGAACACCGCATTCTTGCGACGGGGCGCATGCAGACGACAAACTACCGCCAGCTTGCAGCAATCGTCGATGCCATGCGCCTCGTCAACGACGAGCTTGCGGTGGCCGCCGAGGCCTATCTGAAGGTCGCCCACACCCAGGCCGAGCGCGACGGTCTTGCGACCTTCATGGCGCGCTTTGACGCTTACAGGGACTCGCTGAACCAGGCTTTTGCGCGACTGGACAGCGGAAATCCCTCGGATGGTCAGGACATCTTCGAAGCCGAGACGATCCCGCTTCACGAGCATGCCGCCTCGCAACTTGAGGAACTGGTCGCCGCCTCCAGGCAGGAGGGGCTGAATGCCAGCGCCGAAGCGAAGAGGCTCTATAACACGTCGCTTGCGGTCATGCTCGCCGTCGTCGGAGCTGGGGTCGCGCTGGTTCTGGTGGCCACCTTCTGGATTTCGCGCAGAATCAGCACGCCAATCCTGAAGATCAGCGCCGCCATGGACCGGCTGAGTGCAGGTGAGAATGCCGTGGAACTGCCGGAAGAGGGCGATCGCACCGATGAAATCGGTACGCTTGTCGCTGCCGCTGCCGCCTATCGGGACAGTTTGCGCCGGTCAAGGTTGCTGACAGCCGAAACCGAAGCCCACCGGGTCCGCTTTGCCGCGGCCATCGACAACATGCCGGTCGGCCTGTCCATGTTCGACGCAAAGGGCGCGCTGATCGTCAGCAACGGGCGATACGGCGCCATGTATGGCCTTCCCCCTGAACTAACGGAGCCCGGGACGCTCTATCGCGGAATAAGCTCGAAACAGGTCGACCTCGGCTTCAGGACGACAAGCGGCAACGCAAGTGGCAGCAAGGAAGCGGCACGTTCCGTTCCGGGTGAACGGACCGTCAGCCTCATTGAGGCTGCAGACGGACGCACGTTCTCCGTCGTCGACCAGCCGATGACCGGCGGAGGCTGGGTTTCAACGCACGAGGACATTACCGACCGACGCCGGGATGAAGCGCGCATCGCCCATATGGCCCGCCACGATGCACTCACGGACCTGCCCAACCGTGCTGCATTCAAGGATCGGCTGGAAGAGGCGCTTCTTGTTGCACCGGGCAACGATCACTCGGCGATACTGTGCCTGGATCTGGACCGGTTCAAGACGGTCAATGACACGCTTGGCCATCCGATCGGTGATGGTCTGCTGAAGCTTGTGTCCCGGCGGCTTCTGTCGTGCATCGGCGAGGCCGACATGGTCAGCCGGCTGGGAGGCGACGAGTTTGCCATCATCCAGGTCGGCGGAAAGCAACCAGATGCCGCGCGGGCTCTTGCGCAACAGGTTCTCGACGCCCTGTGCGAGCCCTATGTCGTTGACGGTCATCAACTCGTCATCGGCACGAGCATCGGCATTGCAATCGCCCCGGGCGACGGCAACCGGGGGGAAACCCTCATGAAAAACGCGGACATGGCGCTCTACCGCGCAAAAAGCGACGGAAAGGGCGTGTTCCGCTTTTTCGAACCGGAGATGGACGCTGCCATGCAGCAGCGGCGCGAACTCGAACTCGACCTTCGCATGGCCCTCCGGCGCGGTGAGTTCGAGTTGCACTATCAGCCGCTCGCTTCGATCTCCACCGGCGACATCAAGGGCTTTGAGGCGCTCCTGCGCTGGCAGCACCCTGCGCGAGGACTGCTCCTGCCGGGCGAATTCATTCCGACCGCGGAAGAAATCGGCTTGATCGTGCCGATCGGCGAGTGGGTTCTCAAGGAAGCCTGCCGTGAGGCGGCAACCTGGCCGGACAATATCCGACTGGCCGTCAATCTCTCGCCGATCCAATTCCGCAGCGACAGGCTGGTCGACGCTGTTTCGGAAGCTCTCGATGCTTCGGGCATCGGTCCGGACCGGCTGGAGCTCGAAATCACCGAAACGCTGTTCCTGGCCGACAGCGACAGTGTTCTTGCCCTCCTGCACCGGCTCAAGGCCCTTGGCGTCCATATCTCCATGGACGATTTTGGAACCGGCTATTCCAGCCTGAACTATCTTCGCAGTTTTCCGTTCGACAAGATCAAGATCGACCGTTCCTTCATTCGCGACATGGTGGATTGCGCCGGTGCCATGTCCATCATCCGTGCCGTAGGCGGGCTGGGGACGAGCCTCGGCATGCAAACCGTGGCCGAGGGCGTGGAGACTTCCGTTCAGCTGGAAAGCCTGCGGATGGAAGGTTACAACGAAGTCCAGGGGTTCCTGATCAGCAGACCGCTGCCGGCCGCTGCCGCCAGGGACCTGCTCGCAAGCAGAACCCCTCGCGAAACCGCGCCCGACATGCGCACGCGGCCATACATATCTGCCTGTTGACGAAGCGCGGCCTCGCCATTGCCTTCATACGAACCGATCGCCTCCCGGGCACAGGATTGACCCCGTGAACATCGTCGTTGGAGCCCACACCTAGAGTTCAAGCGCGTCCAGGCAGGCCGCGGCCAGGTCCCGGCTGGGGGCGTCGGCGCCCGGGGCGGTCGCCCATCCCGTTTCCATGAGAGCATTTCGCCGCTGATAAGCCGAGGCATCGCGGATAGTCGCGAGCTTGTCGGTGCGGTTCACGTCGGCACGGGAAGTGTTGACACAGACCGGCACCAACGCCGCGGTCACGCTGTCACGCGACATGGCATTCGCCATCTTGGTCGCGGTTCCGCCGGTCACCCAGCCACCCCAGGAAAATCCGATGATGCCAACGGCAATCGCGCCGGCCGCTGCGCCAAGGATGGCAGGTTTCAGCCATTCGGGAGTATTCATTTCAAGTCCTCCTGCGGAGAAAGCGCCGCCTCGCTGTTTCAATTGTCTTCGACGGTGGCCTGATCCTGGCTGAGCACCGCCTCCAGGTCATTCCATGAAATCTTCCGCCTTTCGGTCCTGCCCTTGCTGGCGACGATCAGATAGGTCGCCGTCTTTCGGTAGGCGAGGAAGCTCAGCCCCTGGAGAAGCTCTTCTTCCACGACGACCTCGTAGGTGCCGGCCGGAAGCACGTCAGGATCGCCTGACAGGGTGAACGGATTGAAAAATGTCACCATCGACCTGGACGAGCGTGTATTCATCGCCGGGTTCGACAAAAAGTCTGTAGACTTGCTTGGGTCATACGCAGCTGGAACCCTCGAATGCTATTCTCATCACGGGATATGCCGATACCAGTAACCCTAATCCCCACGAGAGAGTTGTGCCCTGATCGAGGTTAGTCTCAACCGCGATTGCTCTTGGAGCCGGGCAATGCTTTGTCCTGTCCGGTTGCGCGTCGCGTATATCAGCGGGAATGCGAGACAACTCTCACCACTTGAGAAGCGGGCCGGACTGATCCAGATATGCAGGATCAAAGTCCGCAAGGTCGATGAGAGCGGCATAATCGTCGAACGTCACCCTGCCGTTCCGGAACGTCACCAGTCCGCGTTCCCGCAACTGCCGCAGGACGCGATTGACGTGTACCGCGCTCAAGCCCAGTGCGTCGGCGAGGTGATACTGCGTCAGCGGACAATCATAACCCGCCCTCCCGCCCATGCCGACCAGTGCCAGTCTGGAGCCGAGTTCGAGCAGGAAATGCGCCATGCGCGCGTCCGCATCGCGGCGTCCGAGGCCGACGAGATGCTCGACCACCATCGCCTCGTCCCGTGAGGCGGCCCATAGAATGGCCGTTGCCAGCCGGGGGGTCTGGGCAAATGCCTCCAGAAGGTCGGCTGCCAGAACCTCGGCCGCGCGAATGTCGACGACCGGCTCAAAGCTGTGGTCCGACGTGCGGAGCAAAACGCTGCGCAATCCCAGGAAATCGCCGGGTATCTGGAAATCGACGATCTGGCGCGTCCCGTCGGGCTGGATCTTGTAGGAGCACACCCAGCCCTCCGACAGGATATAGGCGGCCCTGTCGGACTGGCCCTGATGCACGAGATCAGTACCCACCTTGAACGATCTGCGCCGCTGGTGAAGACGCTCCAGCACGGACAGTTCCGCATCGGAAAGAGCGACAAAGGCAGCAAGCTTTCGCGTTAGGGGGCTTTCGTCATTTTCGTGCAAAGACCACTCCCGGAGTGTTGAGAAATGTCCGAAGAAAGTTTGCACAGACTGCTTTGGATCAGCCCGCCTTGCCGCACTTTCTGAAACTATGGCGAACTTCGACAGGCGCCGATCACGTCCTGAATTCCTTCTCCCTATGAAGAGCGGCCCTTATGATGCCCGACCAGAAAGACTATTCAGGAATGGCAGCCCTTTCAATCTGCGAAGCGCTGCTGCTTGCCATGAACGATCACAAACTTCTTCCGGAGCACGAGATCGTGGGGGTTCTCCGCGACGCTGCCGCAACCCACGAGAACGCCGTCGGTCCTGATGCCCAGAAGGAAAATCATCGGGCCGTAGCCGAACTCATCAATCGGATCATCGCCGGAGGAAATTCGGTGCGGCGATTGTAAACTAGTATGAGCCAACAGGCTAGGAACGCCGTGCGGGAATTGCGTGGGGAATTGCACGCGTGGATCACGCCATGTCCGGCAAGCGGGCGAGCAATGTTGCCGTCCCCCTTCAATTCGGGGCGTGATCCGGCCCGGGCTGGCCAGGTGTGTCTGCCGGAGGCAAGAACTGGATCGTCTGGTCTATTCAAAAGATCGGCAATATGCTTGCCATGGTCGCTTGCCGGTTCGACGATCTCCTTATGCGCACTCCGGCGTGAAGCCAGCCGCCGAGCGCCTATAAAAAGTAATCTGTACAATCCCGACTTGTAGCTTGCTTGGAAATGGCTGTTAAGCCTTGGCGTTTGTCGGCTTTACCTTTAGCACCGCGTGAAACTGCTCATTGCATGGACCGATACGCAGTTCCCGTCTTGATATATGTTCAATGTCCAGCCGATTGTTGTGCTTCAATCTGAAATTCTCTCCCTCAGTAGTTCTGCTATAGGCAGAATCCTGTATATTTTACCGAGAGAGCTATTTGGTTTCTCACGACCAGTACAAAACTGGCGTTTTATAAAAACAGATCCGATGCTTTAGACAATGTGGGGAATTCAAGAGATGAACAAGACAACAGTAGAAACGAGGCTATTTGATCTTACGGCAGATGTTGTGCAAATGCCCGGCAGCACGATGACAGTAAACCTTGTCGACAAGACCGTAGACATTGTCTCGGCCTATGTGGGCAACAACAATGTGGACTCGACAGATCTGCCGGGCCTGATTCACAGAATTCACGGCGCTCTGGAGAAGACCGCAGCCGGCGCCTGGAAGAGCGAGCCCGAGCCGCTGAAGCCGGCCGTGCCGATCAAGAAATCGGTCACGCCGGATTACATCATCTGCCTTGAAGACGGCAAGAAATTCAAGTCGCTGAAGCGCCACTTGCGCAGCCACTACGACATGACGCCGGAAGAGTACCGCGCAAAGTGGAAGCTCGATGCCGATTATCCGATGGTGGCGCCCAACTATGCCGCGACCCGCTCGGCGCTGGCCAAGAAAATGGGGCTGGGCCAGCAGCACAAGCTGCGCAAGCTGCGCAGATAGCGGAAGTTGCCCTGACCGCTCCGTCTGCTGGAACGGTTCCTGCGGGAGAACGGCCTGTCACCGTTCTCCTGTAAACAAGAAGCAAAAAGGCGCTCTCGGGTGCCTTTCCTGCCTTTTCCCCGCCATCGCGGGCTTTCGCCCCGCGCTGTCCTGCCCGCAAAGGGCATACTGTTCCTTCGCATGCGGTGCAGTACTAGCGGTGTGCGGAGTGATTGCCGGACAGAATGTGGCAATAGTTGACCCTTCGTCCGTCTGTGCCGCTCTTCGGTACGTTCACGAACAGGCCTGCGCTGTCGATCATCCACAGCCAATCCGGTGCCCATCCTGGCTCGACCCGCGCTTGCGCCGTGCTGCAGCGGAAGCTTTGGGGGGCGAGCACGTAGTGCGCCGCGACGAGGTCGAATGGATAGAACCCGTCAAGACCCACGCTCTCCTGCCAGAAGTTCATCCAGCCGGCAGCGCTGTCGGCGACCCATGCGCCGGCTGGTCCTGAGTTGGCGATCCCGGCCAGGTCCTCCGGTGTCAGGATCACGTTGCGAGCGGCCTCATAGGGGATCAGCGTGACCGGCACAGCGGTCGAGAGCAGGAAGCGGACGGCCGCCGGGTCTTTGCGGAAGTTGAGGTCGCTGAAGATCGGACCGTGACCGAAAAGGATGCCGTCTCCGTTGCCTTCGCTCGGATGGAACAGGTGGCCGGGACGACGTCCCATGACGGCGATGACTTGCTCCACATTGCCGGCAAGTTCTGGCTGCGAGCGAAGAGTGGATGCAACATTGGTGAGTGGCCCGAGCGCAACAATCGTCAGTGGCCCCGCCCTGAGGGCGTCAGCCAGCGCTGATGTCGCTTCGGTCGGTGCCGCGCCTTGCGGCGTCATTGGTGAGGCCGAACCGCGCCACACATCGGGCATTGGATTTCCAGCCGCCGAAAGTCGAGACGCGAGTTCCCGGGTTGTCGGGTCGGTCACCTCAAGTGCAGCATTGCCGAACACGGTCGACACTCCGGCAATCCGGATTTCTTCCGACTGCACGAGGTTGAGGACGGCGAGGCAATCGTCGGGATCACTGCGGCGACCGTGGCCGCAGGCGGCGTCCGTATCGATCCAGAGCCGGGAAGGCCTCTCTGCATCCGGCCGCGACGTCGGCAGGTCGCTTGCCGGAAGTTCACCCGTCCGCCACGTCTGGACAGGCAGCGCGAAGGTCGCGAGTGCCAGCAGGGTGACGCAGCATAGCCAAAACACCACTTGCAACAGCCGCTTTCCGATACGTCGCGCCATGGCCGGCCTTCACGCAGGAACAGCGACGAACGGCCACGCCGCGACGCTGCCTCTTGCCGCCAGGAGCCGCTGCCGTCGTGCCTCACGGAGCATTGCCGTCAATCCTCCAGGACGCCGTCCCGCCACCGGTGTAAAGTTCGCTGCCCTGCTTTCCATCCGTTGAACCAGTGTTTTCATCGGCTACTTCGCCAACTGGCGAATATAATCACGCAACTCCGTCCGCCCACGAATGGGGTCGTCCGGCACCTCAGGCTCCTCATCGACAACCGTTGCTGTCATGCATGCATACGACGCCGCGGCCTGGTCAGAAAACCCGAACGCCTTGAATGTCTCCTGCCAGCTCTCTCGGGCGATCGGTTCGACGTCGACCGGCCGGCCCAACACATCGGACAGCGCTTCAGCGACGTGCCTCGGGCTGTAGCGTCTCGGGCCTTCCACATAGCGAATGCCGCTGTCGGCAGGGGCACTCAGCAATCTCTCCGCGGCCGCTTCGCCCAGATCTTCGGGCGCAACCATGGGGAGTTCGAGATCGTCAGGAAAGAAGCTCGGAAGGCTGCCATTCTCACGCGCCGGCTCCAGCGCCATCGCCCAGTTGCTCATGTAGTAGGCGCCGCGATTGATTGCCGCCGGGATCGGCTGGTCGCGCAGCCTCTCTTCGAGTTCGTGCAGCACGGTAAGGTCTCCGCACCGCTGACCGGCACGCGCACCATAGGTGGACGCCGCCACGACTTTCTCGAGGCCGGAATCGTCCAACGCTTCGCAGATCGCCTCAACATTTGCGCGTTCTTCTGCATCGGTGTCGCCCGACGGGTCGGCCGGCGGATTGAGAAGAAAAGCTCTCGTCCCGCTTTGGAATGTGTTCCTCAAGAATTCGATGTCGCGGATATCTCCCACGGCCGTAGCGGCCCCGGCTTCCTTCAGGTCCGCAGCATGATCCGCATCACGGGTAACAACAGTAACGGCTTCGCCCCGCTTCAGCAGGGTCTGCGCCACTGCCGAACCGACCTGTCCGGTGCCTCCAATAATGATGTACATGTCCAACGCCCTTCAGCAGTGCCAGTCGAGAACACGGGCTAACACAAAAGTGCGTCAGAAAGTGTCAGGAGAGATTTGCTGCCGCGTCATGGGTTCCCGGCAACAGTAGCTTGGTGATCTACCACAGACACACTTTTGCGACTGAGCCTCATTGTCAAGCCGCGAGACTCTCGTGCCTGACTTCGCGAGTGCCGATCATCGTACCTGCTTTCGGTAGTCGTGTTTTTCAATGGTTGAGCTGGAAGGCACATCATAGCAACAGTCGCAGAGCCGCCCCGAGAACCGCGGCGACCAGTAGAATTCTGATGATGCCCCAATGCAGCCGGAAGGCCAGAAAGCAGCTGAGGAGAAACAGCGCCGCGGCGAGCGATTCAATCGTTGCGATGTCGGGCCGCCAAAGCGTCACAGGTCCGAACTGCTGTCGGTTTACCTTGGCGAACAATACATGCAGGGCGAACCAGATCGAGAGATTGAGGATGACGCCGACGACGGCCGCCGTAATTGCCTTGAGGGCACCTCTCAGCCGTGGCTGGGCCGAGATCCATTCGATGTAGGGCGCGCCGGCGAATATCCAGAGAAAACAGGGCGCGAAGGTCACCCATAACACCACCACCGCGGCGCTCAGAGCAAGCAGGAGCCCGCCTTCCTTGAACCCGGCAAGAAAGCCGACGAATTGCGTGACGAGGATCAGTGGCCCGGGCGTGGTCTCCGCCAATCCCAACGCGTCGACCATTTCGCCTGCCGTCAGCCAGCCAAACTGGACCACGACATCCTGCGCCATATAGGCGAGAACGGCATAGGCGCCACCAAACGTAACGATGGCGAGTGTTGAAAAGAATTCTCCTACCTCGACAAGAAGGTCAGGGGCGCCCAGCCATCCAAGGGCCAGCAGCGGCAGCAGCCAAAGCGCGAGCCAGGCGGCAATCGTGCTGAACGTCTTTGCGACCGAGACATGCGCCATATCGACCGCCTGCTGTCCTTCGTCCGTGGTCGCTACAAACCAGCCGAAAATGCCGGACATCAGGACAATCAGCGGATATGGAATTGAGAGAAAGAAAATCCCTATGAAGGCTAAACACGCGACCAGCCAGTGCACTTTCTGCGAAAGCGCCCGCTTCGCAACCCGCAACAGCGCCTCGACCACGATTACCAGGACGGCGGCCTTGATCCCATAGAACAGCGCTGCAATAAGCGGCACGTCTCCGTAGATGCTGTAGACCGTGGCCAGCGACATGATCACCGCTGCTCCGGGCAAGACAAACAGCAATCCCGCGAGCAGACCGCCCAGGGTGCCGTGCAATCGCCACCCTGCATAGGTGGCCAACTGCATCGCTTCCGGCCCGGGCAGCAGCATGCAAAAACTCAGCGCGTTCAGGAACTGCCGCTCGGAGAGCCAGTCGCGGTTCTCGACGATCTCCTTGTGCATGAGCGCAATCTGAGCCGCGGGACCGCCGAACGACAAGATGCCGATCTTCCACCAAACCCGTGCCGCTTCCGCGAGGCTCGGGTTCCCGTCCATCACCAGTTCGCTGGAGCTGCTCATGACCTACACCTTCGCCGAAGCAGCAGGCCAATCATGCCCTTCTTCCGTGGCGTCGCGCGCCCAGCGGTAGAAGGCGTCATAAAGGGTCATGCCGGCTTCGAGCTGTTCCAGATCATCGCGGTACATCCGCGACAGGCCAAGCGACGCAGCAAGAAGTCCTGCGGCTTCCGGAGCAAGGTCATGCTTGTTGGTATCGGCGCCCCTGACGATCAAAGCCAATCTGGCAAGTGCGTCATTGCCGATGCCGAACTCTTCGATCATTGTGTCGAATGTGCAGTTTTCGCCGCGGTGGCTCCAGAACGCGTCCTCGACATCGAAAGGGGTTGCGCCGAACTTCTCAGCGACATTGTGGACCTGCGATGCGGCCACAAACAGTATCTGAGCCCTTGGATCGACAAACCTGCGAATGAGCCAGGGGCAGGCGATGCGATCGATTTTGGGTCTGTGACGCGTCACCCAAACCGTGCGCCCGGCAGCATCCCGTGGCGGAAGCCTGTCCGCCAGAAGCATCGGCTGTCCGGCATCTCTCCAGGCGAATTGTCCGCCCTCGAGGGCTTCCGCCCGGATGCCTGCGGCGCGCAGCAAAGCCGCAGCGCCCTGGCTGATCTTCAGGCCTTTTTGACAATAAACCACAACCGATCGGCCTGCGAGTTCGCTGGCCAGATCGACCACGTTTCGGAAAGGCTGGCGAATTGCGCCAGGGATCAATCGTGGATCATCATCGAAGTCTTCATCGATACGCACATCAAGCAGCGCGGGACAGTCGGGTGTCCCCACCAAGCGTGCCAAAGTCGATACGGAGATTTCATTGTACGACGCCATATAGCATCCTCCATGCATAGGTCCGGAAGGATGCAAGATTGGGCTGGCGCCTCACGGGGTTCTTGCGGACCCCTGAGCTCCTCTTTTAGAGGTGATCCAAGCGACTGTCAAACCCAAGAGCGCACCCTGGGCGCGTTGTAGACACCGCGGAAAATGAGGCCGGATCAGGCATTAGCCGCATTCGCGTGCGGTGGAGCTTTCGACGGATTTCTCCCAGTCCTTTGCCAGCCTGCGGCATCGTCCGAACCATCCGCAGGTACGTTCCACCATTCGTCGGCGGGGTAGGATGTGGAAGTCTTTTGCAGCATCGGAACGCCGAATGATTCCAACGGTCCATTCACCGCAACCTGCCAAAGCGGAACGGAGCTCATCGCCTGCGGGCTTTCGATTTGTTGCGCGGGATTGGCGGCACTGCGGACGTAGCGGACTTCAGGCCGATGTCCAGTTTCGACCCTATTTCGGTCGTTCAGCGCTGTGATGGCTATGCCTAGGAGCAGCCGTAGATCGCAGACGCCCATCCCCTCTTGCCCCGTGATCAGCTTGGCACTGGAGGAAGGTGCGGGGCGGAGGTTCCGACGAAGGGATCGCGCCATCCGTCGATGTCTTCGATCTGTCCGTACCACCGGCTCAGGGCAGGGTAATCGTTAATTGGCAGGCGTGCGACATCGTTGAACGGCAAGAAAGTGCACATGCGGAAGTCCGCGTAGGAGACAGCATTCCCAACCAGCCAGCTGCGAGTTGTCAGCTGTGCCTCGAGAATGTGCGCAGCGATGTGAAACTGCTTTAGCCCCTCTTGAATCGCATCATCATCGGAGGGGCCAATGCCATAGCGAAGCTTGGTACCGCGCTCCCAGTGAACCGTGTCACACGCCTTGACGAAGGTCTCTTTCCCCCAGCTTATCCAGCGGATCATCTCGGGTTCGTCCGCATCGGTGCGCCAGAACTGGGACCCGATATGCCGCGAGAGGTAGCAGGCAATCGCATCGGCTTCCCAAAGCGGCCTCGGCGGGCCATCGAGAATGGGCAGAAGCAGGTTCGGGTTGAGGTGAAGATAGTCTTGGCCCCGGTCTGGATCCTGGGGCGCAGCAAAATGAAATTCGACGTCCACGCCAAGGTACTTGGCGACTGCCATGGCCAACCGTGGGTTTGGGTTGCGGCTAAAATACAGTTTCATAGTATCCAGTGTCCTCCTTTGCTGTACTGACTAAGGACGGATGACGGGCGAGCCTTCCGACAGGGTCAGGAAAGAAACGCGACCAGCAACGCGGGGTATACCTTCTGTAAGTTCACGTGTTCTTTTCTTCTGTCCATCCGGTGTGAACGTCTGATCGATCAGCAAGGTTTCGACGATACATAGGGCAGGGCGGATGGCAACTTCGTGGACTTGCCGCTTGGAAGCAGCCCGTCCGCTCCCCAGTCCATCACTGCCTTCCCTGTGATCGAAGAAAGTCCGCTCAATCTGGACTTATGCTGCATATGAAACGAACGGCAGCAATCGATCTTTCAGAACGTTTCGTACTCCATTTTATGCGTTTCTGTCCCAGGCTCGCGCGTGGCGGGATATTGGTACGTCGCCTGCCTGTGGCGCTCGGTCATGCTCAGCGGTTAGCGCCTCCGGCAAATCCGAGGCGTTTCAGTTCCGATGATCCTGTGGCTCGCCTGACAGACTTCGTGCCTGTCATGGGAACAGCGACCGCCTCTTCAGATCGAGAAGCATAACAATGCGACCATAGATAGCATGAGTCAGGAATTTCTAGACTAAGGCGGTAATTTTTTGACAATAAGCATTTTTCTAATAAGTCTTCTTTGGCAATAGCTAGAAACTCACTTCTTTTACAATTTGACGTAACTACATGAAATCAATTTGATATTAGCGATAACGGACAACTGCATTAACCAATCTTCCACGAACGCGCTAAGACTCGGTTGAAATTTAACAACCACTGATAGAACATTAACTGTAGTGGGTAAGTCATGAGTGTGACTTCGGACCGGGAAACGCGGTCGGCCTTGCGAAGCGTCGACCAATCGAAACGTCCAGGAGGGGACGACGTTGGTCGAATCTATTGGCAGCCTTTTAAGCGCCGTTCCCGACGAATGGGGACCTAAATATGAGACGACAAGTGGAGCGGCTACGCGCACGCTAACAGGCCCCAATTCCATCAGCTTCAACGCGACTTCGCACATGGCGCTAGTGCTGCTGACGCCACAGCCGGGAAGGGAGATTGCGCTCAATTCAGACAAAAGATCGCAGTTTCTGGCTCCCGTCGGAACGGTTGAGATAGTTCCCTGCAACGCTGAGCTTTTCGCGCGTTGGAAGGTGCCAAAAGAGAACCTGTTGCTGGCTCTCCCTCCCGAACAGCTCGCCAGGATTGCCGGTCTCGAGTTCCAGAGGGACGATTTTGAGTTTTGTCCTCCGCAACCCGGACATGTCGATAAGAAGGCACTCTTGCTCGCCCAGTTGGTAAGGGAGGAATTTCAACAAGGGAGCTCTATAAACCATCTCTATATGGATTCACTGATCACGGTTTTCTCCACCTATCTGTTGCGCAACTATTCGGTTTTTCAAAATAGACCCGGATCCCAGCACCGGGGAGGACTATCCCCCAAAGTCCGGCGCATCGTTCAAGATTACATCAGAGCGAATATTGGTCAGCAGTTGTCGATCGAACATCTGGCAGGGCTTGCCGAATTGTCGCCGAGCCATTTTCTGCGCGCCTTCAAAAAGACGGTCGGCAAATCGCCGCATCAGTACATTCTTTCGCTCCGCCTCGAGGAGGCGGAGCAGCTTGTAATCAAGACTGACTTGCCGCTGGCTACGATTGCCAGCCGCACCGGGTTTGCCAATCATAGTCATCTGACGGCGACCATGCGGCGGTACAAATTCACGACGCCAAGCGCTCTGCGCCGCGATCGAATTCTCCAAAGAGCACGAACACAACGATGAGTCTCAATGAAGAATCCTGCCCGTGGAAAGGAATTGCGTCCATGCCCAAATTCAACAGTGTCGCCTATCGACACGCCAATAGGTTTGTGACTGCCGTTATCGGCTTGGGAATTACGCTGACGTCGGCCGTTGCCGCAGGGAGCACCTGCAATGGCGTGAAAGTAGACCTGACGAAGTCGCGCAAGGAAACCTATGCTCCACTTGTAGCCGCGGCGATGAACAACAAGATCAAGCCCGCTCGGGTGCAATTCAGCGCGATCATGGAAAGCGGCGACTGGAGTGCTGCCTACATCTCCTCGCCGGAGAGCGATAACGGCGTCATGTTCTTCCAGTCAGTCGCCGGGAAGAAGCACTTTCGTGAAGTATGGGGCGGGTGGGCGGAGCCGTCAGAACGCCCGGAATTGGTCGCTTGGGCAAAGAAGCTTGGGGCCCCCGCCGACCTGGCCAAGTGTTTTGCCGAGACCGTTACGGACCATGAATGATTATTTTAGTGGAGCGTCAGGGCACTTGGCTTCAGTCGCGACACTTTCAGACACAAATTGGTGGAGTGAAATGAGCATTCGGAAACGCCTGCTGCGCCTTGTCCTGGCACTCTTTGTTGTGGTTCTCGGTACAGGGGCATTTGCACAAAGCCCCAGTTCTGAACGGGTTGATAGCGACACCGGTGTACTGTCTGCCGCGTCCGAAAACCCCCATGACCTCAAAACAATTCTCGATCAACTCGCTCAACCTGATGAAGAGAACCGCCAACCCCTGGAAGAACTCCTTGAGCCGGCGAATACGAACAGCCCTCGGGATACAATCGTAAGCTTCGTCAAGTTGACGCAGCGCTATTACGATCTTCTGCGACAGAACGCATACACCGCCGAGGACGATGCCGAACTGCAGCATCTCTATGACGAAATGCAATGGTTCTTCGATCTCAGAGATGTGGCACCGTCGCTGCGTCAAGATGTGGCCGTAAGTTCCGCAGTCTATCTCCGTGAAGTGATTGATCGGATCGGCCTGCCTCAGGTCGATCAGATCCCTGATCGGAAACAGATGCTCGCGGCCATCGGCGAAGGCGATCCACCGGCATGGAAGATCGGCAACAGCCCGCTTGTCATTACGCGTATTGATGAAGGTCCCAACCAGGGCAAGTACGTGTTCAGCGCGGAAACACTGGAATCGGTCGAGGACCTCTTCTGGCAACTTAGATCATTTCCCTACAGAAGCTCGGCCGCCGAAAACTTCTACGAGGCGTCGTTCCTGACGCCGCGCCCGACACTTCAGGCATGGTCAGACAGTCTCCCGGCCTGGATGCACAAAGGCTTTCTCGGACAGACCATTTGGCAGTGGATGGCGATGGTATTGCTCTTTGCCATCGCCGCCCTGCTGATTTGGCTCCTCTCGTCCGTCCTGAAGCAAATCAGCCGAAACGCTCAACCCCTCTTGCGTAATGCGATTCTGCTTCTTGTGCCGCTGTTCGTGGTGGTTGAAAGCTATGTGCTCTACGATCTATTAGGCGACAAGATCTTCATCACCGGCCTGGTCTTTCAGACCGCAGTCTACATCATTTACGGCATGGCCCTCGTCGCTGGCGTCGTTTTCATATTCTCACTCGGAACCGTATTGATCGAGTTGGTTGCCTCGACGAAGCGCGCCAAGCATCGACCATCCGATATGCACCTATTGATCCTCGGCATCCGGGTGGCCAGCATCGTTGCGATTATAGTTGTCGTGCTGCAGGGAATGTATCTAATGGGATTCTCGCTCGCCACCATTCTTGCTGGTGCCGGGGTAACGGGTCTTGCCATCGCACTGGCGGCACAAAACACGCTGCGTAATATCTTTGGCAGTCTGATGCTGCTACTGGACAAGCCCTTCAAGGTGGGGCAGCGGATAAAGATCAAGGGCTACGAGGGCGTTGTCGAAGACATCGGAATGCGCTCGACCCGGCTGCGCCTGCTCTCGGGACACCTCGTCAGTATTCCCAACGAGAACCTTGCAGGCCTGGATATCGAGAATGTTGACATGCGTCCTGCCATCCAGCGCACGATCAACCTCCCCCTACCGTACGATACCGCTTTGGAGAAAGTTCAACGTGCCATAACAATTCTGCACGAAATTCTGTCCGTGTCTGGATCCGCCGTCACGACGACGGGCGATCGGCCGTCACCGCAAGGAAAGCCGCTTGGCCGGGAAGATCGGACACTGCAGCACTCCAATGAAGCAATCAATCACCCGGAGCACCCGCCGCGCGTTTTCTTCAATGAAATCAATCCGGACTCACTCAACATCATCGTAACGTACTGGTACAGCCCGCCGGATCACTACGCATATCTGGACCATTGCCAGATGATCAACCACGAGATCATTCGCCGCTTTCGCGAAGAGGGCCTATGACTTGCCCGTCACTCCTGATCAATCCAGCGTAGCCTCCACCCGCTGATGGGACCAACAGAGACCGAGTGAACTGGAGGCGGATTCTCCAATGGGCGTATTGATCCTGCATTTACTCTACGTTGTCGCCATATCGGCAGAGGCGATGACGGCGGCGCTGGCAGCGGGGCGGCGCGACATGGATTGGGTTGGCGTTTGCCTGCTCAGTGCGGTAACCGCCCTCGGCGGAGGCTCGGTACGCGATGTTCTCCTCGGGCACCACCCTTTGATATGGATTGTCCACCCTGAGTACCTTGTACTTACAGCTGTTTCCGCGCTGGTCACTATCGCCGTTGCGCGCGTTATCCATCATTTGCGGCGTTTGTTCCTGTTCCTTGACGCGGTGGGTCTGGTTCTGTTCACCATTCTCGGGTGCAACGTGGCGATGGAGATGGATATGCCGGTGATTGTGATCGTTGTTGCCGGCATGATCTCCGGCTGCGTAGGTGGGGTCTTGCGAGATATTCTGTGCAATGAGATTCCATTGCTGTTCAGAAGCGAGCTCTATGCCAGTGTTTCGGTGGTGACAGGCTGCCTCTACGTCCTGGGGCTGCACTTCGGACTGCCCCATGATCCGGTCATGATTGCCGCAACGGCCCTGGGACTGACCATGCGCTTGATGGCTCTCCGCTTCAATTGGCAGATGCCGAAGTTCGTTTACCAACGGGATCTGCATTGAACACCCCGGTTTTAGCAAGGGGAGTGGCGAGAACCACGCCGCTATTGATGGTAGCCGGTCACATCCTGGCGATAACAGTCAGTTTGGGCGTCTGTAAAACGCTTCTTCCCGGACGTTCTGCCCCAGTCCAGATTTCCCGGAAACCGCATTCAAACGGTCAACGTTGAATGCGAATAGACTTGTCAAAACTTACCGTCTGTCAGAAACACGCCACTATCTTCACCCGCGCGTGTGAATTCCCGTAAATTGTGTGCTTCAACCTGTGTTTAGTGCTGGGGCGCAGTGCTAACCAAGGGGTGAAGGAATGCTCAAGCGAAATGTAATCGGCATTGCTAGCGTAGCGATGCTTCTGGCGGGTTGCCAGGCCAGTTCGGACCCGCAAGTGCAGGCACGCAATCACGAATTCGGATGCATCGCGGGTACAGTCGGTGGCGCAGTCATTGGCGCAATGATCGGCAGCACGATCGGCGGCGGGTCGGGAACCGTGCTTGCTGAGGCAGTCGGCCTGGGCGGCGGCGGATATCTTGGCAATCGCCTGGCATGTCGCTAACAAAGGGAGAGTATGCAAATGCAAAAGACGCTTCTCGTAGCAGTATTTGTCCTCTCTGCTGGAACCGGTTTGGCGACAGCTCAACAAGGGCCGGCGATTCATGAGGGACATCTCAACCAGATCGACGCCAACAATGACGGGGGTGTCAGCCAAGGGGAATATCAGTCTTTCATGACTGAAAGCTTCACCAGCCTCGACCAAAACGGAGATGGTGTCCTCGTCGAAGGTGAAGTCGCCAAAGTGCTCACACCAGAGCAGTTTGCCACGACTGACGCCAATACGGATGGTCGTGTGAGCCGCAACGAGTTCCTGCGTCAAGTCATGAGCGATTTCGCCACGGCCGACAAGGGTCAGGACGGCCAGTTAAAGTGACCATGGCAGGCGCATAGGTCCGCAAATATTTTGGTTTCACGGAGGGACGGTCAATGAAATCTGTGATGTTGACTGCTGCGATAATTCTATCCACGCCGGCATTCGCATTTGCTCAGGACAAATGCTACGACAACGCCGAGGATCAGATCGCTATGGACCGATGCGCCGATGCCGCGCTCAAAAAATCCGACAAGAAACTCAATGAACTTTACAAGCAGATTGCAGCCCGACTGAAGGAAGACGCCGACACGAAGAAGCTGCTTGTTCAGGCGCAGCGAGATTGGATCAAGTTTCGCGATGCCGAGTGTGATTTCCAGACCGCAGCAGCGGCCGGAGGAAGTGTCATGCCCATGCTCATCGCCCAGTGCATGGATGGCCTTACACAAGCCCGTGCCGAGCAATTCGAGGGTTATCTGAATTGCGAGGAAGGGGACATGAGTTGCCCCGTTCCGGCCGCCAACTGACGTAGTGTAACTCGACAGCAGGGCAGGTAGTGGCTCAGCAAAACTACATGAACTTGATCATGTAGTTTTGCGGCTCCAGAACTATCGGATTCCCTGAAGTTATGGTTAGGCGTGGCCCCGCCGGTGATTGGCCATCAAGCCTGCTGTTTCCCGGTCTCCGGTGCAATGGTAGTGGCGATTACGTCAATTTCTCGGTAACGCACTACGCAGAAGAAGTGTCGGATGACAAGTATCAGTACAGGTCTTGTTCATACCTCCAAGGAACAGGGAACAGCCTTTTGCGCTGCGCGCATCATCGGTCAGACGGGCTCAATGCAGCCCATGGGGCTGAGTCTCAATCATAGCCAGGAAAGTCGTCGCAGAAAATTCTAACCCAAATCGGGGGCATTTTTCGGGAGCACATCAACGATTCATATTGGATGTTATGCGAATCCGGCCAGGGAAGACGGCCCGCGTCATGACACTTTCAGGCCTGACGGGCCTTTCGATTTGCGTAGCGCCGGTCGCGTTCAGCTTTACGAGCTGCCTCGTCCTGCAGGACACGTTCGATACGGTTCTTGTCAGCCAGCTCCCGAGCGTCGATTTCAGCTCTGGCTGCGGCAGTAACGGCGGCATCTCGTGCAGCTGCTTCCGCGGCAACGCGATTTTGTTCATCAAGCTTCATCTGCTCGCGCTCGGAGCGGCGCTTGTCACGAGCTTCTGCGATCAAACGCCGCTCCGTCTGTCTGGCTTCTCGGGTCGGTTCGGCAGCTTTCTTTGCGGCTCGAAAGGCCTCAACAAGAGCCGCCTTGGCGTCCTTCGCAGCACTACGGCGGTCGGAGTGTTCGTTGTTTCTAATATTTTTCAAATCTCAATTCCATTTGACGGGTTACGCTGAGCGACTTCAGGACTTTCTTGCGCGTTTCGAAGTAAGCTTGGTTGCTGAGGTCACGCTGTCGTGCAATTCCTTGGCAAGCCGAGCCTCCCGCAGCCTCTCGGTCTTTTCGTCGCGGGCGATTACGATCGAGTTCAGGTCTTCAATTGCACGTTGGCGTTCGAAGAGTTGCGACTGGGCCTTACCAAAAGCGGCCTCGGCCTGCTGGCGAAGTTTGCTGTAATTCTCGGTCATGGCTTTCCTCGTGGAGACCGCTCACCGGTGAGCAGCAACGAAAAAGGCCAGGCAACTCGCCTGACCTTGCTTGGTCTCATGCTTTCGACAATGCCAGTGCATCCGTGGTCAAGGGAAAGCAGGTTCCGGATCTATCAGGCGGCCTGCAGATTGCAGGCGGACATCTTGCCCGACTTGGTGTCGCGCTCCATGTCGTAGCCGATTTTCTGGCCTTCAACGATTTCGTGCATGCCAGCACGTTCGACAGCGGTGATATGGACGAATGCGTCCGGGCCGCCGTTGTCAGGCTGGATGAAGCCGAAGCCCTTGGTGGAATTGAACCATTTTACTGTGCCAGTGGTCATGATGAACCCTTTCATAGCATAGAGAGAGGAACCGAAAAGCCTGAGGCTCACGGATGGTGATAACGATGCTTTAAAGGGAGTGTCGTTCAGAACGCGGTGCCAATCGCGTTATAACCAAAGCTCGGCAAGAAAATATCGATGCGACATGCTTATGGGTTTTCAGTGTGAATGTCAACTTCTGGTTTTGGGCTTGTATTGGGGTGAAAACAGACTGTTATCCGACGAACAGCAAAAAAGGTTGATCCAGCAGTACTGCCTCCAATGGAGGCATCACTGCATCGTGGCGGGCGAAAGCGTGTCGTCGGTCTCCAGCTTGATCGCGCTACGCCACAATGGAGTTTTGAAACACGTGACGGACAAGTGCGTCCGTCTCTGTTTTCCGGCGTCTGGAACAGGAAGCCAGACCATTCCAGAGGACGCAATACGCAGGCTGAAAAGGCCGCCATTTCACGCCAGCCCGCGTCGTCACAATCAGGGCCTTCTCCGTAGAATGCGCCAAATAGCTTTCGCTCGGTGGGCCCGCGATCTGCTTCAACGTTTATTACATTCAGCCAGACCTCCCAATTGCCGACGGGACGATCGCCAAACCGGGCGTGGGCTGCGTGATCGACGTACTGGAGATAGAATGGAATCAGTCCGGAAAAGAGTTGGCCATCCGGCCAAACTGTTCGCTTTCGTTCTGCAGCCCCCCGGCTATGGTCGTGTTGAGCCCGCGTGTAACCGCAGCGATGATCCGGGCGCCAGCAAGCGGTGAATGCCGCAGAATTCGATCTGCCAGTCATGCGGGCACGACCTTGTTGACCAGGCCCAGTTCGTAGGCACGTTCAGGCCCGAAAATATCCCCGTCAGGTGAAACTCCAGCGCACGCTTCACCGGTCGCAAGCGTGGTAGACGTTGTGTCCCTCCAAAGACGGGTGGGATACCAATATCGATCTCGGGTTTGGCGAGTAGCACCTTTTCAGAGGCAACAACCAGATGAACCGCTTCGGTGATCTCGCATCCGTCCCCGAAGCCGCCAATCAGTGCTGGTCTCTCGACTTTGTCTCCGATGCTCTGATTGATCGGAGCCGGTTCCGGATCTTGTGTGTCATTGACGACAACAGCCGCGAATGTCTGGCAACTGTGGTCGACAACGCATCTTTTACTTCGGGATCAGAGAAGGTTATACTGTCTGCCTGTTTGACAGTAACTTTCGTAATACATATGCAACGCAAACAATCAGCATGGGAAGATCGATGAAATTCTTTTCCGAGAAATGAACTGGAACGATATAGAGCCTTTGAAATCCCTGCATTACAACGACAACCAACACGCTCAAGATAACAACGAATATTACCAATCTTATGAAGTAATCAGGAATTAAGTTTGTAAGAAAATCCGAAACACAGATTGCTGCAACGAACCAAAAAGAAAACCCAATACCGCCGAAAATTGCCATGTAAGCTGCTTGTGTTACGGTCCACGAATTTAGCACGAAGGCAATAACCGTGACAGTATACCATAAACAAACTGCGAATACGAAAAACCTGATTGCGGACAACAACTTCTGTCTTTTGAGCCGCATGAACATATTTCCCAGCCAGCCGTATTTTTGATTGGTTTCATTCGCAAAAAAACGGATGCCAAATGAAGTTGCGCGATTTGCCAAATGAACTTGCGCGCTACAAATCGACAACCCGTTCGGCACGAGGTTGTAACCTATGTCTCCGGTACAAACTGTTACCTATGTCTTCGGGCTGGACACTGGGAAAATTGGTAGCGGAGGACCGCTACCGTCGGACCCCACACCTGCCGATCATTCGCTACACGCTTCGAATTTTCACTAGGGATTCCGCCGTTTAAAGAGGCGCCTCGGGGTTGCCGCTCTTGGACGGTGATTGGAATCTGTGGCGTGACCCAGGATGGCTGCCATCTGCTGGCAATCGTCGCCGATGAATGCAGGACGATCCATATTGCCCAGAGATAGTGCGCAATAAGAGAACGCAAGAGGCCCCACAGGTTAAAGACGACTGGGGATTGAGAGCGAAGCACCGGCGGCTTGCTTGCGAAATCAGTCCGGATCGAAAACAGCATCCCGGAACATGGCGACTCACCCAAGAGTAGCATCTTGCTTCAAGATCGGCTCTGAGCCGCTCAATCTGCTCCAGCCTTTTCAGCAGGTGCGAAATGCAGGCATTTCAATCCAGTGCCCTCGGGTTAAAACACCCAGGGTGAAATCAGATCGAGGTCTGTAGTCGTGAAGTCGCTCAGATTTCGCGTGGCCAGGCGGCCACCATTCACGTGCGTGATCGCCGCGATCATGCCGTCCGGCGCCGACATGCCACGGCCTTGACGCGCGGCAGCGCCCATGATGTCGCCATAAGCGAGTGCGGCTGCTTCAGTAAGACCAAAGATCCGATCAGCAAACCTACGCCGCCAGTCCGAGAGTCCCTGTTCAAGGCGCTCAGCGCGTTGGTCCGGACGGATTTTCTGTATGCCGAATGCGATTTCGGCGATCGTAACCGTCGACAGCGCCAGTTCGGCATCGTGCCGCACCAGCCAAGCAATCACGCCCGGCTCAGGTGCTTTTTTCAGTGTTTCTGAAATCACATTGGTGTCGAGAAAAATCAAAGATCCGGACCTGCATGAATTTTGCGGCTTTCACGGATCACCGCCTCCAGATCGACATCGCTGCCACATGTCTCCGCGATGCGAACATAAAAGTCTGACGCAGGTTCTCGGCCAGCCTCACGCACCTCATACGCCTCAAGTGCGCGCTCGACAATGTCGGCAATCGAACGACGTTCGCGGCGGGCGAGCCGATGGGCCAAGTCGCGAGCTTTTGCGCTGCGCACTGAAAGTTGGGGTTCTGCCATCAAGAGACTCCTTTTCTGGTAAATATATCACAGCTCGCATCTGCCATCTAGATGGCATTTGATGGCTTGCCATCGGTCCGCGGCGTTTTACGCAGGCTACCCGGCAAAACCGAAGACGGTGGCACCGGTTCCGTGCCAGTCAGAGCAAACGCTCTAGCAATTCCGCGGTGGCCGGCATGTGCTGTAGACTTGCCGCAATCCGCTTTCGTCATGCAGGACCGGTCTCTAATGGTAGGCTTCAGCGATGTCGTCCTGCCATGTTTCGGCAAATGCTTCGATCAGGAATGCTGCTTGTGCGCGTTCCTTGTGTGCATTCAGAGCGTCCGGTCCGCCCTGTCTTCGGTCCGCAACAATCAGCTTATGCACCGCATAACGTTCCGAGGATAGCTCAAGATAGGTCAAAGACCTCGTCGCCAGGTGCAGGATGAGCACAATTTAGCCAGCTTATCGGAGTTTTCGATTGCAGAACTAGAAGCGTGTTCTATAAAATCAGATGAATTTGTCATAGGAATCGTGATTTCATCTAGAGAATACGATGGACATTCGAATAATGTAGATGAATACTTATTTATTTACCTGTTTGAAGTCTTTTGCTCCTAGAGTATCGGAGAGTTGGTTAATTGTCTGAAAGGGTTAACTAACATAATTACATGAAAATGTTGGATAAATTCAAATCCGGGCATTTATTCGAAAAAAAATTATCGGAATTCGCTTGAAGCAAGAAGTTAACTGGCGTTAACTGAGCTTCCTCTGCGTCACTTTTTCAAAGGGCGGGTTCCATGTCAATTTCTCTCGGCTCCATTCGGAATAAACCCCGTAAGTATCGGAAAGACAAGCAGGAAAAGAAACGGTCCTGGACTACTCTGGGTCCTGTGGCAGAGGACGGATTCATCGCACGCCTCATGCGTTGGACCGGAGACAGACGTCTGCGTGGAAAGAAGCCGCATTCCGAGACAAGTCATTTGCCGGGCCTGGCTTTGGAGGCCCTCGAGCCACGTTACCTCCTGTCCGCGGACCTCATGCCAATGACCGTCGACATGGTTGGCGACAGCGGGGCCGATTACGCGCTGCGCTACGATAATCTCATTCAGGCGGTGAAGATTTTTGACGAGCGCACCGGAAATCTCATCGATCAGCGCTCCATCCAGGAAATCGAATATATCACCGTTACCGGCACATCCGGTGACGACACGCTGACGATCGACTTTGGCGAGGAATTTCTCCAGGCCATTGACGTTCATTTCGACGGCGGCGGGGGCAATGATCGGCTCGATTTGAGCGACGGTGAGTTTGACGAAGTCCTCTTGGGGACCGACAGCGGGACATCTGGCGATGTCACCATGACTCGCGGGGAGATCACCCATACCATTGGTTTCTCCGGTGTATCCTACGTGAACGACACCACTGGCGCTGAGCAGCGTGTCTTTGCCGACTTGACCGGGCAGGGACAGACCCTCCGAATTCAGGACATCGGTCGCAATCGGGATGGAATGTCGCTGATCGACGCCGCCGGCACCGACGCGCTGGTTTCCTATGCCTTCGCGAACCCGAACATCCGCCTTACCGTCGATATGGGAGATGGCGACGACACGTTCCTGCACGACGGCTTCGATAACGGGATTGACGGCAAGGTCCTCGTGGCCGGCGGCGCCGGGACGGATGCGGTGACAGGGCCGCCGGAAGATGCCGTCTGGAACATTGTCGGGCCCAATTCAGGCGATGTTGCAGGTGTGTCCTTCGTTGAAGTCGAGAACCTGATTGGTTCAGCCGACAACGAGGACACTTTTTTTGTGTCCGAATCCGGTTCCTTGTCGGGGATCCTGGACGGCGGCGAAGGCGGTTTCGACAGCCTTGTGCTGACTGGCGGCACCTATGACAGCGTCGAATACGTGGCATATGACGCCCATTCCGGCACAGTCGCCCGTGACGGCGACGTCCTGACTTATGCCGGCCTTGAACCTATTACCGACAACTCGAATACGACTGACCGTGTCATTGATCTCTCCGCGTTTTCCGACACGGCAACTTTGACCGAATCCGGCGGCATGCTGACCGTCGGGGACACCGACCCATTCTCAATTTTTACCTTCGAGATCCGTAACTTTTGCCAAACCGAGCAGCAGTCTGACGATCAATCTCGGCGAAGACGAAGATATACCGGTCCTTTCGCGTGACCAGCTTACCATCAGCGGAACGGTCGACCTCACAGGCATCAACCTCATCGTGAATGGTGACGACGGCAAGGATGTCGTGATTGTCACTGGATCGTTGACGGCGAACAACATCACGATCAACGCGGAAAACATCACCGTCAGCGGATCAATCAACGCAACAGGAAATATCCTCCTCAACGCGGACGATTCCGACGATGGCCACATCGATCCTCCAGGCGAAGCACTGGATGGTCTGTTCGTGGCCTTACCGACAGCAGTGATCGACCTGACCGGAGGTAGCCTGACCGCGACAGGCAACGTTACGCTGACTGCCGACGCGGTCGCCAATGTCAGTGCGTCGCCATCGACGATCGGGAGCACCGTCGATGCCTCACTGATCGTCGTCATTCCGACGGCCTCGATCAAGCTCGACGGGACGACTCTGTCCGCTGCCGGGCTGTCGGCCATGGCCGCCGCAAATATTACCGTCGCCTTTGAGGACGATGCCGATTCGAGCGACACCAACACCAATGCCGATGCCGCAGTGACTGTCGTGGTCATCGAAGGCAGCGACGCCTTCCCGGATTTCCTCGGCAGCGGTGTGTCCACCCGTGTGACCGGCGCTTCGAACATCATGGTTGCCGGCGCAGTGGCGCTCGGAGCCTCAACGACACTTGATATCGATTCCATTGCAGACGGTTCGGCCGACGCTGGCGCAAAAGGTGCGACGCTCGCCGTGACCGAAGTCGGGATCGCCACTGTCGCCTCCGTTGGCGGCACCTCTTCGATCAACGCCAGAAACGGCAATAACCCGGATTCCATCGCCGTCACGTCCACGCTCAACGCCAATGTCCTGTCGAGCGCCATCTCGACTTCCGGCGGTGCCGAAAACGATGGTACGTCGAACAGCTCCGAAGATCGCCTTGCCGATCCCAACGATGACGGCAATACGACCGACCGGGCCCAGACAGACACGTCCGGCGGCAGCAATATCGATTTCGCCGGCGCCGTTTCGGTGACCATCTACCGGCCGACCACCGAGGCCGTGATTTCCACGTCAAGCAACCTGACGACCGATGGCTCGGTCATGCTCAGCGCGTCGAGCACCGACACGGTCTCGACCCTGGCGGATGGCTCCTCGACGGCGAGCAGCGGCACCGGTGTCGGCGTCGCCGTCGCACTCGGGTTCGAATTGCCGACTGTGCGTGCCTCCCTTGAAGGCGGCAACTTTACCGCATCGACCGTTTCCGTTTCGGCAATGATGGATGCGGACAACACGTTCAAGGTGGAGGCGAAATCGGGTGGCGGCGACGGGGCCGATTTCCAGTTCGCCGGTTCACTTGCCATCCACGTGCTGACCACAACCGTGGAAGCTGTCGTCGACGGTTCCGTCAATCTCAACGGTGCCGACCTGACGCTGACCGCGAACAGCATGACCAGCGCAATCACCAACGCCATTCCCAACAAAGTTCCCGTTGCCGCAGCGGACAAGGGCGTCGGGATCTCCGTCGCGCTCTATATCGGCACCAATACGACGAAGGCAGCGATCCTCGACGGTACACAGGCTTCAAACGTAGGCACGCTGACACTGTCGGCGACCGGCAATCACAAGGACGACACCAAGGCGGAAGCCGGTGGCGCCGGTGACGGCAGCTTCACCCTGGGTGGTGCCATCGCGATCGCGGTCGTCGAGAACGTCACCGAGGCGTCGATCGGCACGGGTACGGCGATGACGACGGGCGGCGCGATCAGCGCGACAGCGACCCATCACGGAGAAAGCATCGTGCTGGCGGATGGCACGGCCCTGGGCGGCGATACGGCAATCGGTGCGGCGCTGGCGTTCGGTTTTGTCACCAATCGTGCCACGGCGACGACCAAGCGCAACCTGACAGCGCCAACCGTCATCTTCACGGCCGCGGCGGACGGGTCGTCCCTGGTGACTGCCAAGTCCTCGGCCAAAGGCGAGGACAAGGGCGCGGATACGGATGCGGATTCGCAGAAGAGCAAGCAGACCGGTTTCGCAGACGATCGTTCGAACAAAACCAACGATACATCCGGACAATCGGCTTCCACCGATGACGGCATGGCCGGTGGCGACAGTGTCGGCGTTGCCGCATCTCTCGCCCTCAATGTGTCCACGTCGACGGCCGACGCCTCGGTCAACAACGTCACGATCAACAGCGACCTGACGTTGGCTGCGTCAAACAACATGGATTCCAAGGCGATTGCGGATGCATCTCAGGCCGATGGTTCGACCGGTGTCGGCATCGCGGTCAGCATCAACGTCGCGACGATGGAAAACCTCGCGGTTGTCGGATCATCGGCAATCGTCAACGGCGGCGTTTCCGCCTCCGCCACAATGAAGGCGGCAGGCGACTCAAAGCACGACTTCGAAGCGAAATCGACGTCCGGCGCTTCTGCGGAAGAAACCGGCGTCGCCGGTTCGTTTGCGCTTTCCTATGTGAACAGCGATACCCGCGCCGCGATCGAGGGCACCGTCAATGCAGGGACGGACTCTGTCTCGCTCACGGCGGCCTCGACCAGCGAGGCGACCGTTGAAGCGAAGGCCAACGCCACCGGCGGCAATACCGGTGTCGGTGCCTCGATTGCCATCGACATCAACGACCAGTTGACCGAAGCGGTTCTTTCCGATGGGTCCGTGCTTACCAATGGTGCGAATGTCACGCTTTCGGCGACCGGCTCGCACAAGAACACCATCACTGCGGAAGGTGGCGCGGAAGGCGGCGGTACAAGCGTCGGCGGTTCCTTTGCCCTTGCCGTTGTCGATAACACGACCGAGGCTTCAATCGGCACAGGCGCGACTGCGCTCAACATTTCAGGTACCCTCAACGCGACCGCTACCCATCACGGCGAGACCACGACGACCGCGGATGGCGATGCCACCGGCAACACCGCAATTGGCGCGTCGCTCGCCCTCGCCTTCGTGGACGACACCGCGACGGCCAACATCAACCGCAACACCACGACCGGCGGAGCTATCACGCTGGCCGCCCATGGCGACGGCTCCTCGATCACGACCGCAAAAGCCTCGGCAGAAGGTGCCAGTGACGACGGCTCGACGGCGGATGACCAGAAGGATTCATCGACAGGCCTTGCCAATGAAAAATCCGGCAAGTCGGACAGCTCCTCACAGTCGGCCTCCAGTGAAGGCAGCAGTGTAAGTGTAGCAGCTGCGATTGCCATCAACGTTTCAAGCTCCACCGCCGAAGCCACGGTTTCCGACGGTCGCAGTGTCACCGTAACCAGCGGCAATCTCTCGCTGCTGGCGTCCAACAACATGGACGCTAAGGCGATTGCGGACAGTAGCGCCAAGAGCGACGACGCAACGGCTGTCGGCATCGCGGTTGCCATCAATGTTGCCGACATGACCAACCAGGCCATCATCGGCACCGGCACGACCATCGATGCTGACGGTCTAGTGCTCAGCGCCACGATGAAGAATGTTGGCGGCAACCTGAAGCACGATTTCGAGGCGAAGTCCGTTTCCGGCGCCAGCGCCGGCGACATCGGCGTTGCCGGATCCTTTGCGCTCAGCGTCGTTCACACCGATACCCATGCGGTGTTCGGCCGCGGCGCCACAGGTGCGTCTACGCTCGTGCTCGGTGGCGGTGCCGTGTCGATGACGGCGACGAACACGACCGAGACCAAGCTCACCGCGACAGCCGAGGCCGTCGGCGGCGGGTCTTCCACCGGTGTCGGCGCTTCGATTGCCATCGGTATCGACATCAACAAGACCAACGCGGGTGTTGAGGACGGCAAGAGCCACGTCCTTAACGGCACTGCCTCCAGTCTGCAGGCCGCTGCAACCTCTAATCATTCCATGCCGGTTACCGTGAAAGCGGGGGCCAAGGGTGGAACCAGCGTCGGTGGTGTCATCGCCATTGCCTATGTCGATAACCAGACCAGCGCCATCATCGGCTCGGGTGGCGGCGACCTGGCGCTTACCGGCGGTGCACTCTCTGCTGTTGCCCATCACACCGGATCGCTCGTGACGATGGCCGACGCGGCTGCTTCCGGCAGCACGGCAATTGGTATTTCGATCGGCCTCAACATTGGCTTCACGGATACGGACGCGAAAATCGCGCGCAGCATCGGCGGCACGGCAGGCAGCGTCACCGTCAAGGCAACGTCGCTTCTGACCTCTACCGTTCATACCATGGCGAGCGCGGGCGGACAGGACGAGAGCGGCGACGATTCCGACAGCGAAGTCAACAAGAAGAGCGGCCAGACGAGCACCCAGTCCGGCGATGCCGTGAAAGCCCCGACTCAGAGTGGGACAGGCAGCGTCGGCACGGCCAACACCAATTCCGATACCCAGTCCGGCAAGGGGACGGGAAGCGGCGGAACACAGGTCGCGGCGGCCATTGCCGTCAACTACATGCGGGCGACAACGGACGCCTTGATTGACAACAGCGTCACCCTCGCGGCGTCCGGCGCGGTGGTTGTTGAAGTCGAGACGCAGGTAACGGCCAAGGCGATCGCGGATGCGACCGCTTTCGATTCCAACGCCACGACCGGTGTTGCCGCTGCTGTCGGCCTCAACATTTCCGAAGTCGACGCAAAGGCGCGGATCGGGAACTCCGCCAATGTTACGGGCGGCAGTGTCGCGGTTCGCTCGGTTCAACCGACAGACACCAAGAACAGTTATCAGGTGCGCGCTCTTGCTGGCGCCGCTTCCAAGGGGACGACCATCGGCGGATCGATCGCCGTCAACTACGTCGACAGCTCCAGCATCGCCGAGATTGGCAACTCGAGCACAATCACGGCGACCGCGGCCGGCGGTGTGATCGTCTCCGCGGACAGTCACAACGAGATCCAGAACCTGGCCGGCGGCGCGGCGTTGACCGCCAGCAGCAGTGCCGGTGTTGGCATCGCGGTGTCCGTGAATATCGTCAACACACTCGAAACCAAGGCAACGGTCGGCACGGGAACGACCATCAATGCGAACAGTGGCGGCGTTACCATCGAGGCGGATGCAAGCCTGGTGCCCTTCACGGAACTCATCGATCTCGACGTGATCGGGGAGGTCTCGCTCAGTTTCACCAACTTCGCCGCCGGTGTCGCGGCGTCGAGCGGCGGCGCGGCCATCGGCGGTTCGTCAAGCGTGAACGTAATGTTCGTTCGCACGACCGCTTCGGTCGGCGCGAACTCCACGATCAACGCGGACGGCAATATTACCGTCTTTGCCCATGACATGATGACCCTGTTCACCGCGGCCGGTGGCATTGGCCTGTCCGGCGGCAACGCCGGGGTCGGCATCGGTATCGACGTCAACGTCATCGACCGCGAAACCAAGGCGACCATAGGCTCTTCGGCCGACCTGATCACGACCGGGGGCAATCTCGAAGTCAAATCCGACTCCGACGACAAGCTGACGACCGTCGCGGCGACGTTCGGCCTGTCGACCAGCGGGACCGGCGTCGCGGCATCAATCAGCGTTGCTGTGTTTGAAACCGATACGCTCACCGAAATCGAGGCCGGGACAGCGCTCGACAAGACGACTCTGTCCGCCTCCGGGAATGTCACCGTTTCCGCAGACGGTGATTTCGAGCTCTTCGCCCTTGCAGGCGGCGTTGCGTTCGGGTTCGGCGGCAGTGCAGTCGGTATTTCCAGCGTCGTCCTGGTTCACCTCGACAACGTCAAGGCCGACGTCAAGGGGCATGCGTCCATCGTGACCGACGGTGCCATTGGTCTCAAGATTGAAGCGACGTCGACCGACGACGTCACGACTGTCGCAGCTGCCGGCAGCGGTTCGGGCAGCGGCGCGGCGATTGCCGGTTCCGTCGCGGTGACGGTTCTCGACGAAACGACGATTGCCAATCTCGGAGCGAACAGTTCCGTCAACGCCCTCAATGGGTCGAACGATCCGGGCGTGCGTATCTATGCGGAAGATGAGACAGATATTCTGACGATTTCCGGTTCCCTGGCGATTTCCGCCGGCGGGGCAGGGCTCGGTGCCGGCGTCAACGTTGCGACGCTCACCAAGGTGACGGAAGCGAAAGTCGGTTCCAACACGACCATCGATGCGGACGGCAATGTCACCATCGAGGCGATCAACAATGAAGATATCAAGTCCTTCTCCGTCGCTGCAGGGGGCGGCTCCAACGTCGGCATCACCGTTTCGGCGGATGTCTTCATTCTCGATCTGACGACCCGTGCAAAGATTGGCTCCAGCGCGGATGTTTTTGCCGATGGCAGCGTTCTGGTCCAGACCCAGGACGAAACCGAACTCGACTTGATCGTTGGCGGCGTTGCCATCGGCGGATCGGCAGGCATCGGCGCTTCGGCCGGTGTCGCGGTTGTCGACAAGGTCAACGAGGCCCTTATCGAAACCGGGGCAGATGTCACGGGCAAGGGCAATGATACAGTCTCGGCGCGGACTGGACGCTACGATGTGAGCTTCGCCGGTTCGGCCGCCATCGCGGGCTATGATCCCGAGGGGACATCGTCGCCAACGGCACCGCCCAAGCCCACCAAGGGCGACCTTGAAGCCGGTGCACCTTCAGGTCTCAGCCAGTTCAGCGATCTGGATCAGGACGGCACGGATGGAGATGCCGACGTCGATCCGGGCCTCACCCAGGAGCGCGTGGCAACCGCAACCGTCAACAACAGCTTCCGCGGCGTGGCCGTTTCGGCCACCAGCAAGGACGATGTCGAAACCTTCGCAATCAGCGTCGGCGGCGGTGGCAGCGTTGGTGTTGCAATCGGCGCGGCCGTCAATGTGATTGACGTAAAGACCAAGGCCGAAATCCAGACCGACGCCATGATCAACAAGGATCTGACCGGTAACGCAAATGGCGGCCAGTCCGTCCTTGTCGCGGCGGCGAGCGATTTCAATCATGTCGGAGTGGGCGCTGGTGCCGCATTTGCCGGCAGCGGTGCTGCTGCTCCGGGCGTCGACGTTTCGGTCGTCACCTTGAGCACCAAGGCGATCATCGGAACCGGTGCAGACGTTCAGGCCGAAGACGATGTGGAAGTCATAGCCACCGCAAAGGAGAAGATCCTGATCGTCTCTGCAGGCCTTGCCTTCAGTGGAACCTTCAGCCTGGCAGGCGGTGTATCGGTTCTGAGCCTCGATGCGCAGACACAAGCCCAGATCTTCGGCTCCGCCGATGTGGATGCGGGCGGTGACGTCGCCGTATTGGCGAGCGATGACACGCAATTCACCGTTGTCTCGGGCGCAGTTGGCATCGGTATCAGCGGTGCGGGTGCCGCCGGTTCGGTCGGCGTGGTTACCATTACGAAACGGACTGAAGCTTCGATCGGCGATGCTGCCGAGGTGGATGCGCTCGGCAACGGAACCGGAATATCCGGCGTCCTGGACGGAACGATCAATGGGGCCGGCGACGGCTTCGACAAGAAGGGCGCACCTGTGAACGGTGTGATCGTCCAGGCAGAAGCGTCGGAAGCAGCAACGCATATTTCCGTTGCGGGCGGCATCGGTCTTTATGCCGGTATCGCAGGCGGCGTCACGGTGACGATCATCGATTCCGACACGACGGCCGCGATCGGCCTCGGCGCGGAAATCAACAACGATGCCGCCAATTACCTGACATCGAACGGGGTCAACGGCAATCAGGGCGTGTATGTGAACGCGTCCAACAAGGTGGGCGTCACCAGCTTTGCCGGAGCGCTCGGCGTCGGGTTCGTTGGGCTCGCGGGTGCCGTTGATTTCGGCCGGATCACCAACGACACGGTGGCCGCGATCAATGCCGGGGCAATCGTCAAGGCGGCGGGCGATGTCGAGGTGGGATCCGTCTCGATCAAGAACCTGACCGGCTTCACCTTCTCCGGTGCCGGCGGTGTGGTCGGGCTGGGCGCTTCGGTTTCGGTCTGGTCGATCGGCGAAAACTTCAGCGACGGCTACGACGACAAGAGCGGTGGTAGTGGAAACGCATTGCAGGGCGATTCAGGCGATGCATCCACGGAGGCCGGAAACCAGGCCGACGACGGTGTCAGCGGCCTCGGGTCGGAGCTTGGCGGCTTCGAATCCGATGCCAACGCGAACACTGCGAATTCACGCCTCGCCAGCAAGCTTGGCGATGCCTCCAACCGGCTGAGCACCGATTCACTGAGCGGCGCGGATCTGAGCCTGATGCTGAGTGCCTCGGTGCCAGCCGAACGCGGCACATCGGCGTCCATCGGCAACGGTGACGTCAATGCCGGCAACAACATCATCGTGATGGCCGAAGAGAAGATGACGGTCGACCTGGTGCTCGGCAACGCTGCAGTGGGCCTCGTCGGCGCCGGGGCTTCGGTCTCCGTGCTCAATCTGTCGGGCCAGGTGCGCGCGAAGGCCGACGGCAAGCTCAAGGCCGGTAACACGCTGACCGTCAAGGCGATGTTCAATCAGGACGTCGACGTCACGTCCGTTGCTCTCCAGGGCGGTTTTGTCGGCCTCGGCGCTTCCGTGGTGGTCGTCAACGACACAAGCGCGGTGCGCGCCCAGATCCTCGACCATGCGGTCATTGATTCAGCAAACACCATAAATGTGCTCGCCAACTCGACCCAGGATTTTGATCTCACGACGACGGGCGTTCAGGTCGGGGCGGCGGCGGTCGGTGCCTCGTTCACGCAGCTGACGATCGGCGACGACGATGCCAACACCAAGGAAGTCGAGGCCTCCATCGGCATCAACGCCGATATCGGCAAGACGGTAGTGGTTGGTGACATCAACATCGAGGCACGGTCAACGATCGATGCCGACCTCGATACCTTCGCGATGGCGGGCGGTGCGATCGCGGGCACGTTCAACTTCGCGGTGCTCGAAATCCATACCGATACGAAGGCGGCAATCGGCGATAACTCTGAAATCTTCTCTGACGGTCTCATCAATATCGAAAACCGCATGAGCCACAATGCCTCCGCCGATGTGTTCGCCCTGTCGGTGGGCCTCGCGGCGGTCGGAACAAGCTTCGCATCGGTTGACATTCTGCCGACGGCAGATGCATCGATCGGCGGCAACGCCACGATCACGGCGGCCGGTATCTCAATCCTGGCGTCCCACGGATTTGACGAGGCGGATGCCGCAACGGACCGGGGTGCGCGCGCTTCCGCAGAAGCATCGGGAGGTGGACTGGTAAGTGGTCAGGGCGCGGCGCCCACGGCGAAATCAAACGCCGAAGTCACTGCCTCGGTCGGGGCAGGCGGCAATTTGATTATCTCCGGCAATATCGACCTGAAGGCGCGGATCCGCAACTTCGCGACGGCCGACACGGAGGTTTTCTCCTTCGGTGCTGCAGCCGTTGGTGCGACCGTGACGGAAGCGGAAGCCAACGGTTCGGCAACCGCAACCTTCAGCGGCGATGTGACGTCGGCAAACGACATCACAATCGAGGCGAAATCCTTCAACGCCGCCAGTGCAGTCGGCGAAGCCGCCGCCGGCGGTCTGTTGGGCGCGCTGACGATCAACAGCTCGATCTCGAGGGCCAATCCAACGGTATCGGCGTCGATCGGCAACAATACGGATATCGCTTCGGCGCAGAACATAACCATCCTCGCCGACGGCAGGACGGAGAGCGATGCCCGGGTCAAGGGGACCGCGATCGGCGGCCTCTTCGGGGCCGGTGCGTCTGATGCGGAGGCCTATGCGAACGCGACTGTCTCCAGCACGATTGGCGACGGATCGGTGATCACGGTCTCCGGTACGGTCACGATCTCGGCGATCGGCAAGCCGGTGGATCCGGTGAACGAAAACACCGTTGAGCGTGGGACGATCCTCGATGCGGACGATGCGACAAACACGCTGTCCGTGGAACGTCATGGTCTGGGAACCGGTGAAACAGTTGAATACGACCTCAATGGAGGAACGCTGATCGGCGGGCTCGAAGGGCCCTCCGTTATCCCGACCGAAAACGGCGTCATCTCGGTCAACCGGCAATATAACGTCATCAATGTCATCGATGGCGACGGCAATATTGATGACACGCTGATTTATCTCGGCTCGGTCTTCGACACGGCCAATGTCGATGGCGACACGGAAATCATCACCTTCGTTGGACCGCACAACTTCGCGAACGGCGAGAAGGTCGTATACTATCCGGGCGCTTCCGGTGCATTGGCCAATTTCGGCCTGACCGAAGGACAGGCCTATTACGTTCTGGTCGTAGACGCGACGCGGATTCGCCTTGTGGATACCGTCGGCAACGCCACGAATCCGGACGCGGTATTCAGTTCATTTGATGCCGTGGATGACGTCAATACAGGCACCGAGAGGATTACCATCGTTGGCAACGGTTTCGCCGACGGCGACGCTGTCACCTATAATGCACCGGACCCACAGAGCTTCGGCAACAGCTCGGTCGACGTGTCGCTTTCGAACATGATCGACATATTCAATCTCACGATCGATCCTGGTGACGCGATCGAGGAGGAGGCTGACCTCGCCCACAGTACGGGCGCGAACAACATCGTTTTCACCGAGACGCTGGCGAACGGCGACGAAGTGCTCAAGGCGCATGGATTCGAGACGGACGACGTCGTCCGCTACACGGTGACGCCACCGACGGGCAGCACGACCACTACGCCCATTCTGGGGCTAACCGAGGGCGACGACTACCGCGTCGTCAAGGTCAACGACGTCACAATCCAGCTGAAGCGCGGCGCGGCGCTGAACAACGTTCCAGTCGACTTTGTTCGCACCAATGGCTCGGCGACGGTGCAGGTGGTGCGTCTCGACGGCGGCAGCTGGGTTGCCGACGGCTTCGGGCCGGGCAACGGCGGAGAGGCCATCATCACCGACAGCTCCGGGTCTAACGGAACCTTTACGATTACGGCGGCGACCGCCAGTACACTGACGCTGTCGGGCGCCGCTTCGATCGACGCGACGATCATCAACGCCAGCATGACCTTCAACGGCGACGCAGGCGGCGACCAGATCACTCGCAACGATGGCCGCACGTGGGCTGCCGACGGCTTCACAAACGGCACCCAGTTCACGATCAGTGGCGCGGGGGCGCGCGACGGCACCTACACGATCTCCAGCGGCGCCGCGGGCAGTACAGTTACGCTGACCTCGGTGAATGCCTTCGCCGACGGAACAGACACGTCTGTGACGGCCGATCGAGGCCAGACGACCGGCGATTTCGACACACCGATCATCGGGATCAACCGCCCCGTGAATTTCGACGACTTCGACGACACGCACAACCTCATCAAGGTCGCCGACCTGCCGTTCGGCGAACTCGAGGACGAGAATACATACTATGTCGTCAAGGCGAATCCCGGCGACGATTTCTTCCAGTTGTCGCACGACGCAGCGGGTACGGACATCGTCAATCTCGGCTCGCCAAGTTTCTCCAGCCAGAGGACCGCGGACTCGCACCGTCTCGGGGAGCTTGTTGTCGACCTGACGCCGGTTACGGCAATCGACAAGCTGATCAGCATCGACGCCGAACAGGAACGCATTACCTTCCTGAACCAGAAGCATGGTTATTCGAATGGCGACGCGGTCCGCTACAGCCCGGATCTCGGTCTTGCCGACGCCAGCCTCGGCGCGGCAGCGGGCGATTTACGCTATGTGCTGGTGTTGGACGACTTCACCATCCAGCTCGTAGATTCGGCCGCCAAGGCGACGAATCCGTTCGGCAACGTCAACACGTTCGACTCCACGGATATTTCCAACAACACGATCACCATCATCGCTCACGGCCTTAATGACGGTGACAAGGTCAGCTATCTGGCGCCCGACGCGGCGGTTGCCGGCACCGGCGACGTAAGTGCGGCGTCGGATGACATCACCTTCGGTTCCAATCACGGCTTCTCGACCGGCGATCGGGTCATCTACACCGTCACCGATTACATCGACCGCACGATGTCGCCGTCGAGCGACTATGTGAAAACGCCGATCGGCGGATTGACCGACGGCGCAACCTACCGCGTGGTGGCCGTCAACCCAACGACGATCCAGCTGAAGAAGAACGATGTTGTCACGACGGAAATCCACTTCATCGAGGACGGCGGCACCCAGAAACTGCTGCGCACCGATGGCAGCAGCTGGCTGAGCGCAGGCTTTGGGGTTGGCGACAGCATCAATGTGACCAATGCCGGCTCTGTCAGTGGCAACGGCACCTATACGATCACCAGCATCGTCAACGACACGCTCACCTTGAGCGGCGGGCCCGACTTCGAGGCGACCCAGGTCAATGGGGCGTTCGACTTCATTCGCGATGCGGCCGGAGACATGATCGTCTGGACGGGCGGTGACTGGACTGCCGAAGGCTATATGAACGGTGACCTGATCACCATCTCCGGCGCGGGTGCCAATGACGGCACCTACACGATCGCCAGCATCGGCGGCACGGGCAACGACACGATCACGCTCGTTGAGATGGAGCAACTTCTCAACGATACCGGCGAGTTGGCAAGTGTCGCCCGCTCCGCGGTCAACGGCGTTACCGTGGATGAGGCCATCATTCAATTGTCGCCTGGCTCAGGTCCCGACCTGCATTCCTTCGTACGCGCGCAGAATGTCGGTATCAGCGGTCTCGTCGACAACCAGATCTATTACGTCGTCAACAAGACTGCGAACACGTTCCAGCTTTCCGCCAGCGAAGGCGGGCCAGTCATCGGCCTGACGCCGACAAGCCTTACCGGGCCATATGCCAACCACGGCGTCGGCCAGCTGGTTGTCGATCTCGCGCAACCTCAACCGGGCTCATCGGAACAGCAGCTGCGGATCGATATTACGGTGAATTCCGTCTCGCAGTCTCCTGTGCAACTTTTGACCGGGCCCGGCGGCGTCTCGCTTGACGAAGTCGCGCCCCAGTCCGGCGATGGCATTTCTTCGGCGAATGCCAAGGGATCCGGTGGTGGATTCATTGGGGTCTCCCTGAACGACGCGGATGTCCACAACAGTCCGAATGTTACGGCGACGATGAACGCCGACCTTCTCACAACATCGACGAATGTCGTGATTTCCACCTGGGCGGAAACCAACTCGACGGCGCGCGCAACCAACGGCAGCGGCGGTTTCGTCGCAATCGGCGATGCCAATAGCCGCAGCCACCAGACACTGACCAGTGTCGCGACCATCGGCGCCGATGCGCGTCTGGTTGCGGACAACAACCTGACCATCAGTTCCGAAAGCCGGGCAAACACCAATGCGTCGAGCAATGGCGATGCCGGCGGATTTGTCGGCACTGTGACACCGCGAACCGAAATCACGGTGAATTTCACCACGACGTCGGCCCTTGGCAACAATGCTGTTGCCTTGGTCGGAGGCCTGGCCCAGCTCGGCGCGAATTCACGCGTCAACCTGACCGGCAAATCCAAGGGATCCGGGATCGGCTTCGGCGGTGACGCGGATGCGCAGACCCACATCGATGTCCTAACTGCTGACACGCTGGTCGAGCTTGGCGACAATGCGATCCTCAGCTCTAACCGGGCGCGGCTGGCCGCGACCTCCGACAGCATCTACATCCGCGCCGAAGGCGACGGGCGCGGGGCCGGCTTCTACGGCGAAGGCACGTCGACCGGCGATATCGATGCCTTTTTCGATGCCGACGTGACCCTCAGCCAAGGCTCACAGCTCACCGGCTATGAAGGTGTCGACCTGATCACCAAGTATGACAACGTCGACACACATTCGAAGGCATTTGCCCGGGCGACGGGGCTCTTCGGCTTCGTCGACGCCAATGCCAACAACGAGACGGACCTGCGTTCGCATGTCACAGGCGCCGGCAACGGGGTGACCGATGCCCAGGTGACAGCTGGTCCGCGCGCATTCAACGACGCAATTCTGGCGCATCCGACGAACTCTGGCATTCCGAGCGGGGCAGACGAGCATCTTGCCTTCTGGATTTCAACGGAGAACGGCGGCAGCATCAGCCGCAGCGTCGATGCCGACGTCAGCAAGCGCTCGCTTGCCGTGGGGGATGCAGATCCTCTCAACGAATCCTCGTCCCTCGATGAAATCAATTTCTACGCGGACGTCCTGATCCTGTCCGGACGGTCCCCGACCCTCTTGGTCAAGACGCTCTCAATCGGTGCCAACGGAGAAATCGAGGAAGCTGTCGAGATTACCGTGAACGACAGCACGGGTGGCGGCGGTTCCGCCGAGGGTGAGGGCGATACGATCCTGAGCGACAGCATCGTGGTCAACGACATCACCAACCCGGGTCCGGGCGACGTGGCATTCAAGACCTCCGCAGCGTCCGGGTCCGACATCGCCGGCTCCGGCGGTACCTGGACATTCCGGGAAACCCTGCAGAAAGTCTCGATCACCAACAAGTCCGACAAGGACATCATTATCAACGACATCAGCGTGGCCGACGGCGACCAACCGGTTGTCTGGTTCGATCCGACGATCTCCGGCATTGGCGGAACGCCGGGTGCCATGAGTTTTACTATTGAACAGGAAGTCGCTCCGACGCTCATCGAGATCAAGAGCCTCGGCATTGAAGGCTTCGCCTCCAGTGCGGATATCTACCTGAACGGGTTCATCGACAATCCGATCGGTACGACCTTCATCCTGAACGCGGTCGGCTCAATCTACGGGACAAGTGCGCGCAGCGGCACGACATCGCTCGTACGAACCCATACCCTCAAGATGGAAGCATCCGGCAGCGTCGGACATTCGAACCCGCCGGCGGATGTCGGCAATCCCGATGGCTATCTCGCATCGCGGGTCAACGTCGATCTCGTCGACAGCGCCGGATTGCCGGAAGCAACCTCCTTCAAGACCGGACAGGTCAACGCACTCACCGATGAGATCTTCATCGGACAGGCGAACCAGTTCGTCACCGGCCAGCTCCTGCAATACGACCGCACCAGTGGGTCCGTCATCGGCGGGCTGAGCGATCTCGGCTATTACTACGCCGTAGTGTCGGACAATGGCCTGAGCGTCGGCCTTGCCTCGACCCTCGCGGAAGCAAAAGCCGGGGAGAAGATCAATCTCTCCACATCCGGAGGCTTCAACGACACCCATGCGCTGACGAGCAAGGAATCCTTCACGGTCGATGCAGGCCAGGACATCAAGATGGATCTGCGCGGCATGCAGCGGGAAGGCACGGCCGGGGTAGATTTCTACATCATCGACATCGACCGCGTCGAAGCGGGGAACACTATCGATCTGGTGTTGCAGTCCAGCCTCAACCAGACCGGCGCCGGCCTCTTCGGCGGCGTCCTGGTGAAGTGGGACAATGATACGAACGGTGAAGTCCACTACACCTTCTTCGACCAGAACGACGGATCGCAGCAGCCTGCGAGCCGGGGTCTGTTTGCCAATTCCAGCACCAGCATCGCCTCGACCTATGACTTCCGCGGGCGGAATCCGTCAAACGGGCTCTACGAGCTGCCGGGTCTGGAAGCAGGAGGCATCACGCCGACCGGTAACATCATCGTCAGGGCAGCCGAGGATACCAACCTTGCCGCCAACAAGATCGTCAACGTTCTCGGCATTACGGAGATCAACGGCACGGGCGACATCGACGTCCTGACAAACGGCTATATCGCGCTTACCGAAAAGACCGGCGACATGCAGGTCGAACGGATCCGGTCGAACGGCTCGGACGTGCTGCTCTATTCGCCGATGCGCATTCTCGACAACGACCGGGATTCTCTGCCTGAAGAGGCGGATGTCTCCGGCGAGAACATCACCATGGTTGCGGCAGCGGGCTTCGTGAACCCGGACCACTCGCTGGTTGCCTCGCGCGTGCTCAACCCCAACCCGCTGAACCTTTCCAGCGGACTTCTGGGCGGTATCGGCATTCCTGGAATTCCGGGAACCGGTAGTCTCGGCAATTTCCTGGAAATCAACGTGGACTACAACAATACCGGCCCGGATGGCGTCCTGCGTGCCTATGATACGACGGCTTCCACGACGCTCGGCATCTTCATCGACGAAACCGTCGGCGACCTTCATGTTCACACGGTCGATACAGACCGCGACGTGTCGCTGCGCACGACTGCAGGCTCCATTGTGGACCGCCGTCCCGGTGAGGTAAATCCGAACATTCTCGGGCAGACGATCGATCTCGATGCCAATGGTGCCGGTGCAAGCATCGGTGAATTCGGCAATGATCTCGAAATCGACAGCCGCCGTGGATCGACCAATTATGGGGACCCGCTGGCCGGAGACGCTGAGTCCAGCAATGCTGCGCAGTATCTCCAGAACCTCAACGCCTGGTTAAACACGGACGAGGACGATGTTGGACTGGAAGCAACCAACAGCATCTGGTTGACGGAAACCGATGCCGAACTGCGTCTCGTATTCGCTCACACCTATCTTGGCGACGTCACTCTTACGGTTCGCGAAAGCGGGCAACTCGACGAGCACCTGTTCCTGATCGACAGCGGAACGGCTCTCTTTGCCGAGGACAACACAACAGGGCCCGGGAACCAACCAGATTGGGACCGTTTGGTTCCGAATGGGCAGGTCTTCGCGGAAATGGGCACGGTGACGCTGCTTGTCGGCGACAGCGTCTTTACCGATGAAAACAGCGAAATTCTCGCGGCCGAAGGCATCGTCCTGCGCGGCGACCATGGCGATGACGATTTGAACTACGGCACCAACCTCATCCTGCGCGGGCGGATTATTGCCGGCGCGGACGTGACCCCGGGAAGCCAGTCCGGCAACATGCCGGTCGGAACCGCGGCACCTTCCGAACTCGCACCGGTGCATCTCACCCAGATTTTCGGCAACGCCGATGTCGATACCATCCAGTTCGGCGATCCGACCGGGCTCAGCGGCGGCACGAACCTTGGCGATGCAGGCTATATCTCCCTCGGGTCCAAGACCCGGGTCTACGGCAGCGCGTCGACGGTTGCCGGCGTCGCCAATGACGGCGAAGACCGGATGACGGTCTACTACCTGCAAGACACGCTGACGCGGACGTCTCCGGATACGGCAGATGTCGTCGCCCAGCACACGCTGACGCTCGACGGCCAGGCGGAGAGCGATCTCTACAAGATCTATACCACCGGCTCGAACGGCGTCGGAGACCGCAACTACATCATCAACATCCTCGACAAGGGTGATGAGGATGACGGTGTCGACGAAGCGTTCATCTATGGCATCGACAGTACCGCTGCGAACAAGAACGGCAGAGATCCCGGTACCGGCGATCTTTATCCGGAAGACGATATCTTCCTGCTGCGCGCGGGCGTCGACATTCCTGGCGAGACCGGATTTGACCGTCCGGGCACGGTTGCCATGCTTCATGGCGTGCTGTCGACCTATGAAGACGTGGTCGCGGGCAACGAAAGTTCGTCCGAAGTCCAGCGTATCAACTACGACACGGGCCTCAACGGGCGCCTGACCATCGAAGGTCAGGGTGGCAACGATGCGTTCTTCACCGACGATACGACTGTGATCACCACGCTCGATGGCGGACTGGGCTACGATACGTTCCAGATCGGACAGATCTTCGGCGCGAACCGGAATATCGCGGAAGGCAATCTTCTTGCAGAAGATGTCTTCAGCAATCTGGTCGCAACGACCCGCGGCTGGCTGAGCCCGGGCATCACCGCGCCGCTCGTGGCACAGGGTGGCACCGGCAACGATATCTTCCGCGTCTATTCCAACCAGGCCGAACTGCGCCTGGAAGGCGACGACGACAACGACCTCTTCATCGTTCGCGCCTTTGCGCTTGCCGCTACCGTCGATTTCGACTGGAACAATGACGGCATGCTGGACAAGGCAGATCTCGATGACGGTGTCGCGGTTCTCAGCGCCCTCGAAGACCTGAGAGACGGTGAGGATCCGGACAACCCTGGAGATGATATTACCGGGGAAGCTGCAATTGATGCGCTTGACCTCAACGCGGTGCTGGGAACCAGCTATAGCGGCGCGGAAATCACCGACTACAAAACTGCATTGAAGGCCAAGCTGCCGACCGACGGCGGCGCACCCAACTATGTGTTCGACGTCAACGACGACCTCAACATCAACTATGTCGACCTGACCCTGACCCAGGGCGATTTCACCGACGACACGATCGTGCTGGATGAGGACGGCGTCGCGACGCCACAGATCGGGCTCGGCTTCTCCATCGGCCAGGCACCCGACATTCGGGCCGGCGGCGGCCAGGACGAAGTGCAGTACAACGTGAATGCGCCGGTCTCGGTCGATGGCGGCACCGGCTTCGACAAGCTGGTCATTCTCGGCACCGAATTTGCCGACGACATCGCGATCAGCAAGGACGGCATCTTCGGCGCAGGCCTCAACGTGCGCTATTCGACGATCGAGGTGGTCGAAGTCGACGGCCTCGAAGGTGATGACGAGTTCTTCGTCCTGTCGACGGAATTCGGCGTCTCCTATCGCGTCATCGGTGGCCTCGGCTCCGACACGATCAACGTTGCCGGCGATGTGGTCGAGGACATCGTTACCCGCGAGCTGGAAGGCGTTTCCGGCGCGGTCGACCACCTCGTCACGTCCGACGACATTCTCTACGATAACCTGCTGGTCGACGGTTTCGACTACAATGTGGCTTCGCCCGAAGAAGGCCTGGTCGTCATCAATGAAGAAACCGGGGGCGTGACCGATGGACGGACCGTCGTCGGTGAAGAACTGAACATCGGCGATCAATATGCCGACCGTTACACCGTCCGCCTGGCCGAGGAACTGGCTGCCGGACAGGTGGTCTATGTGACCGTCTCCGCGGCGCGTTCGCCGCAAGAGGAGCGGGACGACCTGCTGGATCATTCGACGGTCAGCCTTGGCGGCGTCAATCAGGGCTTCCTGCCGAACGGCGAAGGCGACACGATCTGGCTGTCGACGGTCGATCCTGGCGCAGTTGTCACCGATGGCGACTTCCAGCGCACGATCCTGATTAACGGCATACCGACGCAAATCGACAACCGTGCGATCGTCCTGCGGTTCGACCATACGAACTGGATGGCCGAACAGGACGTTTACGTTTTCGCGCCGGACGATACCCGTGCCGAGGGCGACAGGGTCGTCGTCATCCAGCATTCGGTCATTTCAAACTACGACCTTTACGATGCAACCGACGTGCGCAATGTCGAAGTCGA